>DASWHK010000075.1:0-11598 GCA_036398215.1 Acidobacteriota bacterium | reverse complement strand
CGCTCGAAGCGATTCGGCGGATTGCCGGCGGCGCCGCGGCCGCGGATACGGCGATCCTTGCTCGTGCGCGCCGGCGTCTCGAAACTGATTCGGGTCATGCTCCTGGTCGTTGGGTCGGAGGTGGTCCGGGTCAGGGCGGCTGGTGTCGTTCGCGGCCCGTGCGGGGCAGCCAGATCACGATCTTCGATCGTAGACCATCCTAGGACGACCGAAACACCGTTCGCGATCCGCGGGGTGCCGTGACCGTGCGGGGTCCCCCTTGGTATTGTCTTTTCAGGAGGTTCCCATGAGAAAACGAGCCTTACCGACAGCAGTCGTCATGTTCCTTCTGATCGCAGGGCTTGCGGCCGCGGATAGCGGAGATTGGCAAAGGGGCCAGGCACGAGGCAGAGGGCAGGGCGGCCCGGCATTTTGCCGCTCTGGCGCCGGTCACCCGGTATTCGGGCGCCAGTGGTGCCTCGAAAAGGGCTTCGGCCTGGGTGGCTTCGGCTGGCGCCGGGCCACGCTCGGCAGGATCGTCTTCCAGCGCACCCCGCGGGGACGAGTGGAGGGTCGCATCGGCGCTCGTGAAATCGCCGAGATCCTCACCGGCGCCGTACTCGACGAGATCTTCGGCGAGCGCCGGGGCCGGGGTAATCGCGACAGGAGCCGGCTTGCCGGCGCCTGGCGCGGCGGCCCCGACGACGGGATCCTCGTCCTCGAGCTGTTCGACGGCGACGATCCGTTCGCCGAGCTGGCCGACACCGATCTCGACGGCGACGTCGACGTGGTCCTCATCGCGGATCAGTAGCGCTGCTCGAGGCTACCGCCGCCTTTTGCTCCAGCCGCACGTCCGGATCGCCTACGATTCCTCGGTGCCAAGCTGGCAGGCGACAGGCCGTCGGCGCGTCCCGCGCATACGTATAATGACCTGGCGTCGTGTTCGAGGTTCCAGATAAAGGTGCGCGGGTGAGCGATCCGTCAGGCAAGAGGGTTGGGCGATTCGAGGTCGGAGACCGCCTCGGCGCCGGCGGCATGGGCGAGGTTTGGCGGGCCCGCGACCCCATGCTGCAGCGAGACGTGGCGATCAAGCGCCTCGCCCCCGAGCTAGCGGCCGACCCTGAGCTCCGCTCGACGCTGCTGCGGGAAGCGCGCAATGCCGCTCGGATCACGAGCCAGCGGGTGGCGGCGCTCTACGACGTGCTCGAAGAGGGCGACGACCTCTATCTCGTCATGGAGCACGTCGAGGGCTCCACGCTGCGCGACCGGTTGCGGGCGCCCATCCCCGAGCGCGACTTCTTCGACCTTGCCGATCAATGTGTCGAGGGGCTCGCGGCGGCGCACCGCCAGGGCGTGGTTCACGGGGACATCAAGCCCGAAAACGTCATGATCGGGCCGTACGGCGACGTGAAGCTGCTCGACTTCGGGGTTTCCCGGCGCGCCGTCGGCAACGACGAAGCCACGTTTCTCACGACGAGCGGGGCCGGCGAGCTGGGGGGCACGATCAGCTACATGGCTCCTGAGGCCCTCCTCGGCCATCGCAGTGATCACCGTGCGGACATCTTCGCGCTCGGGGTGGTGTTCTACGAGATGCTCGCCGGCCGGCATCCGTTCCGCGGCCAGACGCCGATCGCCACCACGGACCGCATCCTTCACACCGCTCACGAGTCCTTGTCGATCGTCAACCCGGTGTGCCGCCCGGCGCTGCAGGCGGTGATCGACAAGATGCTCGCCAAGGATCCCGAGGAGCGCTACGCGACGGCGGGCGATCTGGCGGTCGACCTGCGCCGCCTGCGCGCCGACATTGCTGCCCCGGACGCTCGAGCGTCGGCCCTCGATGGTTTGCAGCGGAGAAGGTGGTGGCTGCTCCCCGCGGTCGCGGCGGCGCTCGTGCTCGCCGTCGCGCTGGCTTGGATGGCGCGCGACCGGCTGGCGGCGCCTGCGGGCGGGCCCGTCGCCGTCGCCGGCAGCGGGGCATTCGATGCGTCCAACTGGATCATCGCCGTGTTGCCCACCGGCGACTCCGGAGCCGGCGACGCCGAGCTGGAGGCGCTCAACGACGGCCTCGCCGCCACGCTCACCACGCGCCTTACCCAGCTCACCCGGTCTCACGACCTGCAGGTGGTGCCGGTGAGCGCGGTGCGCGAGCGCGGCGTCGACGGCCTCGAATCCGCCCGCCGCGAGCTGGGCGTCACGCTGGTGTTGAACTTCGAGACGCGGCGGACCGCCGATCGCGCGCGCGTCAACATCAGCCTGGTGGATACCGGCGCGGTGCGACAGGTCGATGCCGACACGATCGACGGATCGCTGGACGATCTGATCTCGCTCGAGGAGCAGGTGGCGGTGCGCGTGCTGCGCATGCTGCGCGTCGAGCTGCTGCCGATGGAGCGCGACCTGCTCGCCGCGGGGACCGACCAGCCGCGCGCCTACGGCTACTACCTACGGGGGCGCGGCTATCTGGAAGACCGCAGCGATCCCGCCAACGCCGATACCGCCGCCGGCCTTTTCGAGCAGGCGCTGCGCGTCGATCCGGCCTACGCGCGCGCTCACGCGGACCTGGGACGAGCTCTCTGGTTGAAGTACGAGCTCACCGAGAACACCGCCTGGGTTGGCCGCGCCACCGAGGCCTGCAACGACGCAGTGACCCTCGACGAGCTCGATGCCGCCGGTCATACCTGCCTTGGCGTCGTCTACAACGGCAGCGGTCGCTACCCACAGGCGATTGCCGAGCTCGAGCAGGGAATCCGCCTCGAGCCCACCGACGACACGATCTACATCGAGCTGGCAAAGGCCTATCTGGGGAGCGGCCAGGTCGATCGCGCCGAGGCGACCTATGAGGAGGCGATCGCGGTGCGGCCCCACTACTGGGCCGGCTACCAGTGGCTGGGGAGCTTCTACACGCGCCAGGGACGCTTCGACGAGGCCATCGCCGCGCTGGAGCAGGCGGCGCAGCTCGCCCCGGACGGCTACAGCATCTACAGCGGCCTCGGTGCTGCCTACTACTACGCCGAGCGCTGGACCGAGGCGAGGCGTTCGTTCGAGCGCGCGATGCAGCTCAACCCCGAGTACTCGAGCGCGGTGTCGAACATCGGCACGCTCTACTTCTACGAGGGCCGTTATGCCGATTCGGCGCGCATGTTCGAACGGGCAACGGCGATCGACGAGCGCAACTACCTCGCCTGGGGCAACCTCGGCGACGCGTACTACTGGGCCCCCGGGGAGCGCGACAGCGCGTCCGGCGCCTACCGGAGGGCGATCGAGCTCGCCGAGGAGCAGTTGGCGATCAACCCCAGCGACGCCCTCGTGCGGCAGGACGCCGCCCGCTACTACGCCATGCTCGGCGATGCGGAGGCGGCACGACGCAGCATCTCTCAAGCGTTGGGCCTCGCTCCCACCGACATCTACGTGCTACGCAGCGCGGCGGTGGTTCACGCGGCGCTGGGGGAGGCACAGGAAGCGGTGCAATCGCTGCTTGCGGCGATCGGCGCCGGCGATTCGCTCGCCGAGATCCGGGTCGACCCGATGTTCGCCGAGCTGCGCCAGGACCCCCGCCTGCGCGAGGCCCTGGGCCTGCGGTAGGGCGCCGCCCGCGTCAGCACCAGGCGTCTCCCTGTGTTGGCGCGTCCATCGGACGCTTTCGCTACCGCCGGGCGCGCCCCGTGCCTCGGAGGCCGTACGCGTCAGGGATTGATGTCCATCCGCGGGTCGATCACCGTCTGACCGCCGCCGCAGTCGACGACGATGTCGTAGAAGTAGCTGCTCGGAGCGCCGGTGATGGCGCCAGAATCGACGGTGCTGTTGTGGTTCACGGTCAGCGGCGGCGTGCTGGCGAACGGCCAGGCGTTGCCCGGCTTGGGCCGGATCGCGGCCGAAGCGACGCCGGAGTTGGGTTGGAGGCGCCAGCTCACCTGGTTGCCGGCGGCGCGGCTGGCGCGCACGGTCCACGGGCGGACGTTGACGTCGTCGACCTGACCCTCGGCGCAGGTGACGGTGATGTTGACCGGAAGCGCCTGCAGCTCCTCCGGCGCACCGGCGACGGAGCTCATCGCCCCCGCGACGAGGGCCATCGCCGCGAGGGCAAACGAGAGGATGAATACGAGCATCGATCGACGCATGAGGCCTCCGAGAAAGCGGCTGTCAACCAGAGATGCGCGTCATTGTGCAGCAGCGGCCACTGCTGCACAAGCTTCTCGGCGTCTCGAGGAGGACGCCCTTGACATGCATCGATTTCCAATGTACGTATGTCTCGGATTTCGATGCATCGAACCGATGACGGTGTTCGAGGGGACACATTATGAACCTCAAAGGCACGCTACCCGTCCTCATCCTGCAGGTGCTCAGCGAGGGCGATAAGTACGGCTACGCCATCGCCCAGGAGATCACGCGGCGTTCCCGGGGCGTGCTCGACTTCAAGGAGGGCAGTCTCTACCCCGCGCTGCACGCGCAGGAGAAGAAGGGGCTCATCCAGTCCTTCGACCGCACTGCCGACGGCCGCCACCGCCGCTACTACCGCCTGACCGACAGGGGCAAGGAAGCCCTCGCCGCCCAGCGCACCGAGTGGCGTCGCCTGTCCACCGCCATCACCGAGATCCTGGCGCCGGCATGAGCGACTCCTACTCGTGTATCCACTGGCACGCACAGTTCAAGCACCTCAAGCCCTGGACCGACGTCGCCACCAAGGGTCTGTCCGAGGACTCCCGCGCCCGCGTGCTCGAAGAGATCACCGCCCACTTCGAAGACGCCATCGAGGCCGGCATGCGGCGCTGCCTCAGCGAGGAAGAGGCCGCCCGTCGGGCCGTCGAGGACCTGGGAAGCGCTTGGCGCGCCCAGCTCGCCTTCCGGCGCACCTACCTGACCCGCCTGCAGGCAAGCACTCTGGGCCATCTCGTCGAAACGCCGCTGCGCAGTGCCCCGGTCTACTGCCTCGTGGCCCTTTCCCTCATCGCGCAGATCCTCTACCTCGACGCCCACCCACACGCCACCGCCAAGGCCGTCCGCTTGGCCCTGCTCGGCGTCGTGGTGCTGAGCGGGTTGATCCGCACTGTTGCCGTCCCGCGGATCTTCCGCCAAGGCCGCCGCCGCGCCGCGGTCGTGCTGGGCGGCACCTCCGAGTTCCTGCTCTGGACGTGCTTCATCATCTCGGGGCGCAGTCCGGTCGAACGCCACCTCTGGGTCGTGGCCTTCTTCGTGTTGATCTTCGGTATCAGCTACATCCCCCTCGCCATCAAGATCGAGCGGCAGCACCTGGAGGAGCTCCTCGAGAAGCGCGACCACCCCAAGGAGTAGGGAGGCTCCTCGCGGCCGCCGTCCTGGCCTGCCATGTACCCTGCTTGCCCGATCAGAGTCACGGCCTCGGCGCGGAATGGGCGGGTCAATCCGATGTCAGCCCGATC
This sequence comes from Acidobacteriota bacterium, assembly GCA_036398215.1. Lineage (GTDB taxonomy): Bacteria > Acidobacteriota > UBA890 > UBA890 > UBA890 > DASWHK01. The sequence goes on along the minus strand of DASWHK010000075.1, from coordinate 6,226 downwards.
CGGCGCAGCTCGACGCCGATGAGCTCCAGAAGAGCCCTTCCGGCAACCCGTGCCCTGTCGGGGTGCCCGCAAGCGGCGGGTGCTGTCCGCCAGATCTAGCGCTTCCTTTCGCCGCCCAATCCCGCCGGATCCTCCCACTGGAAGCCCATCTCCGGCGCCGGCCGCTCCTCGGGCCACAGCATCCGCAGGGTGTCGCCCTCGAACAGGTCGCCGTTCTTCATCACCATGGCGATGGTGTTGGTGTTGCGGATGTCGTCCAGCGGGTTGGCGTTCAGGACGATGAGGTCGGCGAGCTTGCCGGGCTCGATGGTGCCGAGGTCGGCGAGGAAGCCGAGGCCGTCGGCGCCCATCACGGTGGCCACCCGCAGGGCGTCGTAATTGGAGAGGCCGCCCATCTGCTGGGCCCACAGCTCCCAGTGGGCGCAGATGCCCTGCTGCTCGCCGTGGGCGCCGAGGCCGACGTTGCCGCCAGCTTGCAGCACGGCGGCCGAGCCCCTGGCGACGGCGATGAAGTGGTACTCGTCGAGCGCGTTCATCTGGCCGCGGCGGGTGCGGCGGTCGAGGTCGTCGTGGGGGGTGAAGCGGGCGAGCTTGTCGTCGTCGTGCACCTCGGTGGTCTGGTAGAAGTACCACTCCGCCGTCGGGCCGCCGTAGGAGACCACCAGCGTCGGCGTGTACCAGGTGCGCGAGCGGGCGATCAGCTGCACCACGTCGTCGTAGATGTCGGCGATCGGCAGGGAATGCTCGAAGCCGGTGTAGCCGTCGATCACCATCGTCAGGTCGAGGCGCAGGTCGCCGCCGCCCTCGTTGGTGACGTTCATGCCCTCCGCCTGCGCCGCGCGGATGACCCACTGGCGCTGGCGGCGGTGCGGCTGCATGTACTGCTTGATGACGTTGGTGCCCAGCCGCTTGTAGTGGCGCACCATGGCGAGCGCGTCCTCGTAGTCCTCGATGCGCGCGTTGCCGATGGTCATGGCGCGGCCGGTGGAGAAGATCCGCGGCCCCAGCGCGCCGCCGGTCTCGACCAGCTCGCCGTAGGCGAACGAGTCGTTGCTGGTGGAGACGTCGCGCGTCGTGGTGACCCCGTAGGCGAGGTTGGCGAGGTACGACCAGCTCGTCTCGACGAACACCTCACGGGGCGGGCGCAGGTGGGCGTGCAGGTCGACCATCCCCGGCATGATGAACTTGCCGGAGACGTCGATGACGTCGGCGCCGGTGGGAATGTCCACCTCGTCGGAGGGGCCGACCCGGGTGATGCGATTGTTGGTGACGATCACGGTGGCGTCGCGCAGGATGGCCTGCTCCGGGCTGTCCAACGCGGGCTGCGCCATCGAGATGACGTTGGCGCCGACCAGCGCCACGGTGCCGCGCGGCGCGTAGCGCGGCCGGCTCATGGCGATCCGCAGCTCGTCGGGCTGCAGGCTGGCCTCCTCCGGCTCTTGCTCGGCTTGCTGCTCCTCTTGCGGGTCACCGCCGGTCGGATCCGGATCGCCGGGGGGGCCGCCGGGAGGGCCGCCCGGAGGGTCGCCGGCCGCGGCCGCGCCGCCCGGCTCGCCCGCGTCGCCGGGCTCCTCGGGCGCGTCGGGCCGCGGCGCCATCGCCGCGGCGACGTCGATCCGATAGAAGGTGTCGGCGAACGTCCACGCCAGCGTCTCGGAGCCGTTCTCCCAGTGCAGGTCGATGCCGCCCTCGCGGGTGATGCGCTTGACCGGGCCGGGGCCGCGCGACTCGCCGATCGTCGGCGGCTCCGCCGACAGCGGCAGCGCCGCCACGAAGATGTCCTCGCGCACCGAGAAGGCGATCCAGCGGCCGTCCGGCGAGGGCGCCACCTCGTAGGTCTCGGCCTGGATCCTCGCCACCGTGCGCCGGTCGGTGCCGTCGAGACGCACCGAGACGTACTCCGCCTCGGCCTGCTGGCCGCCGGAGACATCGGCGACATAGCGGATGCGGGTGCCGTCGGCGTTGAACGTCAGGCGGTTGTCCGAAGGCGCCGAGCCGACGGCATTCAGCGGGCCGCCGCCGGCGTCCATCCACACGATCAGCCCCGTGTTGCGCGACCAGATGTTGCGGAACGCCGCCGCGTCCTCCTTCATGAAGGCGATCTTGGTGCCGTCGGGCGACCAGGTGGGGTGCAGGTAGAAGCCCGGGTACTCGGTGAGCCGCCGCGGCTCGCCGGCGCCGCTCCCCTCCAGCGGCAGCCGCCAGACGTGGCCGCCGCCCGCGTCGTCCCAGCTCACGTACACCAGCGCCGAGCCGTCGGGCGACAGCACCGGCTGGAACTGGCCGAAGTCCTGGCGCACCAGCGGGAACGGCTCGCCGTCCGGCGGCTCCATCGCCCAGATCTGGCTGAGCGCCGAGAACACGACGCGCGAGCCGTCGGGGCTGCGGTTGACGTAGCGCAGGTTGCGCACCGTCACCGGCTCCTCGGTGAGCCGTTCCTCGAAGAACACGAAGGGGCCGAGCTGCAGCTCGACGTCGGCCGAGAACGACAGCGCGGTGTCCTGCTTGCTCTCGACGTCGATGCGATGAAAGGTGCCGCCGGTGGCGATGACGATCGCCGTGCCGTCGGGGGTGAAGTCGAACGCCGGCATCAGGTCGAGGTTGCCGGAGCGCTCGGCGTTGTCGCGGTCGATCGGGTAGATCAGCCATTCCTCGCGATCCGACGGCAGGTGGCGGATGCGCAGGCCGGTCTGGGCGTCGAGCCGCGCCCCGTACACCAGCCACTCGCCGTCCGGCGAGATCGCCGGGCGGAAGGCGCCGTTGGGCGAGGCGGTGATCGTGGCGATGTCGCCGGTGATCCGATCGAGCCGCCGCACCTGCCAGGCCGCGAAGCCCAGGCCGCCGCCGCCCCCGCCGCCGCCGGCCCGGGAGGAGAAGTAGACGTGGCGGCCGTCGGGCGAGAACACCGGCCCGGCGAGCCCCCTGGCCAGCTCCGACGAGGTCAGCGCCAGGCCCGAGCCGCCGTCCTTGTGATACAGCCACAGGCGGCCGTCGCGCCGGGCCAGCAGGTAGTCGCCGTCGGGGTCCCACTCCGGCGTGCTGACCACCTCGCTGCGCTCGCGCGTGATCTGGCGCGGCTCGCCCCCCGCCGCGTCGACCACCCAGATGTTGTCGCTGCCGCTGCTATCGGAGATGTAGGCGATCCGCGTCCCGTCGGGCGAGAAAGTCGGCTGCGCGTCGTACCCCATGCCGCTGGTCACGCGGATCGCCGCCCCACCGGTGACCGGGATCGTGTAGATGTCGCCCAGCAGGTCGAAGACGATCGTGCCGCCGTCGGGCGACACGTCGAGGTTCATGTAGGTCCCCTCGGTGGTGGTGAAGATAATCGTGCGCTCGGGCTCGAGGCTGAGGCCGCCGCGGTCCTCGGAGCCTGTTTGTCCCTCTTGCTGGTGATCGAGGCGCGTCGAGCCCTCACGGGCACCGAGCTCCTCTTGCGCCGCGGCCGGCGCCAGCATCAGAAATGCCGCGATTGCGGCGGAAACGAGCGTTCGCATGGTCGGTCCTCTCTTTGGGCGTTGCAATCGATGCAATCTCAGGGGCGGGCACCCCCCGGTCGCCGGAGGGACTTCGCGCCCGGAGCGCGAGGAGGCCACAAGGCGGCGACGAGGCTACCTCGCCCGTCCCTAAGATGGTGTCCCCGCGACCGAATCACAAGTGGCCGCGGCTCGAGGACGCAGCATCGCGAACCGCCGTGGCGCCGCGGGCGTTGCCAAGGCGGGCCCGGCGTGGCACACCTGGGCCATGCCCGCGCCGCGACAGGGTTCGGCCGCAGCGATTCTCCCGCAGCTCGCGGCGTTTCTCGGTGACCGCGTCACCGACGCGCCCGCCGTCCGCGACCACCATGGCCGCGGCGAGGACTGGTTCGAGAGCACGCCGCCGGAGCTGGTTTGCACGCCGGCATCGACCGCAGAGGTGGCGCGCATCGTTTCCACCTGCGCCGCCGGCGGCGTGCCGATCGTACCGTGGGGCGCCGGCACCTCGGTCGAGGGTCACGTGCTGGCGCTGGAGGGCGGCGTCTGCATCGACCTGTCGCGGATGAACCGCGTCCTGGCGGTCAGCGTCGGCGACCTCGACTGTCGCGTCGAGGCGGGGGTCACCCGGCTGCAGCTCGAGAAGAAGCTCGGCCGCGAGGGGCTGTTCTTCCCCGTCGATCCCGGCGCCGACGCCACCCTCGGCGGCATGGCCGCCACCGGCGCCTCGGGTACGACGACCGTCCGTTACGGGGCGATGAAGGAGAACGTCCTCGGGCTCACCGTCGTGCTCGCCGGCGGCGGCGTGATCCGCACCGGCGGGCGGGCGCGCAAGTCGTCGTCGGGCTATGACCTCACGCGCCTGTTCGTCGGCTCCGAGGGAACGCTGGGGATCATCACCGAGCTGCAGCTCCGCCTGCAGGGGATCCCGGAGGCCATCTCCGCCGCGGTCTGCCAGTACCCGGACCTGCACGCCGCCGTCGACACCGCGATCGCGGCCATTCAGGTCGGCATCCCGCTGGCCCGCGTCGAGCTGCTCGACGAGAACCAGATGCGGGCGTCGATCGCCTACTCGGGCCTGAGCGGCTACCAGGAGCGGCCGACGCTGTTCTTCGAGTTCCATGGCAGCGCCGCCAGCGTCGAGGAGCAGGCGCGGGCGGTGCGGGAGATCTCCGACGAGCACGGCGGCGCGAACTTCGCCTGGTCGAGGCTGCCCGAGGAGCGCAGCCGCCTGTGGAAGGCCCGCCACGACGCCTATTTCGCCGGCCTCGAGCTGGCGCCCGGCAAGAAGGCGATCACAACCGACGTGTGCGTGCCGATCTCGAAGCTCGCCGACAGCATCCTGGCGGCGAAGGCCGACGTCGAAGCCTCGGGCCTGACCGTCACCATCGTCGGCCACGTCGGCGACGGCAACTTCCACCTGCTGATCCTCGTCGATCCCGGCGACCCCGACGAGATCGCCCGCGGCAAGGCGCTCAACCACAGGCTCGTCGAGCGCGCCCTGGCGATCGGCGGCACATGCACCGGCGAGCACGGCATCGGTTACGGCAAGATCGGCTTCATGGAGGCCGAGCACGGCGACGCCGTGATGACGATGTGGGCGATCAAGCGGGCGCTCGATCCGGGCAACATCCTGAACCCGGGAAAGGTGCTGCCGTAGCCGCCGACGCCGGCGGCTTCCGCTCGTCGAGAGCGCCGCCCCCGTCCACCCACCAGTCTCGTGTCATGATGGCCGGCATGGTCCTGTTCGGTTGCGACCAATGCGCGTACGAGGAGTGGCGCGACGCCACCCAGGAGCCGTGGCTGTGCCCGGTCTGCGGGGGCATGCGATGGACGCGGGTGGCGCCCGGCGATCTTGCGGAGGGGGCCGGCGGCGAGGCGCCCGGCGGCGATCCCCGGGAGGACCCGAGCGACGAGTAGATCGGCCAGAGCAACGCGCGATCTTCCGGCGTAGAATCGGCGGCCTGCACGTGGTGCGAGAGACCTCCTGCCGCCGACGAGCCCGGGGAGCGATCGAGCGGCCAGGCGCCTGGCGAAGACCCCGAGTCGCGGTGAAGCTGCGCTGCTGTACTCGGACGGCCCTGCCCCGAAGCCGTTCAGCTCACGGCTCGAACGGCATCTCGCCGCGGCGCCCGTGCTGTGGCAGCGCCTCGTTCGCGGCCGCGTCGGTGACCTCGATGGTCCCGGCGTCGATCAGCTCCTTGAGCGGTGGGTGATCGAGGTCGTGATGCGATATCTGGCCCGTCTGGTGCGGCCCGAGGTGGAGGGCCTTGCCGTGCGGCAGCGGCACCTTGAGAGCATCGGCGGTCTTGTTGAGGATCGATTTGGGCACGTGAAGATCTCCGGGAAGATGGCGAGGATTGCGATCAGCCTTCGTCCATTCTGGCACGTCCGATTGCTGGCGTCGCTTGCCTCTTGACCGAGGACCCGCAGGCCGACCAGCCCCTGGGCGGGATCACGGTCGTCGATCCCTTCGCGACCCCGTCGGTTGCTCGATCTCGAAGGCCCAGCGATCAGCGCGCCCGGCCTGCGCCTCGGGAACTTCACCTTCGGTCGTGAAGGAGAACACGTCGCCCGCGGGAACGGTAATGGGTTGGCGGGCTTCGTGCAGCACTGCGCCCGCCGCGTCGAGCAGGCGCAGAACGACCACGGTCTCGAGCTCGACGGCGTTGTCGTTGCCGACCTCCGCGGCCCAGACGAAGCCGACGCTGCCGGTGGCGCGAACCGTCCATTGGACGCCCTTGTTGAGGATCACC
>DASWHK010000074.1:0-15209 GCA_036398215.1 Acidobacteriota bacterium | reverse complement strand
GCAGAGCCACTGGCTGCCGCGCAGCCGCGACGGCCGCATCGCCGTCATCCTCTTCGTGGCGCTGATGGCCCTCGCGCAGCCGCCGGTCGTGCACCGGCTGGTCAACCGCATCGAGCCGTGGGTGCTCGGCCTTCCCTTCCTCTATGTCTGGCTGCTGGGCGTCTATCTGGCGATGATCGGCGTCCTGCTGTGGGCCCAGCGCCGCGGCCTGTGACGGTCGCCGCCATCGGACGCGGTGGCGCGCGCCTCTCCGGGGCCCGCGGCTCACGAAGGTCGCCGGACCCGGCGCGGAGGCAATGGCTGCCTGGCGACCGGATCGAATCCACCGGGAGGCGATGAATGGAGCCGTGGGTCGTCGCCACCTCGCTGATCTTCGTCTACCTGCTGGCGACCATCGTGCTGGGCGTGCTGGCCAACCGGCGGATGAGCGTCGACCTCGAGGACTTCCTGCTCTACGGCCGCAAGGCCGGCTTCGTCGTCCTCTACCTGACCGTGGTGGCGACCTACCATTCGGCCTTCGCGTTTCTCGGGTCGGGGGGCTTCTTCTACACGCACGGGATCGGCTTCTGGGACGCCGGCACCTGGACCGTGCTGACCGGCGCCATCACCTACGTGCTGGGCAGCCGCATCTGGGCGCTCGGCAAGGCTTTCGGCTACATGACGCCCGCCGACCTGCTCGCCGACTTCTACGAGAGCGAGGCGGTGAGGGTCGCCGTGGCCATCGTCTCGGTCCTGTTCACGATCCTCTACATCCAGGTGCAGGCGCAGGGGCTCGGCTACATCCTCTCGGCCGCCTCGGGTGAGCGGATCTCCTTCGAGCTCGGCACCTTCATCCTGCTGGTCGTGGCCGGCTTCTACCTCGCCGCCGGCGGCCTGCGGGCCGTCTACTGGACCGACGTCGTGCAGGGGATCTGGATGTACGTGGCGGTGTGGGTCGGCGCCCTGGTGCTCGCCTACGACCTGTTCGGCGGGCCGTTGGAGCTGTGGCGCCGGGTCGCCGCCGAGCGGCCCGACCTGCTGACCGTTCCCGGGCCACGCGGCTTCTTCACGCCCGGCATGTGGGTCGGCATGAGCGTCGCCCTCTCCTTCGGGATCATCCTGCAGCCGCACATCATGATCCGCTACTACACGGCGACCTCGGGGCGGGTCATCAAGTGGCTGGGGGCGACGACGCCGATCTACCTGATGACGCTGTACATCCCGGCGGCGCTCGTCGGCCTCGGCGGGGCGCTGGTCATGCCCGGCCTGGAGACCCCGGACCGGGTCTTTCCGCTGATGTTGTTCGAGTACTCCCCTCCCTGGCTGACCGGCCTGGTCCTCGCCGGCGCCACCGCCGCGGCGATGTCGACGCTCGACTCGATCCTGCACTCGAACATGACCGTCCTGACCCGCGATGTCTACCAGCGCTACATCGTCCGCGACGCCGGCGACCGCCACTACGTCCTGGTCGGCCGGCTGATCGTCGCCGCCCTGCTGGTGATCGGCTACCTGCTGTCGGTGCGTACCTACGGGTTGCTCGTGACGGTGGTGACGCTGTCGGGATCGGGGGCCCTGCAACTGCTGCCCGGCATCCTCGGGGTCTGCTTTCCGGGGCGCCGCGTGCGCACCGCGTCGGGGATCCTGGCCGGGATCGGCGCCGGCCTCGCGGTCCTGTACTTCGCCCTCTTGATCGTCCCCAACCCGCTCGGCATCCACCACTCGCTGTGGGCGCTGGCCGCCAACTTCACGACCGTCCTGCTGGTATCGCGCTTCACGGCGCCGCCGTCGGCGGCGACGGTCGATAGGATCCACGGGGAGATCGAGCGCTTCGTGTACGGATCAGAGCGGTGAGCGCGGTGCTGGTCGGGGTCGATACCGGCGGCACGTTCACCGACTTCGTGGTGGTAACCGACGGCGGCCTGCGGATCCACAAGCTGCCCTCGACGCCGGCGGACCCGTCGGCGGCGGTCCTTCAGGGCCTGGCGGAGCTGGCCGGCGGCCGGCCGGTGGAGCTGGTGCACGGCTCCACCGTCGCCACCAACGCCCTGCTCGAGCGCCGCGGCGCCCGCGCCGCCCTGCTGACCACCGCCGGCTTCGAGGACGTCCTGGAGATCGGCCGCCAGGCCCGCCCGGCGATCTACGACCTCGACGTCCGCCGCCCGCCGCCGATCATTCCCGCGGAGCTGCGGGTCGGCCTGCCGGAGCGCGTCGGCCCGACGGGCGAGATCATCGAACCGCTTGATGAGGGGAAGCTGAAGCAGGCCGTCCAATATCTGGCCACCGCCGGCGTCGATTCGATCGCCGTCTGCCTGCTGCATTCGTATGCGAACCCGGACCACGAGATCGCCGTGCTGGCGGCCCTCGATGGCGCTTTCGCCGGCTTCCGTTCCGCCTCCCACGAGGTCATCCCCGAGTTCCGCGAGTACGAGCGCTGCAGCACGACGGCGGTCAACGCCTACGTCGGCCCGGTGATGGCCGGTTACTTGGGTCGCCTGGACCATCACCTCGACGCGGCCGACGTCCGCATCATGCAGTCCAACGGCGGCTCGATCTCGCTGCAGGCGGCGCAGCGGCACGCCGTGCAGACCGTGTTGTCGGGGCCGGCGGGCGGCGCGGTCGGCGGCTTCGAGCTGGCCCGCCGCGCCGGCTTCGAACAGGCGATCACCTTCGACATGGGCGGCACCAGCACCGACGTATGCCTGTGCCCGGGCCTGCTTTCACGGACCGCCGAAGCCACGGTCGGCGACCTGCCGATTCGCCTGCCGGTCATCGATATCCATACGGTGGGCGCCGGCGGTGGATCGATCGCCCGCCGCGACGAGGGCGGCTCGCTGCGGGTCGGGCCGCAGAGCGCCGGCGCCGTGCCGGGGCCCATCTCGTATGGCCGCGGCGGCGAGGAGGTCACGGTGACCGACGCCAACCTCGTGCTCGGCCGCCTCTCGGCGGAGCACTTCCTCGGCGGTGCCCAGAAGCTCGAGGCCGGCGCCGCCCGCGCCGGCGTGGAGCGCCTCGCCGCCCAGCTCGGCATCTCCGTCGAGGACGCCGCCGCCGGCGTCCTGCGGGTCGCCAACGCCACGATGGAGCGCGCCATCCGGGTGATCTCCCTGGAGCGCGGCCACGACCCCCGCGACTTCACGCTCGTCTGCTTCGGCGGCGCCGGCGCGATGCACGCCGCCGACCTCGCCGCTGACCTCGGCATTCCGCGAATCCTGGTCCCCGGCGGCGCCGGGACGCTCTCCGCCCTCGGCATGCTGCTGGCCGACTACGTGCGCGACTACTCGCAGACCGTCCTTCGGCCGAGCGCCGGCCTCGACCCCGCCGCTCTCCAGGCCCCCCTCGCCGCCCTCGAGGAGCGGGCCCGCGCCGACTTCGCCGCCGAGGGCCGCGGCCGTCCCGAGCTGGCGCTCGAGCGCAGCCTCGACATCCGCTACCGCGGCCAGGGCTACGAGCTCAACCTCCCACTCGGCGCCAACTTCGAGGCCGAGTTCCATCGCGCCCACGAGCGCCGCTACGGCTACGCCGATCCGCAGCGCGCCACCGAGGTCGTCAACGTGCGGGTCCGCGCGCTGGCCGCCTCGTCGCCGATCGAGCTGCCGAGCGCCCAGCTCGAGGGGCCGGACGCCGCGGCGGCGATCATCGGCGAGCAGCCGATGTTCACCGGCGGCCGCTCGCAAACGGCGAAGCTGGTCGATCGCGAAAAGCTGCGCCCCGGAAACCGCTTCGACGGCCCCGCCCTGGTCGTCGAGTACAGCACCACGACGGTGGTGCCCGAGGGCCTCGGCTGCCGCGTCGACGAGCTCTTCAACCTCATCCTCGAGCGGCGCGAGGGCTGACGATGGCCTGGGACCCCGTCACCCTCGAGGTCTTTCGCAACCTCTTCTACTCGGTCGCCGAGGAGATGGGGGTGACCCTCTGCCGGACCTCCTTCTCCCCCAACATCAAGGAGCGCCGCGACTACTCCTGCGCCGTCTTCGACGGCGAGGGCCGGATGGTGGCCCAGGGCGAGCACATGCCGGTGCACCTCGGCTCGATGCCGCTGTCGGTCGCCGCCGCCATCGAGGCCGTCGAGATGGGGCCCGGCGACATCGTCGTGCTCAACGATCCGTTCCACGGCGGCACCCATCTGCCCGACATCACGATGGTCGAGCCGGTGTTCGTCGACGGCGCCGCGACGCCCTCCTTCTACGTCGCCAACCGGGCCCACCACTCCGACGTCGGCGGCATCACGCCGGGGTCGATGCCGCTGTCACGGTCGATCTACCAGGAGGGCATTCGGATCCCGCCCATCCACCTGATGCGCGGCGGCGAGCTGATCGGCGAGGTCATGAAGCTGATCCTCATCAACGTCCGCACGCCGCGCGAGCGCGAGGGCGACCTCACCGCCCAGATCGCCGCCAACCGCACCGGGGCGCGCCGGCTGATCGGCCTGTCGGCGAAGTACGGGGCCGCCGCCGTACGGGAGTACATGGGCCACCTGCAGGACTACGCCGAGCGCATGACCCGTGAGGCGATCCGGCGCATACCCGACGGCTCCTACCGCTTCGAGGACTGCCTCGACGACGACGGCCTGGGGACCGGCCCGCTGTCGATCGTCGTGGAGCTCACCGTCGAAGGCGACGAGGCCCGCATCGATTTCACCGGCACCCACGAGCAGGTCGCCGGCAGCGTCAACGCCATCTACGCGATCACGCTGTCGGCGGTCATGTACTGCTTCCGGGTCATCGTGCCGTTCGCCGTCCCCTCCAACCACGGGACAATCCGGCCGCTGCAGGTCATCGCCCCCGAGGGCACGATCGTCAACGCCTTGCCCCCCTCGGCGGTGGCCGGCGGCAACGTCGAGACCTCGCAGCGGATCGTCGACGTGGTCCTCGGCGCCCTCTCCCTGGCCATCCCCGAGGTCATCCCGGCGGCCAGCTACGGCACGATGAGCAACTTGACGATCGGCGGCGTCGATCCGCGCGACGGCGAGCCGTTCGCCTACTACGAGACCACGGCCGGCGGCATGGGCGCGCGGCCGACCGCCGACGGCCTGCACGCCACCCATTGCCACATGACCAACAGCCTCAACACGCCGATCGAGGCGCTCGAGCACGCCTATCCCTACCGGGTCCGCCGCTACGAGATCCGCCGCGGCTCCGGCGGCGCCGGCAGGTTCCGCGGCGGCGACGGGATCCGTCGGGAGATCGAGGTGCTGTGCCCCGCGGAGATCACCATCCTCAGCGATCGGCGCACCCACGCCCCCTACGGCCTGCACGGCGGCGCCCCAGGCGCCCGCGGCCGTAACGTCCTGAGCACGCCCCAGGCCGACGGCACGCGCCGCGAGCAAGAGCTGCCGGGCAAGGCCAACGTGCAGGTCGAGGCCGGCGCGTCGATCCGCATCGAGACGCCGGGCGGCGGCGGCTGGGGCGCTCCCGATGTGTAGCCGTCGGTCGCCCCTTCCTCTCGTAGCGTACCCTTGACGACCGACACCAGTGTGATTACTATGTAATTACATATGGAGGCGTCGACGTGAAGGCCAAGATCATCAGAATCGGGAATTCCAAGGGCATTCGCCTTCCCAAGCCGGTTATCGAGCAGGTCGGCCTGGCGCAAGAGGTTGAGCTCGAGGTGCGTGAGGGGGAGATCGTGATCTCACCCACGCGGCTACGCAGCGGCTGGTCAGAAGCAGCCCGTGCCCTCTCGGCACAAGGTGAGGATCAGTTGCTCGACGATACTCCCACGTCTTTTGATCTGGAGGAATGGGAGTGGTGAAGGCGACGGACGTGAGACGCGGCCAGGTGTATCTCGTCGCCCTGAACCCCACCCGAGGGCGAGAGATACGGAAGACGCGGCCCTGCGTTGTGGTGTCCCCGGACGAGTTGAATGCCCACCTGCAGACGTACATCGTTGCGCCCCTGACAACCGGGAGCCACGCCTATCCATTTCGGGTCTCTTGCCGGTTTCACGGCACGTCAGGGCATGTCGTCCTCGATCAGATCCGCACCGTGGATCGAAGTCGTCTGGTGAAGCGACTTGGGCGGCTTTCTGCGCAGGCGCTCGAGAAATCTCTCTCGGTACTGACGGAAATGTTCGCTCCGTAAGGGGCGAAACAACGGCACGTTCAAAGTCCGATGATCGACGGTGAGCTGACTGTGCGCGACAACCGCGAGGCCGGCCGCTACGAGCTCCGGGTCGGCGAGCAGGTCGCCTTTCTCGACTACCGGCGGGCAGGCGGGTCGGTCGTGCTGGCGTACGTCGAGACGCCGGTGGCCCTGCGGGGGCGCGGCCTGGCCGGCATCCTGACGAGGCACGCGCTGGAGGCGGCGCGCGCCGAGGGATTGCGGGTGGTCCCGCAGTGCTCGTACGTTCGCGATTACATCCGCAATCACCCGGAGTTCGAAGCGCTGGTCGTCACGCCGCCGAGGAAACCGGGCGATGGGCCGCGCACGTAGAAAAGACAACCGCGCCCTCTGAATCGCGGGCCAATGTCGCGCACGGCCTGCGCACCGCTATCGACGATATGCCGCCCCGAACACGAGATCGCGAAAGGCCGCGGGGGCGTGGAAGCTGGGGCCCGGCGTCGGCGACCATGGGGCGAGGATGGCGCCGCGCTCCGGGGCCTGGGGGCCGCCGGGCCGCTTGATCCGGAAGACGTTGAACTTCCAGCGATCGCCCGGGACCGGCGGCAGCGTTACGGCGGTGTCGTCGAGGGCGGCGAAGCCCGCCCACGGAAGCGTCGCGGTGACCGTCCAGCCGACGGTCGCCCCGGCGCCGTCGCGCAGCGGCGAGACGCGCGCCTCGAGGCCGGCGAAGTCCCAGGAGATGGCGGAGCGCAAGGGCGGCCCGGCGGCGAAGATCTGCAGGTCGCACACCACCCCGGCGGGGTTGATCTCGATCTCGACGTAGTTGCGGCCGTCGCCGTCCGGATCGATGAAGATCTCCACGACCTCCTCGTTCCAGATCGGGTCGTCACGCTCGCCGAGCGTGTGCCATGGGGCGTCGTCGACGGCGGCGAAGCGCACCGCGAGCCCGGCGCTCGTGTACAACGCCCGAAACTCGGTCGGGTAGGGAGCCGGCCCCCAGGTGACGGCCAGCGAACGCTCCCACTCCCCGCTCTCCGCCTCCAGGAGGCCGGAGAGCGGGGCGCCGGAGTGGCGGACGTGGAAGCCCGGCTCCTGGGGCGCCAGCAACGAGACCAGCGCAACGGCGATCAGGGCCAGCAGTAGCGGCTGTGCCGCGATCATGGCCACCTCCCGTTAGCGGAGCTCGGCGTCGAAGACGGTGATGGCCTGCCCCCCGAGGATGACGCGGTCGCCGTCGAGGCGAACGCGGATCGTGCCGCCGCGGGCGCTGGCCTGATAGCCGACCAACTCGTCGCGACCCAGGCGCCGGGCCCAGAAGGGACCCAGACAGCAGTGCGAGGAGCCGGTGGCTGGGTCCTCGGGAACCCCGGATTGCGGCGCGAAGAAGCGGGAGACGAAGTCGTAGGGACCCTCGGCGGCCTGCGCGGTGATCATGATGCCGCGCGCCGAGGCCCGCTCGAGCATGGCGAAATCCGGTTCGACCTCGCGGACGACCTTCTCGGAGGCGAGCTCGACGAGGAGGTCGAACTTGCTCCTGCCGACGTACCTGGGCGCCACCCCCAGGGCCCGTTGGAGGTCGATGTTGCACTCCGCCGGCTGCTCGGGCGTGGCCGGGAAGTCCAGCTCGATCCAGGCGCCGTCGCGGCTCGCGGTCAGCACGCCGCTGCGGGTATCGAAGGCGATCGAGTCGCCGCCGGCGACCGCACCCGTTTCCCAAAGGACGTGGGCGCTCGCCAGCGTCGCGTGGCCGCACAGGTCGACCTCCACCGACGGCGTGAACCAGCGCAGCTCGAACGACTTGTCACCGGCGGTCAGGAAGGCGGTCTCCGAGACGTTCATCTCGGCGGCCAGTCCCTGCATCCAGGTCTCGGCGCGGGGGCCGTCGAGCATGCAGACGGCGGCCGGGTTGCCGGTGAACCGCTCCTCGGTGAAGGCGTCGACCTGATACAGCTTCATCGCCGCGAGCCCCCTGAAGTTCGTTCGATGGGACTATCGCCGGAAAGCTAGCACACAGCGAGCCGGGGCCTGCTCCTGCCCGGCCTCGGCCGCCGGCCATCCGCGGCGGTTGCGAGCCGGGATCGATTCGAACGATTCCCTCTCGAGCCGACCTCCTGGACCATCTGGGCGTACGGAGTCGCGGAGCGCCAACATCAGCTCAGCCGGTGCGGCGGCTTGTCTTTAGGCGTCCGGGTCGCGAAACTGTCTCCGGAAGGTGGGTTCGGATGGATATCCAGCGCGACACGTCGGGGAAGAAGCTCAAGCGCGTCCTTTATTGGGGGGGCGGCCTCGCGGTGCTGGTGGTCATCACCGTCGGGCTTTCGCGCCTCGATCGGGCCGCCCCGACGGTCGATCGCGCCGCCCTGTGGATCGACACGGTCAAGCGCGGCGAGCTGCTGCTGGAGCGGCGCGGCGCCGGTACCCTGGTGCCCGAGGAGGTGCGCGCCGTGGCGGCGCGCTCGTCGGGGCGGGTCGAGCAGATCGTGCTGCTGCCGGGGGCACCGGTGCAGGCCGACACTGTCCTCGTGCGGCTGAGCAACCCCGACCTCGAGCTCGCCGCCCGCAACGCCGAGTGGGACGCGGCCGTCGAGCGGGCCAACTACCGCGATCTCGAGGTCCGTCTCGCGAGCCAGCGGCTGCAGCGCCGCGCCCAGGCGGCGGCCGTCCAGGCCGACTACCAGACGGCGCGGATCCAGTACCAGCGGGACCTCGAGCTGTTCCGGGAGGGCCTGGCCTCGGAGCGCGACATGCTGATCTCCAAGACCCGCGCCGAGGAGCTCGAGCAGCGCCAGGCCCTCGAGCAGGAGAGTCTGCGGATCTTCGAGGACTCGATCGTCGCCCAGCTGGCCGGCGCCCGCACCCAGGTGCAGCAGCGGGAGGCGCGCGAGCGGCTGGCGCGAGCCGACCTCGAGGGCCTCGCCGTCAAGGCCGGCATCGCCGGCGTCCTCCAGGAGATGCCGATGGAGGTCGGCCAGGCGGTGGGCCCCGGTACGGTGCTCGCCCGCGTCGTCCAGCCCGACGAGCTCAAGGCGGAGCTGCGGATCCCGGAGACCCAGGCCAAGGACATCGTCGTCGGGCAGCCGGCGGTCGTCGACATCCGCACGGCGAAGATCCCCGGCGTCGTCACCCGCATCGATCCTTCGGCATCGCAGGGCACGGTGACCGTCGACGTCGAGCTGCTGGTCGACAAGCTGCCGCCGGGAGCGCGCCCGCAGCTCTCGGTCGACGGTACCATCGAGATCCAACGGCTCGCCGACGTGCTGTACGTCGGCAAGCCCGCCTACGGGCAGTCCGACAGCCAGGTGCAACTGTTCAAGCTCACCGAGGACGGCGAGTATGCGGTGCGCACCACCGTTCGGCTCGGCCTCGGCTCGGTCAACCTGATCGAGGTGATCGAGGGGCTCGAGGAGGGCGACGAGGTGGTGCTGTCCGACATGTCTCGCTGGGACGCGGTCGACCGCGTGCAACTGCGCTGAAATGGAGACGAGGAGCCGAGCATGAGTGAGTCCGACGCGTATCGCATCGAGCGCGACTCGATGGGCGAGATGAAGGTGCCCCGCGCCGCCTATTACGGGGCGCAGACCCAGCGCGCCCTCGAGAACTTCCCAATCAGCGGCCGGCGCTTCCCGCGCCGCTTCGTCGCCGCCCTGGGGATGATCAAGCTCGCCGCCGCCGAGGTGAACCAGGAGCTCGGCCAACTCGATGAGGAGACCGCCGCCGCCATCCGCAAGGCCGCCCAGGAGGTCGTCGGCGGCGACCTCGACGACCACTTCGTCCTCGACATCTACCAGACCGGCTCCGGCACCTCCAGCAACATGAACGCCAACGAGGTGATCGCCAACCGCGCCAGCGAGATCCTCGGCGGCGAGGTCGGCGGCAAGCTGGTCCACCCCAACGATCACGTCAACATGGGCCAGTCCTCCAACGACGTCATCCCGACGGCGATCCACATCGCCGCCCTCCAGGGGGTGGAGGCCGACCTGCTGCCGGCGCTGCGCGAGCTGCAGGCGGCGCTGCAGGCGAAGGCGGAGGAGCTCGACGACATCGTCAAGATCGGCCGCACGCATCTGCAGGACGCCACGCCGGTGCGCATGGGCCAGGTGTTTTCCGGCTACGCCCGGCAGATGGAGCTCGCCGTGCGCCGGGTCGGCGACAGCCGCGACACCCTCGCGGAGCTGGCGCTCGGCGGCACCGCCGTCGGCACCGGCCTCAACATGCATCCGGCGTTCGCCGGCCGGGTCATCGAGAAGATCAATGCGATGACCGGCCTGCAGTACCGCGAGGCCGAGAACCACTTCGAGGCCCAGGGGGCGCAGGAGGGCCTGGTCGAGGCCAGCGGCGCCCTCAAGACCGTCGCCGTCAGCCTCATGAAGATCGCCAACGACATCCGCTGGCTGGGCTCGGGGCCTCGCTGCGGCCTCGGCGAGCTGATCCTGCCGGCCGTGCAGCCCGGCTCCTCGATCATGCCCGGCAAGGTCAACCCGGTGATCGCCGAGTCGGCGATCCAGGTGGGCGCCCAGGTGCTCGGCAACGACCTGGTGGTGAGCCTGGGCGGCCAGTGGGGCAGCTTCGAGCTCAACACCATGCTGCCGGTGATGGCCTCGAACCTGCTGGAGTCGATCGAGATCCTCGGCGCCGCCGCCGCCAACTTCGCCCGCCGCTGCGTCGCCGGCCTGCGGGTCGACGAGGAGCGGGTCGCCTCGATGATCGAGCAGTCGATGGCGATGGTGACCTCGCTGGCCCCGGTGATCGGCTACGATCGGGCGGCGGCCATCGCCAAGGAGGCCCACGCCAGCAAGCGCACGGTGCGAGAGGTCGCCCGCGAGCAGCAGGTGCTGCCCGACGACGAGCTCGACCGGCTCCTCGACCCCCGGCGGATGACCGAGCCGGGCATCCCGGGACAATGACGATGCGGCGCACCAGCATTTGCGTTCTGGACTGCCCTGACGCCTGCAGCCTCGAGGTCGAGGTCGCCGAGGGGCGCCTGGTGAGCGTCGACGGCGACCGCCGTAACCCGCTCACCGAGGGCTACATCTGCGCCAAGGTCCGCAGCCAGCTCCGCGACCACATCTACGGAGAAGCCCGAGTGCACCGGCCGTTGCTGCGCACCGGCGCCAAGGGCGCCGCGAGCTTCGAGCCGGCGAGCTGGGAAGAGGCGTTGGACTTGATCGCCGAGCGGCTGCTGGCGGTCCGTGCCGAGCACGGCGGCGAGGCCATCCTGCCGCTCTCCTACGGCGGCTCCAACGGCCTGCTCTCGCAGGACAACACCGATGCGCGGCTGTTCCGCCGCCTCGGCGCCTCGCGCCTGGCGCGCACGGTCTGCGCGGCGCCGAGCAGCGCCGCGGCGATGGGCCTGTACGGCAAGATGCCGGGCGTCGCCCTGCCCGATTACGCGCTCGCCCAGGGGATCGTCGTCTGGGGCGCCAACCCGGCGGTATCCGGGATCCACCTGATGCCGGCGCTGCAGGCGGCCAAGGCCGCCGGCGGCTGGCTGGCGGTCGTCGATCCCCGCCGCACCCGCGTCGCCCGCATCGCCGACCTGCACCTGCCGATACGGCCCGGCACCGACCTCCCCGTGGCCCTCAGCATCATCCGCTGGCTGTTCGCCGAGGGCCACGCCGACCGCGATTTCCTCGCCCGCCACGCCGCCGAGGTCGACGAGCTCGAGCGCCGCGCCGACCCCTGGACCTTCGCGCGCGCCGCCGAGCTGGCCGGCGTCGAGGCGAATGCGATCGCCGAGCTCGCCGAGCGCTATGCCGCCGCCAGTCCGGCCGTCGTTCGCTGCGGCTGGGGCCTGGAGCGCAACCGCAACGGCGGCTCGGCGGTGGCCGCGGTGCTGGCGCTGCCGGCGGTGGCCGGCAAGTTCGGCGTCCGCGGCGGCGGCTACACGATGAGCAACTCGGCCGCCTGGAGCCTCGATGCCACCTCGGCGGCCGCCGAGCCGCCGGCCACCACCCGGATCATCAACATGAACCGCGTCGGCGAGGTCCTCCTGAACGGCGCCCAGCCGCCGGTGAAGGCCCTGTTCGTCTACAACTGCAACCCGCTGGCGACGCTACCGCGCCAGGAGAAGGTGCGCCGCGGCCTGCAGCGCGACGACCTGTTCACCGTCGTCTTCGACCAGGTGATGACCGACACCGCCCGCTACGCCGACGTGGTGCTGCCGGCGACGACCTTCCTCGAGCGCGGCGAGCTGGCCCGCAGCTACGGCGCCTACGTGCTGCAGCGGAGCCGCGCGGTGATCGACCCGGTGGGCGAGTCGCGCTCCAACCACGAGGTGTTCGCGGCGCTCTGCGAGCGCACCGGGCTGGCGCAGCCCGGAGACCCGGCCACCGAGGACGAGATCGTCGAGCGGATTCTCGCCGCCGGCAACGACGGTGGTGAGCTGCGCGAGACTCTATCCAGGGATGCCATCGCCTTCCCGACCAGCGGCTGGAGCCCCACGCAGATGGTCGACGTGCAGCCGCGCACCGCCGACGGCCGTATCCACCTGGTGCCGCCGGAGCTCGACGCCGAGGCGGCCCCCCGCGGCGGCCTCTACCACTTCGAGCCCGACCCCGGCTCCACCGACCATCCCCTCGCCCTCATCTCCCCGGCCAGCAGCAAGACGGTCAGCTCGACCTTCGGCCAGCTCCGCCCCGGCCAGGTCCCCGTCCAGCTCCACCCCGACGACGCGGCGGCGCGCTCGATCGGCGAGGGCGACGAGGTGCGGGTCTTCAACGAGCTCGGCGAGGTGCGCTGCCGGGCGACCGTCAACCCGGCGCTCCGCCCCGGCGTCGCCTGCCTGCCCAAAGGAATCTGGGACCACAACACCCTCAGCGGCAACACCGGCAACACGCTGGTCCCCGACACCCTCACCGACGTCGCCGGCGGCGCCTGCTTCAACGACGCCCGCGTCCAGATCGCCCGCCTCGGTTGATCCCGGGCGCGGCCGCCTTCCGGCGCCGCTTCCACGGGCCCTCCACCGGGCCAGCGAAGAGGCGAAAGGGCGTGTGCTCTCTGGGCGACCTGCTTTTGGGGGCGGAGGTCACGGCTGCCCAGCGGGGAAAACGGTGCACGCCCCCGGTCGCCCGGAGAGCACATGCCCTTTTGCCTCTCCCCCCCACGAGGGACCCGCGGGTTCCGGGTCTCGCTTGCTTCGAGTGCTCGACTTGCAGCGCGGCGCGCCGCTCACGAGCGCTCGAGGATGCGAACTCCGCCGGCGCCGGCGACGATCACCCGGTCGGCCATGCCGAGAAACAGGCCGTGGGCGACCACCCCCGGCAGGCAGTCGATCGCGCGCGAGATCGACTCCGGGTCGGCGATCCCGGAGGGGAAGACGCAATCGACGATCAGGTTGCCCTCGTCGGTCACGAAGGGTTTCTTGCCGTCCATGCGGAGGCTCGGCTCGGCGCCCAGCGCCTGCAGGCGCGGCACCACCGTCTTCCAGCCGAACTCCAACAGCTCGACCGGCACCGGCGCCTTTTCTCCCAGCCGGCCGACCAGCTTCGAGTCGTCGACGACGATGATCAGCTCGCGGCTGGCGGCGGCGACGATCTTCTCGCGGGTCAGCGCGCCGCCAAGGCCCTTGATCAGGTCGAGCTCGCGGCTGACCTCGTCGGCGCCGTCGACGGTCACGTCGACCGCGGGGTGGGCGGAAAGGTCGGACAGCGTGATGCCCTGGGCGCGGGCCAGCTCGGCGGTCTCCCGCGAGGTGGCGACGGCGACCAGGTCGGTGAGCACCCCGGCGCGCAGCATCTCGCCGACGACCTCGACGAACTTCGCCGCCGTCGAGCCGCTGCCGAGGCCGAGCACCCGCACGCCGCCGAGAAACCGCGCCGCCTTCTCGGCCGCCAGCCGCTTGAGATCGCCGCCCGCTCGCCCCATGGCCGGCAACAATATCAGGTGAGGTACCGGGATCGCCGCATGTCCGGTTTCGAGACGCGGCGTTCCCACAAGCGAACAATCGGGGGCGGCTGCCGGGCGCCGTCGAAAGCGGCCCGAGATGGCCGGTTACGGCATTCGCGGCCGCATCGCGCCAATCGCCGCGCTCTTGCCGGCGGCAACCCTCGGCCGCCGGCGCTTGGCACGGGGCTTGCTTCTTACCTGGGAGCAAGAGGCGATCAGCGGTGCGCCAGTCCCGTCCCTATGGTGGACTAAACTGGGGAGCGGCCTGGGGCTGAGGCTGGCGCACCGCTGGCCGCCTCGTTTGCTCTTCCATGGCCGGCAGGTCGCTGCGGCCGGCCGGCGCCGGGACGCCGAGCGAATCGCGGTGCTCGAGCTCGGGGAATGGCGGCGCGGAGAATCGCGCCGGGCCGGCAACCGACGATGCGAGCGCGCCCGGAGCGCGGCCCCCTCCGATTCCTGCAGGTTTCGCGGCGCCGAATCGGGCGCGGCGGACACAGCCGCCGCCGCCAACCGCTTCACGGAGCGGTGTTATCATTGACTCTTGCAGCACCCATCACCACCGGAAACCACCGATGATCAAGGTCAGAAACCTCGACAAGTTCTACGAGACCGGCTACGGGCGCACCTACGTGCTGCGGCGCGTCAACGTCGACGTGGCGCAGGGCGAGTTCGTCACCATCATGGGGCCCTCCGGCGCCGGCAAGACGACGCTGCTGAGCATCCTCGGCATGCTCGACGGCGTGTGGACCGGCGAGTTCTACTTCTACGACCACCCGGTCCATGACATGAAGCCCAAGCACCGCAACGAGCTCAACAAGCAGTACATCGGCTTCGTGTTCCAGAGCTTCCACCTGCTCGACAGCCTGACCGTCTACGAGAACCTCGAGATCCCGCTCTCCTACCGCAACGTGCGGCGCAAGGAGCGCCAGAGCCTGGTGGCCGACATCCTCGACCGCTTCCAGATCGTCGGCAAGAAGGACCTCGTTCCCAGCCAGCTTTCCGGCGGCCAGCAGCAGCTCGTGGCGGTGGCCCGCGCGCTCATCGGCGACCCCAAGCTGATCCTCGCCGATGAGCCCACCGGCAACCTGCACTCGAGCCAGGGCGAGGAGGTCATGTCGCTGCTCAAGAACCTCAACGACCAGGGCACGACGATCATCCAGGTGACCCACAACGAGAAGTACGCGGCCTACGGCGACCGCATCATCAACCTGCTCGACGGCTGGGTGGTCGAGGGCGATGAGCTGGCGGCCGGCGCCGTGGCCGGGGCCGAAGGCAGCGCCTGAG
>DASWHK010000073.1:0-3956 GCA_036398215.1 Acidobacteriota bacterium | reverse complement strand
AAGGACCCCCTGGCACCTCACGCAAAGAAAGAGAACCCGCCGATGCCCACCAGAGCCCAACTGACCCCGCCCGGAAGAGCCCGCCTGTCGCCGCGCGGAAGAGCCCACAAGTCGCCGTACGTAAAGGCCCGGCAATCGCCGTTTGGGAAGGCCGGCCAAATCCTGCTGGGATTGCTGGCCGTCGTCCTCCTCGCGGCCGGCGCCGCGGCCACCCAGCAGCAAGCGATGTTCGGCAACTCCTTGTCGCGCAACATGGTCTCCGGCGAGACCGGCCTTCCCGGCGAGTGGGACGCCGACAGCGGCATGAACATCAAGTGGTCGCAGCCGGTCGGCTCGCAGGCCTACGCCGGCCCCGTGGTGCTCGACGGCCAGGTCTACGTCGGCACCAACAACGAGGGGCAGCGCGACCCCGCCGCCACCGGCGACCGCGG
This sequence comes from Acidobacteriota bacterium, assembly GCA_036398215.1. Taxonomy (GTDB): domain Bacteria; phylum Acidobacteriota; class UBA890; order UBA890; family UBA890; genus DASWHK01. The sequence goes on along the minus strand of DASWHK010000073.1, from coordinate 3,525 downwards.
CGTCGTCATGGCCTTCGACGCCGACACCGGCGAGTTCCAGTGGCAGGTTACCCACGAGAAGCTCCCCGCCGGCCGCGTCAACGACTGGCCGTTGCAGGGCATCTGCTCGACGCCGTTCGTCGAGGACGGCCGCCTCTACTACGTCTCCAACCGGGCGGAGGTCGTGGCCGTCGACACCGCCGGCGACCTGATCTGGTCGTTCGACATGATCAACGAGCTGGATGCCTTTCCCCACAACCTGGCGACCAGCTCGCCGCTGGTGGTCGGCGACGTCGTCTTCGCCAGCACCGGCAACGGGGTCGACGAAGGACACATCGCCATCCCCTCGCCCTTCGGCCCCAGCTTCGTGGCCCTGAACAGGCGCACCGGCGAGCTGATCTGGGAGAGCTCGCTGCCGGGCGAGAACATCCTTCACGGCACCTGGACCAACCCCGCCTACGGGGTGATCGACGGCACGCCGCAGGTGATCTTTCCGGGCGGCGACGGCTGGCTGTACAGCTTCGTCCCCGAGACCGGCGAGCTGATCTGGAAGTTCAACCTCAACCCGCCGGGATCGGTCTGGCGGCTCGGCGGCCAGGGCACCAAGAACAACGTCCTGGCGACCCCGGTGATCCACGACGGCAAGGTCTTCGTCGGCGTCGGCCAGGACCCCGAGCATGGCGAGGCGCCGGGCAACTTCTGGGTCATCGACGCCTCCGGCAGCGGCGACGTCACCGCCACCCACGCCGTCTGGCACCTGGGCGGCGACATGGTCAACCGCACCATGTCGACGGTGGCGATCGCCGACGGCATCCTCTACCTGGCCGACCTCTCCGGCTTCCTCTACGCCCACGACGTGGCAACCGGCGAGCGTCTGTGGACCTACGACGCCTTCGCGGCCGTCTGGGGCTCGCCGTTCGTGGCCGACGGCAAGGTCTATCTGGGCGACGAGGACGGCGACGTGGCGGTGCTGCGCCACGGCCGCGAGCTCGAGGTGATCGGCGAGTACAACATGGGGGCTTCCGTGTACACGACCCCGGTGGCCGCCGACGGCGTCCTCTACATCCTCAGCCGCAACCGGCTGTTCGCGCTGCAGGTCGGGGCGACGTCGTAAGGAACCCGAAACCGCAGGAGGGCGCGGCGCCTGTCTCGCCTGCCTGCGCCGCCCGGGCGAACCGCTTCGCCAGCCGTCCGCGCCGTCAGGGTCCGGGCGACCGGCGGCCGTTACTGGAGGGGCAGCGCCTCGTCGATGAGCATGATCGGGATATCGTCGCGTACCGGGTACAGGTACTTGCCGTCCTCGCGAATCAGCCCCTCGGTCACCTCGTCGCGCACCGGCTCGCCGCCGCGGTTGGTGACCCCGCCGGCGCGGATGCGGGCGTTGAGGGCGTCGAGCTCGGCGGCCTCGGCGAGGCGCACCGGGGTCTTGTCTTCGGGGCAGGCGAGAATCTCCAGCAGCTCGGCATCGACCATCGGCTTCCTCCTTGGGCGGATCCGATCGTAGCACGCGGCCGGCGCCGAAAAATTGCGTCCGGAACACGGCCCGCAAATGATCAGCAGCCCGTGGTGAAACTCCGATGGGTCTGGTTGCGGCGAGAAAAGGCCAGATGCAAGGCGCCGCGACGACGGCGATGTTGAATACATCGTCGAGGAGCGGCAACGAAGCAGATGGCCTTTTATCGCCGCAACCCTTTGGGCGCGTGGGGCTTGCGGGCGATGGCCGCGTCGAGCCTCCTCGACGATGGCTCCGGCATCGCCTGCGTCGGCTCTCCTTGCCCTCACCCGCAAGGTCCACGCGCCAGACCCATCAGAGTTTCACCACGGGCTGCTAGGATCAAGGTCGCGGAACCCGCTGCCCCCGCCGATCCGATCCCCACGTGGCCAACCCGATACCCCTGCGGAGCGATCCGATGACGACCGCGGATACCAAGATCGACGACGCCCTGGCCGCCAAGGCCGCCGCCGCCCGCGAGCAGCTCGACGCCCACGTGCGCGAGACCATCGCCTGGCACTTCGATGCCGCCACCGGCTGCCGCTTCTGGCTGCAGTGGGCCGAGAAGGCCGGCTGGGACCCGCGCCGGGAGGTACAAGGCTTCGAAGACCTGAGGAAGTTCGGCGCCTTCGACGACGAGTGGCTGCGCGGCGGGCCGGTCGAACGCTGGGTCCCCAAGGGGCTCGCCGGCCGGCCCGTCTACGTGTTCGAGACCGGCGGCACCACCGGGATCCCCAAGAGCCGCATCGCCGTCGATGATTTCCGCACCGATTACGAGCTGTTCTCGGCGACGCTGCCCGACGAGCACTTCCCGCCCGGCTCCAACTGGCTGATGCTGGGCCCGAGCGGCCCGCGCCGCCTGCGGCTGGCGGTCGAGCACCTGGCGCAGTTTCGCGGCGGCATCTGTTTTTGCGTCGACCTCGACCCGCGCTGGGTCATCAAGCTGATCAAGAAGGGCTGGGCCGAGCACCTCAAGGCCTACCAGGGGCACGTCATCGACCAGGCGATCACGATCCTTTCAGCCGGTCACGACATCAAGTGCATGTTTACGACGCCGAAGCTGCTCGAGGCGCTGGCGCTGCGCCTCGAGGAGGAGGGCTCGAGCATCGGTGAGGCCGGCATCACCGGCATCTTCTCGGGCGGCACCGAGTTCACCCCGCAGTGGAACCGCTTCGCCCAGGAGGAGCTGCTGGAGGGCGTCTACATGACGCCGACCTACGGCAACACGCTGATGGGGCTGGCGCCGAGCGCGCCGAGCGGCCCCGAGAACGGCTACAAGATCACCTACTACGCGCCGCAGCCGCGCGCCGGCATCGAGGTCTGCGACCCCGACGATCCCGACCGGCTGGTCGGCTACGGCGAGACCGGCCGCGTCGTGCTCACCACCCTGACCCGCGAGCTCTTCCTGCCCCGCTTCCCGGAGCGGGACGAGGGCGAGCGCGAGCCACCCTACGAGGCCTACCCCTGGGACGGCGTCTCCGGCCTGCGACCGTTCAGCCGCTTCGCGAAGACGACGACGGTCGGGGTCTATTAGGGCGAGCTTCGCCGCTCGACGACCGGCGGGTCGAAGTGGACGTCCATCTGCGGGAAGGCGATGGTGATCCCGGCGTCCTGCAGCGCCCACCAGATCGCCTCGTTGAGCGCCGACCTGGTGGCCTGCGTCGTCCAGGGGTCCTGGATCCAGATCGAGACGTCCCAGTTGACCGAGGAGCTGCCGAACTCGGCCATCAAGGCCACCGGGTCGCGCGACTGCAAGCGAGCCGGCACGCCTGCCGCCGCCTCCAGGAGCACCTGCTTGACCTGCTTCATGTCGGAGCCGTAGGAGACGCCGACGACGGTGCGCAGCCGCAGGATCGAATCGTGCAGCGTGTAGTTCTTCACCGTCGATTGCGCCAGCAACGTGTTGGGCAGGATGAGCTCCTCCTCGTCGCGGGTGCGGGCGAAGGTGGAACGGATCCCCATGCGGGTGACCCGCACCATCCTGCCCTCGACCTCGAGCACGTGGCCCGGCTTGATCGCCCCCTCCGACAGCAGGATCAGCCCGGAGAAGAAGC
>DASWHK010000072.1:0-17714 GCA_036398215.1 Acidobacteriota bacterium | reverse complement strand
GCGAATCGAGAAGGACCTGGCGGCTGGGGTAGTGCGCGGTGCCGAGCAGCAGCCGCGAGCTCAGCTCCTGGCCGGCCAGCGACCAGGTGTCCTGGCCGGCGGCGGCCTCGATTCTAGCCGGCATTTCTCATCGCCCTTCTGCTGCGGGCGCGGCGGAGGCACGTGCCCACGGCGTTGCACTGGGTCGGTCTCCTCGAAATCGTTAGATGGGCCCGATGCCCCATGCGAGTAGGTTCTCCTGCGGGCGCGGGGCGGCCCGTGTCTACTGCGTTTGCGCTCGCATTGCCCGGCGACGCGAGGTTGTGGCTCATGGCCTATCCTCCGGCGAGTGGGGCGATGATCTCGATGTCGTCGCCCTCGTCGACACGGGTATTGTGCCACTCGTGGCGCGGGATCACCCGCCGGTTGATCCCCACGGCGACGGCCTCCAGGCGCTCGCCGGCCTCGCGGGCGAGCAGCTCGGGAAGGGCCGTCGGACCCTCCAGCTGCCGGGGGCGCCCGTTGATGGTGACCCGGATCATCGCCGGTCTCCCGTGCCTGGGCCCATCGCCGCGGCCGCGCCGGCGAGCTTGCCGAAGCGCAGCGGATCGAAGGGCGCCAGGGCGGCGGGGACCTCGCCGCTCTCGATCGCGTCGACCAGGTGCTTGGCGGTGACCGGCGCCAGCATGATGCCGTTGCGGTAGTGGCCGGTGGCCACGAAGACCCCCGGCAGGTCGAGCGCGCCGATCGCCGGCATGTGGTCGCGGAGCGCCGGCCGCAGGCCGACGTTGATCTCGCGGATCTCGAGCTCATAGATCGACGGCAGCGTGCGCCAGGCGTGGACCAACAGGTCCATGGCTACCCCCGCCGTCGGTCGGTCGTCGAAGCCCTGCTCCTCGGCGGAGGCGCCGATCACCAGCTCGCCACTGCGGCGCGGCACCATGTAGACGTCGGGGGTGGCGATCACGTGGTCGATCGGCATTTCGCCGTGCAGGCGGAGCACCTGCCCTTTCACCGGGTGCAGGGGCAGCGCCGCCACCTCGGGGAGCAAGTCGCGCGTCCAGACGCCGGCGCAGAGGATGGCGCTGGAAACCCGCAGCGTGCGCTCCCAGAGGCTGGTGGTCGGCCGCGTCTCCGCAACCCCGCCGCCGGCCACTGTGCCGGCTCCGACACCGCTCGGGTCGGGAGTCCGCGATGTCCCGTTGGCGTGATCTCCGGGGACCGGGTCCGGAGCGCCGGCCGCACTCCGCAGGGTCACGGCGGCCAGCGAGCCGTCGTCGTCATGATGCAGGGCCGCAAGCTCGGCGCCCTCGACGATCGAGGCGCCGCCGTCCTCCGCGGCGCGGCGCAGCGCGGTCGCCAGCAGGCGCGGGTCGACCTGCCGGTCGATCTCGGTACGCAGGCCGCCGACCACGCGCGGGCTCAGCGCCGGCTCCAGCTTCAGGACCTCGCGGCCGCTCAGGTGCTCGGCCTTCAGCCCGAGCTCCTGATGGGCCCGGGCCCGGTGCTCGAGCTGCTCGCGGTGGTCGCGGTCCAGGGCGATCGCCAGCGTTCCCTCTCGCCGGTAGCCGCAGTCGAGGCCGGTCTGCCGCTCGATCCCGGCGACGAAGTCGGGGTACAGCCGGCAGCTTTCGAGGCCGAGCTCGATCATCGCGGGGAGCGACGGATTGGCCTCGGAGACGGGGGCGAGCATGCCGGCGGCGACCGGCGTGGCGCCCCCGCCACAGCGCAGCTTGTCGACGAGCACGACCTGGTGGCCGCGCCGGCGCGCCTCCCAGGCGATCGACAGGCCGATGATGCCGCCGCCGACGACGACGATGCCGGTGGACTCCGGGAGCTGCGCGGGCGTTGCCACGGGCTCAGAAGCTCCAGAGAAGGGGAATGACGGCAGAGGCGATCAGCCAGAACATCACGGTCAAGGGGGCGCCGAACTTCAGGTAGTCGGCGAAACGGTAGTTTCCCGGGCCCATCACCATCAGATTCGTCTGATATCCATACGGCGTCATGAACCCCGCTGAGGCCGCGAAGCAAACGGTGATCAGGAACGGACGGGGATCGACGCCGAGGTCGGCGCCGAGCTGCAAGGCGATCGGCGCCATCAAGATGGCGGTGGCGTTGTTGGAGATCGTCTGCGTCATCAGCGAGGTGAGCAGATAGAGGACGGCGAGAATCATGGCCGGCGTGAAGAGGTCGGGGCTCACGTCGCGCAGCCGCAGCACGCCCTGGGCGAGGTACTCGGCGGTGCCGGTCGACAGCATTGCCGAACCTACGGGGACGAAGGCGGCGATCAGCAGCAGCACCGACCAATCGACCGCTCGATACGCCTCCGTGGGCCGCAGGGCGCGAACCACGAACAAGCTGATGCAGCCGAGGATCGCCGCCTTCAGGATGTCGACGACGCCGGTAGCGGCGAGGATCACCACCGCCGGAAGGACGACCAGGATCGCCGCGTTGGCGCCGCTGAGCGTCGTCTCGACGTACGATCGCGAGGCGATGATCAGGTCCTCGGCATGACGGAGCTGCCGCCACCTCTCCTCGGGCACTACCAGCAACAGGTCGTCGGCGAACTGCAGGGGCGTCCGAGCGATCTGGTCGTGGAGGAGCTCACCGCCGCGGCGGATGGCCAGCACGAAGGCGCCGAACCGCTGGCGGAAGTCGATGTCCTCCAGCGTCCTGCCGATCAGCCGGCTGTTGGGACCGACGATGGCTTCGACCAGCAGCTGGCCCTCGGCCGAGATCTCGGTATCCGAGACCTTGGCGTCGGAAAGCAGCTGGACGCCGGCGGTATTGCTCAGCTTGACGAGGTTCTCGCCCGAGCCCCGCACCACCAGCCGGTCCCCCTCCAGCAGGCGGAGATGGCGGAGGTTCTCGGTGACGTGGTCGACGCCACGATGCACCGCGATGACGGTGACGTCGAAGGTGCGGCTCAGGGCGCTGCTCTCGATGGTACGACCGATCAGCGGCGAGGTCGGCGTGACCTGCACCTCGGTGAGGTAGTGGCGCATCCGGTACTGGCGGGTCAGCGCCTGGGGCGTCGAGCGGGCCGGCAGCAAGGGGCGTGCGGTGAGCAATACGTAGACGATGCCGACCGCCAGCAGCACCGAGCCCACCGCGGTGAGCTCGAACATCCCGATGGGGGCGAGGCCGTTGTCCTCGGCGATCGCGCTGACCAGCAGGTTGGTCGAGGTACCGATCACCGTCAGGGTGCCGCCGGCGATCGAGACGTACGAGAGCGGCAGCAGCGCCTTGGAGGGGCTCAAGTGGAATCGCCGGGACAGGTCCGTGACCAGCGGGATGAACATCGCCACCACCGCGGTGTTGTTGAGAAAGCCGGACAGCAGGCTGGCAACGACCAGGACGATGGCGACGGCCGGCCAGGCGTGCGTGCCGGCCGCCGTGGCCAGCCGGTCGCCGGCGGCCCCGAGCACGCCGGTCTTCACCAGCGCGTGGCTGAGCACCAGCAAGGCGCCCACCGTGACCACCGCCTTGTTGCTGAGCCCGGCGATTGCCTGGTCCACGTCGATGAGGCCGGTCAGCAGCAGGACCGCCAGCATCAGCATCGCGGTGACCTCGATGGGGAAGACCTCGAGGATGAAGAGCACCAGCGCGGCGAGGATCAGCGCCAGCATGAAGCCGATCTCGAAGGTCACGTGCCTTCCCCAGCGGGCGGGCGGCCATCGCGCCGCCTGGCCGGCTCGTCCCCGCCGGCCCCCTCGAGAGCCGCGAGAATCTCGGCCGCCGGCTCTTTGTCGCGGACAACCCAGATCTGGCGCAACGCGGCGTCGCTCGGGACGCCCTCCGCCAGGGCGCGGCCGAGCAGGCGCATGAAGCGCGCCGGCTCCAGGGCGCCGTGCTTGGTGCCCAGCAGCGGCATGGCGATCGAGACCAGCCGCCGGCCGACGACCTCCGCGAGGATCGCCGCCAGCGCCGACTCGATCCATTCCTCGCGCCAGGTCGGCTCAGCGTCGAGGTCGTGGACCACGGCGAGCAGGCGCAGCGGCGTCCCCGACCGCACCAGAACGCTGCCCGGCGGCTCCGGACGCGCTTCCCAGACCCGGGTCATCACCCGCACCGGGTGCCCGGGGGAGCGGACCACCCGCGTTTCGGTGCTCAGCGCCAGCCAGGTGTCCTCCTCGCAGGCGACCGCTTCGACGTCGAAGGGAGGATCGTCCTGGGGGGCCGCGACGATGAGCAGCCCGGCGAACGACGTTGCCGCGCGCCGGCCCCCGGGAAGCACCTTGAAGGGTCGTGGGCTCAGTGGATTGCCACCATGCGCTCGATCGCCAGCCGTGCCCGGTTGGCGATCGCTTCCGGCACCCGCACCTCGTAAACGCCCTCGCGGAGCGTCCGCAGCAGCTTGTCGACCGTGATCATCTTCATGTACATGCACTCCGCGTCGGCCTTGATCGGCGTGAACTCGCGATCCGGATGGCGCTTTCGCATCTGGTGCAGGATACCGGTCTCGGTGGCGACCAGGAACTCGCGCGCCGGCGACGAGGCGATGCTCTCGACCATCCCGGTCGTCGAGGTGATCCGCGTGCGATCGCGCGGCAGATCGCCCTTGGCGAGGTGCCACATGACGTTGGAAACGCAGCCGCACTCGGGATGGATGAGCAGCTCGGCATCGGGATGCTCGGCGAACTTCTGCTCGACGTCCCGCGGGCGGATGGCGGCGTGGACGTGGCACTCGCCCATCCAGACGTGGATCTTGCGGTCGGTTTGCTGGCGGATGTACTCCCCCAGGAACATATCGGGAGCGAAGAGGATCTCCTTGTCCTCGGGGATCGATTCGATCACCCGCACGGCGTTGGCGGAAGTGCAACAGTAGTCGGCCTCGGCCTTGACGTCGGCGCTGCAATTGACGTACACGACGACGACGGCGTCCGGATGTTCCGCCTTCCAGGCTCGCAGCTGCTCGGCGGTAATCGTGTCCGCCAGCGAGCAACCGGCTCGGAGATCGGGAATCAGGACCGTCTTGTCGGGACACAGGACCGCGGCCGTTTCGGCCATGAAATGCACCCCGCAAAATACGACGGTCTTGGCCTTCGTTCGCTGGGCCTGCAGCGAGAGGCCGAGGGAATCGCCGACGTAGTCGGCAAGGTCCTGGATCGCGGGGATCTGGTAGTTGTGCGCCAGGATCACCGCGTTGCGCTCCTCCTTGAGGTGCGCTACCTCACCGACGATGCTGTCCGGGAGCTGGCGACCCGCGCCATTCCCACCGTCAGATGAGGTTCTCCCGTCTGGGATCATTGTCGTTGTCCTCCGTTGATGCGACGGGCAGTGAAAAGGAATTGCCGCGACGCTCGCGGCAAGCGCGTCAGGACACGAAGTGAAGCGAGAAGTCGATGGGGGCCGGGGAGGCCGTGAGCATGCCCATCGAGATCCAGTCGACGCCCGTGTCAGCATATTCGCACACATTCTTCATTGTAATCCCTCCGGAGGCCTCAAGCAGGCGGCCGTTGCGGAGCCCGGCACTTTGCAGGGCGGCGACGACCTCGCGAACCCCCGCTGGCGGCATGTTGTCGAGGAGCAGCCGGTCGGCCCCGGCTCGCGCCGCGACCACCGCGTCCGCGGCGGTCTCGACCTCGATCTCGATGGGGGCCGTGCCGATGGCCTGCCGCGCCCTGGCCACCGCGGTGGCGATGTCCGGCTCGACGGCCAGGTGGTTGTCCTTGATCAGCACCGCCTCGCCGAGATCGAAGCGGTGGGGGAGGCCGCCGCCGATGACGACGGCCTTTTTCTGCAGGCGGCGGAGGCCCGGCAGGGTCTTGCGGGTGGCGGCGATCCGCGGCGGCTGCGGCGAGCCGCCGCCCCGGTGGCAGGCGGCCACGGCGTCGACGGCCCGCCGCGTCACCGTCGCCACGCCGCTCATGTGGCTGAGCAGGTTCAACAACGTGCGCTCGAGCCCGAGGATGGCTCGGGCGCTGCCGGTCAGCTCCAGCACCACGTCGCCGGGGGCGACTGTATCGCCGTCGCCGCGCCGCGCCTCGACGGATACGCCGGCAATCTCGCCGAGCGCCAGACATTCCTCGACGCCGGCGAGGATCCCGGCAGCGCCGGCGCGCACCGTTCCGCGGGCGGAGCGGTCCTCGGCGACCACCGCCTCGCTGGTGAGATCACCGCCCGCGAGGTCCTCGTCGAGGAACGCCGCCAGTTGCGCGCGAAGTCGATCGTCCACAGTGCTCGAAGGCCTCCCGAAGGGGTATAGTTGAACAGTATGGAGACACAGTGGACTATCAGTCTACCGGCCCTGGGCGGCGAGGACTTCGACCTGCTGCCGATCGCCGACGGCGTCGATACCCGCTGCCTGCGTCCCGGCGACCTGTTGAGCGTCCGCACGCTCAACTCCGTGTACACGCTGCGCTTCGATGAGCCCGCCCGCGGCCGGGTGACGGCGCTTGGCGACGGGGAGTTCATCAACGAGGCGGCGCCCGCCGCCCTCATCGGCGCCACGCTGAGTGGTCGCGGATCGATGGTCAAGATCGGCTGGGTGCTGTTCGGGTTCAAGATCGTGCTCACCATACCGGGCGGCGAGCTGATGACCTCCAGGGTGCGGGGTATCGCGATCAACGGCATGGCGGTCGCGCCGCTGGCGCCGGGGACCCACTGACCGGACCGGCGCTCCGTTGCTCCCGCCCCCCGCCCCCGCCGCCGCGTCCCCGCAACCGCCGACGACGGCCATGCCATGAGATTGGCGTCGATCCCATTGATCTTCTGCGCGGCGATGGCGGTGCCGGTCGGGTCCGGCGCGCCGCAGCTTCCCGACGGGTTGTACGCCGAGATCCGCACCTCCAAGGGCCTGATCGTGGCCCGGCTGGAGGCCGAAAGGGCGCCGATGACGGTCGCCAACTTCGTCGGCCTCGCCGAGGGGACGATCGCCAACGACGCCTTCGATCCCGGCGTTCCCTACTACGACGGCACCATCTTCCATAGGGTCGTGCCCGGGCACGTGATCCAGGCGGGCGCGCCGGCGCCGGAGCGTAGCTCCGCGCGGGGCCCGGGGTACGTCTTTCCCAACGAGATCCACGCCGACCTCAGCCACGATCACGCGGGCGCGCTGGGGATGGCCAACTCCGGGCCGCACACCAACAGCGCCCAGTTCTACATCACGCTGGGGGACCGCTCGTATCTGGACGGCGACTACCCGGTCTTCGGCGAGGTCGTCGAGGGCCTCGACGTCGTCAACCGCATCGAGCAGGGAGACCTCGTGGAAACCGTCACGATCGTGCGGGCCGGCGACGCCGCGCGCGCCTTCGAGGCCGGCACCGAGTCCTTTCAGGCGCTCGTCGAGAAGGCCAGGGCGCGAGTCGAGGACGACGCGGCCGACCGGGTCCGACTCGAGCTCGAGTACGTGCGGCTCAACCATCCCGAGGCGTCATCCGGCGCCGAAGGCCTCCGCTATGCGGTGCGCCGGGCGGGGGAGGGTGAGCTCGTGCAGGCGGGCGACCGCCTGCAGGTTCGCTACGTGGGCACGGCGCTCCGCTATCGAGGCCACATGCTGGGAATGAGCGGACCGCTGTTCGAGGAGGTTCGTTTCGGCTCCGCCGCCGACGGCGCGCCGCAGCTCCTCGACGGTACCGCCGAGGCCGAGGCCTTCGAGTACGAGGTCGGCGTCACCCGCGTGAACCCGGGCTTCGACGCCAGCATCGCGGCCATGCGCGCCGGCGAGCAGCGCCTGGTGATCGTCCCGGCGGCGGCGGCGTACGGCGAACGCGGCCATTACGGCCCGAGCGTCGCCGGCCTGCGGCGGTTCGTCATCTCGCCGAACACGCTGTTGATCTACGCGATCGAGATCCGCTAGCGCTAGCGGCGTCCCCCCGGCAGATGGTCGGCGATGCGGCGAGCGTCGAGAACGCCGCTCACCGCAGCCATCCCGCGGGAATTCCGAGCCTCCTTGCCTCGCGGCCGATGGCCTCGAGCTGCTCCTGCAGTTGCCGGCGGGTGGCTTCGAGGCGATCGATGCGGACCTGCACCGCGGCGCCGGTGAGCGTCCGCAGCCGATCGAGCTCCTGTTCGAGGCGCCCGAGCTCGGCGTTCAGGGGCACGACACGGTTTTGCCAGTACTCCCGGGTCTGGTCTGCCGGCGGCTCGGCGGGCGGGGCGACCTCCTCGGCGGGATCCGCGGGGTCGGCGGCCTCGGGATCGGCAGCCTCTTCGGTCTGGGGATCTGCCTCCTCGGCGGAGGGGGCGGCCGCCGGCGGCGGTTCGACCGCGTCGTCGTCGACGACCCGGTCGATGACCGAGAGCGGCAGGACGAGCTGGCCACCGTACAGCCGCAGCAAGACGCGTTCACCCTCGACGGTCGCCTCGGGGGTTCGCAGGAAGCGGCCGTTCTTCAGGTACACGGTGTCGGCGACCGCGGCAGGGCCCGCGAGGAGCATCGCGCCGAGGATCATGATCAGGAGCGCTCGTTGCACGTGCATTCGCCAGCCTCCTTCGTGCTCCGTGATGGCCCACGACGAGCGCCGTTCAACTCCACGGCACGGAGCAGCATCCCATGGGCAACCGAACCATCCACCGATGCAACCTCACCATCATCGCGAGCGTTCCGGACATCGACCCGCGCCGAATTCGGAAGCGCCCCGACGATCAACAGATTCCATCATACGACGCGAGCCGATGAGGGTACGACCTTCTTCGTAGGCCTGATCATGCATGTAGCCGTGTTGATATGCAAAACAGATTAATAATAATCATAAGCATGTAATAATGACTATAAGAATAGTTTACTTATGTATAGACAGTTTTAATCTTTCTAGGTAACCTATCGAGGTTCACCTGTAACTCGGATGGGCAAGAAGGCTCGTCCGCTATGCTGTGGCAGTCACGACCGGTTGCTCATGATTGGAAGGAAAGGTCCAATGGCGGAGCCCGAGGGGAGCACACAGTCCGAGGATCTGCTCGACGAGCCCCAGGATCCGGGTGAGGTCGAAGCGGCTCCGGAGCCCGATCCGCCGCCGCGCCGGCGTCTGGTCGCGGAGCTCCTCGAGGGGCAGGAGCACATCGTCGAGAGCGCCAAAGCCGGCCTCCAGCTTGTCGCGCCGCCGCTCCATATCGAGCCGGTCGACGCAGGGCAGCCCGTCTATCAGCTCGACCTGTCGAGCGACGAGCCCGCCGGCATGCTGGTGGAGCCGGAGCCGGCCCGTCGGACCGAGCCTGCCGCGGCGCCGGCCCACGCGACGGCCCAGGAGGCCCCGCGACCGGTGCGAACGAACATCCCCACCGACAACGTCCACGGCGCTCTCAGGCACATGATCTCGCAGCGTGATCGGCGGGTCATGGCGGCGGAACGCGACGGAATCGGCGCCTACGAGCTGGCCGCCGGGATCGACGACTTCGTCGCCGCAATCCTCGAGGTCGTCCACAGCTTCGAGAGCTGAGCAGCTGATCCTGGCAGGCCAGGGCCTGCTACCGTTGCCGGAAAGGGTGCGTACGTGGCCGTTGAGCCCCGTGGCGCCCTTTTCTCAGCCCTTGTCAGCCACCGCCGCAAGTCGTATACTTGACATTATTCAATGGGCGGCGTCTGTCCATTGACCGCCTAGAGTTCGAAAGCACGATTTCTCGCTCGAATCCCCTTGAACGCTGCTGGTTGGCGACGGCGTCCTCGAGGCTCGATGAATCGATTGCAGGGGTGGTCGCTCGCGGTCGGCGCACGGGCCGGCTGCTCCGAAGCTCAACCGCTCGAGAGCGTATGAACGAGGACAAGATGAAGGCGATTCACGAACTGGTCGAGCTGGGCAAGGAGCGCGGCTACGTCACCCACGACGAGCTGGATGAGGTGCTGCCGGCGGCTGGGGCGGATCGGCGGTCGATGGCGGGCCTGATCGAGGACATGGACATCGAGGTGCTCGAGGACGAGCCGGTCGTAGACTTCGAGGAGGACGAGGAGGAGGAGGAGGAGGAAGCGGACGACTCCGACGACGACGACTCCTCGGTCGAGCGCTACGACATCGACGGTGCCGACAGCAGCGACCCGATCAAGGTCTATTTCCGGGAGATGAGCCAGAAGGGCTTGCTCGACCGCGAGGGAGAGGTGCGGCTGGCGCGGGCCATCGAGCAGGGCCAGATCGGTATCGTCCAGGCGGCGCTCACCTGCCCGCTCGGCAGCGAGTACCTGCTGGCGCGACGCGATCATCTCAAGAGCGGCGAGCTGCCTCTGGAGAGCTTCACCCAGGGCCTGGGTCGGGAGGCAACCGCGCGCCGGAAGATCTTCGCGACGTTGCGCAAGGTCGAGAAGCTGCGCGGCGACCTCCGCAAGATCCGCTCGAAGCTCAACCGCAAGCTCCGCGACGACACCGAGCTGCAGGTTCGCCTCGATCTGATCGAGCTGCAGGGCAAGATCGGCGTCGAGCTCGAGCAGCTCAATCTCACCGACGAGATCGTCGACGAGATCATCATGCGCATGCGCCGGCTGGCCGGGGTTTTCGCCCGCGCCGAGCATGCCGGCGACGACAAGCTCAGCAAGGAGCAGGTCAAGGAGCACCTGGTGACCCGCGAGGAGCTGGTGCGCTACCTGGAGTCGATCGAAGAGTCGGAGACCAAGATGGAGTGGGCCAAGAGCGAGCTCACCGAGCGCAACCTGCGGCTGGTCATCTCGATCGCCAAGAAGTACACCAACTTCGGCCTGCCTTTCTCGGACCTGATCCAGGAGGGCAACATCGGCTTGATGCGCGCGGTCGAGAAGTTCGACTACACCAAGGGCTTCAAGTTCTCGACCTACGCGACCTGGTGGATCCGGCAGGCGATCACCCGCGGCCTGGCCGACAAGGGCAAGCTGATCCGCGTCCCGGTGCACATGACCGAGACCATGCGCAAGGTGTCGCAGACGGCCGCAGAGCTCTACAAGGAGCTGGGGCGCAAGCCCGAGCCGCACGAGATCGCCGACGCCATGGAGGTGCCGCTCGATACCGTCAAGCTGGCCCTGCAGGCGGGCAAGAAGACCAGCTCGCTGGACACGCCGATCGGCGACGACGGCGACGGGGAGTCGACGCTCGGCCACTTCATCAGCGATGAGGACGCCGTCTCCCCGGTCGAGACGCTGCTCGCCAAGGACCTCAGCCAACAGACCCGCCGGGTGCTGTCGACGCTGACGCCGCGCGAGGAGAAGGTCGTGCGCATGCGCTTCGGCATCAACGAGGAGCGCGTCTACACGCTCGAGGAGATCGGCGAGTTCTTCGACGTGACCCGCGAGAGGATCCGCCAGATCGAAGGCAAGGCGCTGCGCAAGCTGCGCCACCCGCTGCGCGGCAAGTCGCTCAAAGAGCTGATCGACTGAGAGCTACCGCTGCCGGGGCCTGCCTGTTGTTGGCGACCTCCATGGCCGCGTGGCCCGAGGCCGCGGCGGTCCAGGATTCGGCCGCCTGGCCGCAGTGGCGCGGCGCCGAGCGCGACGGTGCCGGCGACGCCTCGACGCTACCCTCCGAGCTACCCGCCGAGCTGACCCCCGGCTGGCGGGTCGACGTCGGCGAGGGCCATTCCTCGCCGGTCGTGATCGGCGGCACCGTGTTTCTGCATTCGCGCGAGGGGGAGCAGGAGGTCGTCCACGCCCTGTCGTTGGCCGATGGGGCCGAGCTGTGGAGCCAGTCGTACGCCGCTCCCTACACCATGAACCCGGCGGCCCGCAGCCACGGCCCGGGTCCGAAGTCGACGCCGGTGTATGCGGACGGGCGCCTGTTCACCTTCGGGATCACCGAGGTGCTGTCGGCGTTCGATGCCGCCAGCGGCGAGCTGTCATGGCGGCACGAGTTCTCCGACCGCTATCCGGAGACCGCGCCGATCTATGGATCGGCAATGTCGCCGATACGGGTCGGCGACACGATCGTCGCCCATATCGGCTGGGACCAGGCCGGTGCCCTTACTGCCTTCGATGCCGCCAGCGGCGAGGTACGGTGGGCCAACGACGAGTTCACGCCCGGCTACGCCTCGCCGGTCCTGGTGGAGGTCGCCGGCGCCCGCCTGCTGGTGACGCAAACCGACAGGCACATCGTCGCCTTCGACGCGGCCAGCGGCGCGACGCGCTGGAGCATGCCGTTCACAACCTCGTTCCAGCAAAACTCGGTCACGCCGCTGGATGCCGGGAACGGGCGGCTGGTCCTGTCCGGGCTCGACCTCGACCTGTTCGCCCTGCGGTTGTCACCGCCGGCGGTTCCCTCCGGGGCGCCGCAGGCTGCCACCATGGCGCTCGCCGGCGCGCCGCTCGGAGGTGAAGGGTGGCGTCCGGATCCGGAAGCACCCAGCGGCTCCGCCACGCAGGACGGCTCCTGGAGCAGCAGCGAGCTGTGGCGCAACACGACGCTACCCCTGTACATGAGCTCGCCGGTGCTGGTGGGCGACCGCCTGTTCGGGATGTCACACCGGCGCGCCGGGCAGTTTTTTTGCGTCGACGTCGCCACCGGGGAACCGATCTGGACCAGCCGCGGCAGGGAAGGGGAGAACGCCGCGATCGTCGCTCTCGGCAACCGCGTCGCCTTTCTGACCGATGAGGCGAGGCTTGTGATCGTCGCCGCGGACGCCGCCGCCTACGAGCCGCTGGCCGAATACGAGGTCGCCTCCACCCCGACCTGGGCGCACCCGGTGTTCACGAGCCGGGGAGTCTTGATCAAGGACCTCGAGACGCTGGCGCTGTGGAACTTCTGATCGTCCGGGACGGCCGTTCCCTCGCCGCCCAGCCGGGTGCCGCCGGGCCGGTTCCGATCCGGGCCAGCGGTCAACCGCGAACGATCTCGATCAGCTCGAGCGGCTCGGCGATCGTGTAGTCGGGCTCATCGGACCAGGCGCCGAACTCGGCGCCGATGCCGTAGGCGGCGCCGATGGCGAACACCGTGATGTCGTGGCCCTCGTCGGCCAGGACGGCGTTGGCGTTGCGGACGCACTCGATATCGACCTGGTGGTCGCCGACGTAGACGACCCTTCCCGGCGCCATCCCGGTGAGCTCGGCGAGACAGCGCAGCAGCCCGTCAGGCGCCGGCTTCTGGCGCGCCGCGTCCACCTCCTCGAAGCCGATCACGCTGCGGAAATAGCCCATCAGGCCCCTCTCCTCCAAGGTCCCGAGGATATTGGCTCGCGAGTTCATCGACACGATCCCCTGGGGGGTGCCGCCGAGCTCGCGCAGGCAGGACTCGATCCCGTCGTACACCTTGGCGGGGCTGTCGTCGGCGAGCTGGTACTCGGTCCACAGCAGGCCCGCCTGGACGCTGGATTCCTCGCTCATGCCGAACTCCCCGATGTACAGCTGGCGCCAATGGTGGTTGCGGTACAGGGCGCGCGTGTAGGCCTCGAGGGAGCTCAGCGCCTCGATCGAATCGGGGTCGACGCCCGTGAAACGCCGGACGATCAGCCGCGTGATCCCATAGTTTTTGGCGCGGGTATCGACCAGCGTGCCGTCGTAGTCCCAGATGACCGCGGTCAGCGGACGCACTGGACTCATGGGCCGGAATCCCGCGGTTTCCGCGCCGCATTCCGGCGGCGGCGCCGAGAGGCATTCCGGCAGACCCGTCGGGACCTCACTACGGTCCCCCGGGGGCGGCGATCGCCACCACGTGGCCGACGGTGCGGAACAGCAGCATCCCCTCGGAGATCGCCGGCGTCGCCATGCACACCTCGCCCATCGGATTGGTGGCCAGCAGCTCGAACTCCGGCCCGGCAGCCACTACGAAGACGTCGCCATCCTCACTGCTGAAGTAGATCTTGCCGTCGGCGGCCACGGGAGAGGCCGTGAAGCCGCCGCCCTGCCCGAGCCGCGCCTGGTACATCTGCTCGCCGCTTCTGGCGTCGTAGACGGCGAGCGCGCCGTTGTTCTTGAGGTTGTACAGGTAGTCACCGTACACCAGCGGGGTCACCATGTAGGCGCCCTCCCGCGGCGTGCTCCAGGCGATCCCCCGATTGGAGCTCTCGCCCTCGGCGAGGCTGATGTCACCGCTCGCCGACGGCCGGATGGCGTAGATTGGCGCCCCCCGGCCGTGGGCGTTGGTGATGAAGATCAGCTCGTGGGCGAACACCGGCGTCGGCACGGGAATGTCGCCGCCGCCCTCCATCCGCCAGATCTCGGCGCCGGTATCGGCGTCGTAGGCGCCGATGTGGCGGTAGCCGTTGACGACGACCTGGCTGCCGCGGTCCGATTCATAGACGTTCGGCGTCCCCCAGGTCGGCACGTCGTTGCGCGTCGTGCGCCAGACCTCGGAGCCGTCGGCCAGGTCGAAGGCGGCGATGAAGGAGTCCTTCTGTACGTCCGCCTGCAGGATCACCTTGCCGTCGTAGATGATCGGCGAGGAGCCGACGTTCCATTGCGCATCCGGCACCACGTAGTAGCCGGCGTCGAGAACGCCGAAGTCCTTCTTCCACAGCAGCTCGCCGGCGGTCGTGTACGCGTAGAGGCCCTCGGAGCCGAAGTAGGCGATGACATGGGTGCCGTCGGTCGCCATCGTGGCGCTGGCGTGGGTCGCCTTGGTATGACGCTTGACCTCGGGAACGCCGGTGTGCGCCGTCCGCTCCCAGACGATCTCGCCGCTGCCCTTGTCGAGGGCGTAGACCTTCCAGGTGTGGACGCTGTCGTCCTCCACCGGGGCGATGTCGCCGTAGAGGCCGACCCGCAGCGAGTTGTCCGCCGAGCTGATCGCGGTGGTCACGAAGACCCGGTCGCCCCACACGATCGGGCTCGAGTGGGCGAGGCCCGGGATTGGCGTCTTCCAGAGCACGCCCTCTCCGCTCTCAGCGTTCCAGGCGGTGGCGGTCGCGAAGCCCTCGGCGATGCCGCTGGCCCGCGGGCCGCGAAAGATCGGCCAGTTGACGCCCGCCGGCGCCTGCCAGGCTGCCAAGGTGTACGAGGTGAGCCCGACGGCAAGCAAGATGATGGCGGCCGACGGCAGGATCTTTTTCATGGGACTTCCCTTTTTCGTTGGCGCCGAGCGGCTGCCGGCGACGGCTGTCCTTGCCTCCGCCCGCAATACCCGGGCGCCTGACCCATCACGCTTCGGGCACGGCCTGAATACCGGGGCGCCTGACCCATCACACTTTGGGCACGGCCTGCGAGCCCCCGGCCGCGCCGGTTCGCGATCGATGGTCGCCCATCCCGCCGGCGCCGGGCAAGTCGCCGGGCCCGGGGCCGCGCATTCAAGGGTAGACGAGCCCTCCGGCGGTCGCGAACTGAATCGACTCGACGGCGAGCGTTCGCCCGCCCGGGCCGTCGATGCTGAGCCGCAGCCACACCGGCTCCGGCGAGGTCAGGCCCGCCGGCAGCGCCACCCGAACGACCGTCGTGCCGGCGGCGAGGTCGCGCGCCGGTAGCCGCTCGCCGGCCAGCTCGGCGCCGAAGCGCCAGCCGCCTTCCGGGGGCACCGGCTCGGCGAGCTCGACGATCAGCTCGCCCTCGACCATCCAGCCGGCGAAGCGGCGCTCGAGGTTGCGCCCCGGGCCGCCGTTGCGGACGCGGAACACCAGATCACCGCCGAACGAGCGCTCGGGCGCCCACCAGGCCGACATCGCCGGCAACATCTCGTCGGTCAGCCGCCGCCGATCCTCGGGGTCGAAAGCATCGAGGTGCACGATCACGTAGCGGACCGGGAATTGGTCGCGGAGCAAGTCGAGAAAGCGCGGGCTCGGCGGCCAGTCTTGGGTGAGCTGGTGCAGCTCCCGGATGTCGGCCGGCACGCGGCCGTTATGGCCCATGACCCGGCGCTTCCAGTGCAGGGTCGACAGCCACTGGCCGCGGGCGGTCCGGTCCATCAGGCTCGAGACCGGCCACTCGAAGACGCCGAAGTCGCCGGGCTGCGCGGCGATCCACGCGTAGACCTCGCTGGAGGGCTGCGGCAGGTCGCGCAAGGGAAGCGGGTTTCCGGTCGATTCGGCAACCATGATGGCGACCAGCAAGGTGGCGACGGCCGCTGTACTTCGAGCCCGGACGCCCAGCCGGGCAAGTAGCCAGGCGGCGCCGAAGCCGATCAGCACGGCGAGAAACGCCTGCCCGAGGATGGCCGCCCGGTAGGGAGCGCGCAGCGCCGAGGCGCCGGGAACCCCGTAGTAGATCCAGTGATAGGGCAGGACCGGGCCCAGGTAGCCGAAGAACTTGAGCCGCGGTCCCAGGGCGATCACGAAGGCGAGCGCGGTCACCGCCGCATAGGCACGGACCAGGCGCGGTGAGGCCAGGAAGCGGCGCCATGCGGCCCTCGGCAGCGCCGGAAAGTCGCGTCCCTCGGCGACGGCCAGCAAGACGAGCGCCAGCCCGCCGGCGACCGCCAGGCGGGCGAGCGGCGCCGGCGGGCCCTCCTGGAACGCGGCGACGGCGCGGTGGTGGGCGACCAGGTGGTCGCCGAGCACCACGGCAAAGATCGATGCCAACGAATAACCGAGCAGCTGCAGGCCGTTGCGCGAGGCGAACGCGAGCGCTTGCCGCAACGGCCCTCCAGCGGCTGCGGCGGGCGCCGCCCGCCGGGCAAACAGCGCCAGCAGCGCCAGCAGCGTCGCCATCGCGCCGGGAAAGAACGGCGTGGTCAGCGGGTCGAGGGCCTCGGGCAACAGGAAGCGCGACCAGAAGACGCTGTCGAGAATGAAGAACTCGGCGACGTCGGCGGCGCCGGCGATCTGCAGGTCGTAGGAGCGGGCCGGCTCGCCGCCTGCGGTCCACGCCCCGAGGTAGGGGACCAGCAATGGCAACGCCACCGCCGCCGCCGCCACCACCGCGACCGCCAGCCAACCGAGGCGACGGGGATCGAGGCGCCGGCCTTCCGCCCAGCCGATCAACGGCACGGCGGCGAGCAGCAGCAGCGGCAGGTACACCGTGTAGTAGGCGCTGACCAGGCTGGCCAGGGCCACCAGGACGCCGGCAGTCAATGCCCGCGCCAGGCCGGGCCGCTCGAGCAGGCGGTGCAGCGCCAGCATCGCGAAAGGGACGCCGTGCACCGAGATCGTGTTGATGTGCGCCAGGCTCCAGCGCTTGGCCGGGAACCAGCAGGCGAACGCTCCGGCGACCCAGGCCGCCCAGGCGTCGCCGGTGAGCCGCCGCACCAGCAGAAACGTCCCCCAGCCGCCGAGCACGAAGGTGAGCAGGAAGGCGGTGTTGTAGGTGACCACCGGATCGCGGGTGAGCGCCCAGACGGGGGCGACCGGCAGCGCCTCCGGAATCATGTGCTCGGTGTAGGCCAGCGTCCCCGGGTGCGGGAAGAAAAGGTTGGCGTCGAAGAGGTCCCAGGGAGCGCGCAGGAGCTGGCGGGCCGTCCAGTTGATGATCCAGCCGTGCAGCAGCGCGTCCATCTGCTCGCCGCGCGGCAGCGTCCGGGTGAAGCTGGTCGCCAGCGGCCGCAAGTGGATCAAGGCGATGGCCAGGTAGCTGGCGATCACCGCGAGATGGATCCCGGCGCGGCGGGCCGCGTCACCCCGCGGTGCCTTCAAGCGCAATACCGACGCGTCACCCGTCGACGACGGCCTGCCAGGGCCGGTGACAGCGCCGGGAAGTGCGGGTCAGCGGGTGTCATGGGTCGGGCTGCTATGGGTTCGGCGCGCCCTCCAACCAACCGCCACATGGCCAGTACCTTCAGGCCAGATCCTCGACACTCCGGTGGGCGCGGTAGCCACGGCTCAGCGCCCCGGTAGCGTATCAGGAAGCCGATCGCCGGGTTACCGGCCGTCGGCCTTCCGGAGAGCTACCTCGCTCATCAGCGCCATCACGTTGTCCTCGCTGTCGCGAAAGAACGCCAGCCACAGGTCGTGATCCTCGGCCTTGTGAACAAGCTGCGGCTCGTGCT
>DASWHK010000071.1:0-3815 GCA_036398215.1 Acidobacteriota bacterium | reverse complement strand
CGCCGCGGCGTCAACCTCAACACCTGGCTGCACGCCAACGGCTATCTGGCGCTCGAGGAGGGCGCCGACGGGACCGCCGAATGGCTGCGGGGCGTCGACTGGAGCAAGACGCGGGCCTACGCGATCGGTCTGACGGGCATGTTCCTGAACGTCGCCGGCCGCGAGCAGCAGGGGATCGTGCAGCCGGGCGCCGAGACGCAGGCGCTCAAGGACGAGCTGGTGGCGCGGATCAGCGGCCTGATCGACGCGGAGGCCGGCGAGATCGGCGTGCGCGAGCTGTTCGATACCGCGACGCTCTACGAGGGGCCGTACCTGGAGAACGCTCCCGACCTGCTGGTCGGCTACAACGCCGGCTATCGTTGCTCCTGGGACATGGCCACCGGGGTGGTCGCCGGCGCGGTCTTCGAGGACAACGTCAAGCCGTGGAGCGGCGACCATTGCATCGACCCGCGGCTAGTTCCCGGCGTCATCTTCTGCAACCGGCCCATCGACGTCGACGACCCGGCGCTCATCGACATCGCGCCGACGGCGCTGCAGCAGTTCGGCATCACGCCGCCCAGGTACATGGATGGCAAGGTGCTGTTTCGCGAGGAGGCCGCCGATGCCCCGGCCTAGGAGGCCGTGGTGAGACGCCGACGGGCCCGGTGCGCGGGTTTTGCGGGCGAGGGCAAGGAGAGCCGACGCAGGCGATGCCGGAGCCATCGTCGAGGAGGCTCGACGCGGCCATCCGCGGCGCTCGCGCTCGCCCTTCTCATCGCCGGCGGCTGCGGGGGAGCACGCTCCCACGAGCAGTCGATGATCGTCCTCGGCATCGACGGCATGGACTACGAGCTGACCCAGCGGCTTCTCGATGAGGGGCGGCTGCCCAACCTGGCGCGGCTCGCCGCCGCGGGGGGCTTCCAGCCGCTGGGCACGTCGATCCCGCCGCAGAGCCCGGTGGCCTGGTCGAACTTCATCACCGGCCTCGACCCCGGCGGCCATGGCATCTACGACTTCATCCATCGCGATCCGCAGACCATGCAGCCGTACCTGTCCACCACCAGCACCGCGGCGCCCGGCCGCACGCTGGAGGTCGGCAGGTGGAGCATTCCTCTGACCGCGGGGTCAGTGGAGCTGCTGCGCCACGGCACGCCCTTTTGGCAGGTTCTCGAGGAGCACGGGATTCCGGCGACGATCGTCCGCATGCCGGCGAACTTCCCGCCTTCCGGCGCCGCCTACCGGGAGCTTTCCGGGATGGGAACGCCGGACATTCGCGGCGACCCGGGCAATTACTCCTTCTACACGACCCAGCCGCAGCGCGTCACCGGGCGGACCGAAGCGCGGATCGAGCGGGTGCGGGTGCGCAACAACGTCGTGCTCGCCACGCTCATCGGCCCGCCCAACCCCCTGCTGATCGAGCCCGAGGATCTCGAGCGCGACTTCACCGTCTACATCGACGCCGACAACCCGGTCGCCAAGATCGTCGTCGGCAACGCCGAGCTGATCCTCCGCGAAGGGGAGTGGAGCGACTGGGTGCCGATCGACTTCGAGATGATCCCCTGGGTGCAGTCGCTCCCGGCCGAGGTGCGCTTTTTTCTCAGGCAGGTGCGCCCGGAGTTCGAGCTCTACGCGAGCCCGATCAACATCGACCCCATGGTCCCGGCGATGCCGGTCTCGACGCCCGCGGGCTTCGCCGCCGAGCTCGCCGAGGCGACCGGCCGCTTTTACACGCAGGGGATGCCCGAGGACACCAACGCGCTCAACGACGGCGCCTTCTCGCGCGCCGACTTCATGGCCCAGGCGGCGATCGCCCACGCCGAGATCCGCCGCCAGTACGACTGGGTCCTCGACGGCTTCGCCGGCGGCTTCCTGTTCTACTACTTCGGCAACGTCGATCAGGTCTCGCACATGATGTGGCGAGCGATGGACCCCGAGCACTCCGCCTACGACCCGGTCGAGGACCCGCCCTTCGCCGACGCCGTCATCGACCGCTACCTGGAGGTCGACGAGGTGGTCGGCGCGACGCTCGAGCGCCTGCCGGCGGACGCCACGCTGGTGGTGATGTCGGACCACGGCTTCACCTCCTGGCGGCGGTCGATGAACCTCAACACCTGGCTGCTTGAGAACGGCTACATCACGCTGGTGAACCCGCGCCGGCGCACCGGCTACACCTGGTTCGGCAACGTCGACTGGTCGCGCACCCGCGCCTACGCGGCGGGGCTCAACGGCCTCTACATCAACGTCAGCGGCCGCGAGGCCCACGGCGTCGTGGCCGCGGCCGAGCGCCAGGCGCTGATCGGCGAGATCCGCGACAAGCTGCTCGAGTTCGTCGATCCGGCGACCGGCCAACCGGCGATCACCAAGGTCTACGTCCGCGACGAGGTGTTCGCCGACGGCGGCCAGCTGGGGATCGGCCCCGACCTGATCGTCGGCTTCGCCAAGGGCACCCGCGGCGCCAACGACTCGGCGCTGGGCGAGCTCTCGGAAGAGATCGTCTTCGACAACGAGCAGGCCTGGAGCGGCGACCACCTGATGGACCACGAGACCGTTCCCGGGGTGCTGTTCACCAGCCGGCCCCTGGGGCGCGCCGTCACCTCGCTGCAGGACCTGGCGGCGGCGCTGCTCGCCGAGCTCGGCATCGAGGGGTTCCCGCCGGAGCAAGAACGCTGAGCCGTTCGCCGGCTACCTGAAAGGGGAAGACATGTTCGGAGGCTCGAAGGTTTCGCTCGACAAGGACCTGCTGGCGCGGGTCAAGAAGTTCGCCGACATCGCCGGCTACTCGTCGGTCGAGGAGTTCATCACCCACGCCCTCGAGAAGGAGCTGGCGGTGCTCGAAGAGGCCGACACCGAGGAAGAGATCAAAAAGAAGCTGCAGGGGTTGGGCTACATCTCCTAGCCGCCGCTCCCTGGAGCGCCCGAACGACTCGAAAAAGGGCGCCCGCCGCGGTCAGAGGTCGCGGCTCGGCGCCCCGGCGCAAACCGACTCACCCATGGACATCATCAACGCCATCGCCGGTGCCCTGGTCCAGGCGGCCCTCTACCCGTTCCGCGGGTTGCCGCCGATGGTTGGCCTGACGGTGTTCTCGCTGGTCTCCGGCGTCGGCATGCTCTACGTGTTCAAGTGGACCTCGGACCAGAAACGGCTCGCCGAGGTCAAGCGCAAGATCCACGCCGGCATCTTCGAGATCCGGCTGTTCAACGACGACATGCGGGCGATCCTCGCCGCCCAGCGTGACATCTTCCGCCACAACCTCACCTACCTGCGGCTGTCGCTGCGACCGCTGTTGTGGATGATCGTGCCGTTCGTGCTGATCGTCGCCCAGCTGCAGCTGCATTACGGCTACGAGGGCCCCGAGGTCGGCGAGCCGTTCATCGTCAAGGTGCGGCTGGTCGCCGGCGAGCCGGCCGGCGACGGGGCCGGGCCCACGGCAGGCACCGGGCCGCGAGCTGCCGGCTCGGGCGCGCCCGCGGTCACCGCCTCCGGCCAGGTCGGCGGCGCCGCGCCGCGTAGCGCTCCCGATATAGCGATCCAGGCCCCTGAAGGGCTGCGCGTGGAGACGCCCCGGCTGTGGATCCCGACGCTCGACGAGGCCGACTGGCGGCTGGTGGCGACCGCTCCCGGCAACTACGAGCTCGCCATCCGGGTCGGGGGGAACGACTACCGCAAGACCGTCACCGTCGGCGACGCCATCCTGGCGCGCTCGCCGATCCGCACCTCGCGGCTGCTCGATCGGATCCTCTACCCCGGCGAGCCGGGCTTTCCGTCCGGCGCCGCGGTGGCGTCGATCGAGGTCCTGTACCCGGAGCGAGAGGTGAGCTTGTTCGGCTGGCAAACC
>DASWHK010000070.1:0-3043 GCA_036398215.1 Acidobacteriota bacterium | reverse complement strand
CTCCGGCGACATGTCGGGCGTCCGCCAGATCGAGATCGATACCAGCTCGGGCGACGTCGAGCTGGACATGTCGGCGTTCCCCGGCATGCGGATCACGATCGAGACCGGCAGCGGCGGCATCAGCGTCGACCTCCCCGGGCTCAACACCGTCCGCAGCCGCCGCAACGCCTTCCGCGGCGAGGTCGGCGACGGCAGCGCCGAGGTCGTCATCGATACCGGCTCCGGCAGCGTCAGGATCCGCGGCATCTGACGTTCGGCTTCCGACCCGCAGGATCCGATCCGGTGCCGCACTTCCTGCCTGGCCCTCTCGATTGCCCGCGACTCCATGCCCCAGGTCGTTTGCAGGCGGCCAGCGGCTTGTTGCATCGAGGTCGCGGTCTCCGCCGGTTGGCAGGGTGCCGTTCGGAGCCTTACCCTAGAACATGCTTCTAGGACGCATCCCCAGGCCAGACTCCTGGTCGCGCCTCGTTTTCACATCGCGGTGTGGCCGCCGCCTTGCCCCCGTCGCGCTTCAGGCGCGCGAGGGCGTGTTCGCCGCGGCCGCCGAAACCCAGCCCGGGAGGGTCGTCATGCGTTGCCTGCCCGCAGTTTTCCTTTCTCTGGTCCTGCTCGCGGTCTCGGCAGCACCGGCCCTCGCACAGTCCAGCGGCTTCGGCCTCGACGTCGTCGTCGGCGACGGCGAGCTGATCATCGGCGAGCCCAACAACAGCTTCCGTCCCGGCACCGTGTACGTGTATCGCAAGCGCGGTGACGTCTGGCAGGAGGCGGCGCGGCTGCAGGCGGCGGACGCCGAGCGCGCCGATGGCTTCGGCGCCGTGCTCGCCCGCGCCGGCGACACCCTCTTCGTGGCCCAGCGCGGCGGCCTGCTGCATCTCTTCGAGCGCGACGGCGGCAATTGGCGGGCCAACGGGACGCTCACCGTCGACGGCCTGACCGGTCCCGACCCGGGCTGCGGCCAGCAGTACGGCTACTGCGGCACCGACTTCGGCATCGCGCTGGCCGCCGAGGGCGACTGGATGTTGATCGGCAAGCCTGGTCGCGCGGCCAGCGGCGGCGGTCGCGGCGGCCGCGGCACGCCACAGCCCGCCGAGCCGGGCGCCGTCTACGTGTTCCGTCGCGGCGGGTCGGGAAGCTGGACCCTGCAGGGGAGCCTCGAGCCGGCCGGCGGGATCGTTCCCGGAGACGGCTTCGGCTCGTCGATCGCCCTCTCCGGGGGGCGGGCCTTCGTCGGCGCACCGACGCGGGCCGCTGACGCGGCCGCGCCGGGCCGGAGAGGTGGCCGCGGTCGAGGCCGTGGGCCCGATCCCGATGCCGGCGAGCAGACCCCGGTCGAGGGGGTCGGACGCGTCTTCGAGTTCCGCTTCGAGGACGGTAGCTGGCGGGAGACTGCGTCGCTCGGCTCGGAGAACCAGCGGGACGCCAACTTCGGCGCCAGCATCGCCCTGCAGGGCGACATCGCCGTGATCGGCGCCCCGGGCAGCGGCGACGGGCACGGCGCCGCGTTCCTCTATAGATATGATCGCGACAACGACGTCTGGGCCGAGCAGTCGCGGCTGGCGGCCTTCAGCGGCGTCCGCGGCGACCGCTTCGGCAGCGCCGTGGCGATCGACGGCGACGACATCTGGGTGGGGGCCCCGGCGCCGCGTGGCACCGACACCGGCATGGTCTACGTCTACCGCAGCGGCGGCGACGAGCTGCCGGAGGCGCCGCGCCGCCTGTACCTGACCGACACCGTCACCCGCGATGCCTTCGGCGACCGCGTCCATGCCAGCGCCGGCATCGCCGCGGTCACCGCCACCGGCATGGACCACCAGGCCGGCGCCGTCTACGTCTGGGAGCGCAACGCCGCCGGCGACTGGGAGGGCGGCGAGGAGCTGCTCAGCGAGCCCGACGCGCTGCCGCCGTTGCTCGGCGAGGTCCGCGAGTGCACCACCGGCAGGATCGGGCCCTTCGACTGCGACGGCATCGATCTGCTCGCCTTCGTGCCCGGCTCGATGCTCAAGAAAGAGGGCGACTCGCGCGGCGTGCGCACCAACGACAACTGGGGCTGGACCGACCCGCTGACCGGCCGCGAGTATGCGCTCATCGGCCGCAACGACGGGACCTCGTTCTTCGACATCACCGACCCGGTAAACCCGCTGCTGGTGGGTGACCTGCCGAAGACCCCCGACACGCCGCCGTCGCAGCTCTGGCGCGACATCAAGTTCTACAACGAGCACGCCTTCATCGTCGCCGATGGGGCCGGCGCCCACGGCATGCAGGTCTTCGACATGTCGCGCCTGCGCGACGTCGCCGGCATCCCCGCGGTCTTCCAGCCCGACGCCCTCTACGACCTGGTCGAGAGTGTCCACAACATCGCCATCAACACCGAGACCGGCTTCGCCTACCTGGTGGGCGCCGACGGCCGCGAGAGCTGCGGCGGCGGCCTGCACATGATCGACATCCGCGACCCGCTCAACCCACAGTTCGCGGGTTGCTTCCGCGACGAGCGCGGTACCCACGACGTGCAGTGCGCCGTGTACCGCGGCCCCGACTCGCGCTATCAGGGCCGTGAGATCTGCCTGAAGGCGAACGCCGATTTTCTCAGCATCTCGGACGTCACCGACAAGGAGAACCCGGTGCTGCTCGGACGCGGCACCTATCCGAACCCCGCCTACCTGCACCAGGGCTGGCTGACCGAGGACCACGCCTACTTCATCATGGACGACGAGTCCGACGTGATTCGCGGGTTCGCCGAGACGACGCGGACGACGATCTGGGACATGGCCGACCTCGAGGACCCGCTGCTGGTCACCGAGTTCATGGGCTCGCTGCCGGCCAGCGCCCACAACCTCTACGTAAAGGGCAACCTCGTCTACCAGGCCAACTACCGCTACGGTCTGCACATCCTCGACATCAGCGAT
Source organism: Acidobacteriota bacterium (assembly GCA_036398215.1). Taxonomy (GTDB): domain Bacteria; phylum Acidobacteriota; class UBA890; order UBA890; family UBA890; genus DASWHK01. The sequence continues at coordinate 140 of DASWHK010000070.1, read as the reverse complement.
CCCGAGAGCCCCGTCGAGGTCGGCTCCTTCGATACCGCGCCCTACCTCGAGGGGCCGGGCTTCTCCGGCGCCTGGAGCAACTACCCGTTCTTCGATTCGGGCACGATCATCGTCACCAGCCTGCAAGAAGGGATGTTCCT
>DASWHK010000069.1:0-3106 GCA_036398215.1 Acidobacteriota bacterium | reverse complement strand
CGGCCGCCGGCGCCGCCACCGAAAGGCCCCAGACGCCCTCCCGCTCGAGCCGCTCCAGGTGGCCGGCGAGCTGGGCGCGCAGTCGCTCGCGATGCAAGGCGTCGCTCACCCGGCGATCTCGGAGCGGGGCGCGGAACGGCGGCGCCGGAAGTCGACGACGGCGTCCCAGATCGCCGCGGCGACCTCGACCTTGGCGGCGCGGCCAACCTCGCGCCGGCCGCCGAGCCGGTCGACGATGACCACCTCGTTGGTGTCGGCCTCGAAGCCGGCGCCGGGCTTGCCGACGACGTTGGCGACGACCAGGTCGCAGCGCTTGCTCTCCAGCTTTTCGCGGGCCCGCGCCTGCAAATCGGAGGTCTCGGCGGCAAAGCCAACGACGGTCCGCTCGCCGGCAACGTCGTCGAGCTCGGCGAGCTCGGCGAGTATGTCGGTGGTGCGCTCGAAGGCGACCGTCAGGCCGCTCGGATCGTGCTTGGCGAGCTTCTCGTCGAGCGGTGCGACGGGGCGGAAATCGCTGACCGCGGCGGCCATCACCACGACGTCGGCGGCGGCGGCGCGATCGAGCACCGCGGCGCGCATCTGCTCGGCGGTCACGACGTCGATGGTGAACACCCCCGCGGGACGAGGCAGCTGCGTCGGCCCGCTCACCAGCGTGACGTCGGCGCCGAGCCGGCGCGCCGTCTCGGCGAGCGCGTAGCCCATCTTGCCGCTCGCCGGATTGGTCAGCACCCGCACCGGGTCGAGATGCTCGCGGGTGGGGCCGGCCGACACCAGCACCCGCAGCCCGGCGAGCGGCTGCCGCCCCCCGGCGCCGACCAGCAGGCCGACGATCGCCTCGACGATCGCCTCGGGCTCGGCCAGCCGGCCGGGCCCGTATCTTCCCGAGGCCAGCGGTCCGCTGCCGGGATCGACGACCACGACGCCGCGGGCCCTCAAGGTCTCGAGGTTCGCCTGCACCGCCGGGTGGGCCCACATCTGGTCCTCCATCGCCGGGGCCACCAGCAGCGCGCCTTCGACCGCCAGGTGCACGGTCGAGGGAAAGTCGTCGGCGATGCCCAGGGCCATCTTGGCGAGGAAGTCGGCGCTCGCCGGGACCACGCAGAAGGCGTCGCACTCCTCCGCCCAGCGGATGTGGGGGAGCTTCTCGGGGTGGCCGCCGGCGAACGTGTCGTGCAGCACCTCGTGGCCCGACAGCGCCGCGAAGGTCAACGGGCCGACGAACTCGGCGGCGTTGCGGGTCATCGCCACCCGCACGTCGACGCCGCGCTCGCGCAGCCGGCGGAGCACCTCGCAGGCCTTGTAGGCGGCGATGCTGCCGGTCACCGCCAGGACCACCCGCGGCTCGGGCACCGGCCTACTCTTCTTCGTGGATCGCGATCTCTTCGCCGGTCGAACCCTTACCGGCGAGCTCGGCCGCGATCTGCTCGTCGGTCGCCATCCGCCAGGGGATCAGGTCCTCGCGAACCTCGCGACAGGCGATCGTCGTGAACTTGTGGGCGCGCAAGTCGATCTTGGGCTTGGCGCCGCGCATGAGCTGCGAGCAGCGCTGCGAGGCCACCTCGACATACAGGTAGAAGCTGTCGTTCAACATTGTCGTCCTCTGCGTCCGTTCGGCCTGCCGGCGGGCCGGGGAAAGGCGTCATGGTCCGGCCACCAGCGGCGGCCGGTCTCGGTCAACGGAACGAGGATACCGCACCACCGTCGCCCGGGGCGATTCGGCCGCTTCTCCCCACGTCGAGCGGCCGGAAAGGCACGTATCTCACCAGCCGCTGGCGGTTGATCTCCCCCGCGTAGATGTTGCCGGCGAAGTCCACGCCGAGGAACTCGAGCCCCGGCCCGATATCCGCGTCGTGTTGGGGGACGAAGTGCACCACCCAGGCCTGTTCCTCTTTCAGGTCGCCGATCCGGATCCCCTTCTCCCAGCCGAAGTTGCTCCGCCAGGGGTCGGGCGGGCCGGTTCGCGGCGTTCCCGAGAGGCCGTCGGCGGCGTAGAGGATGTCGTCGCGGTCGATGAACAGGCCGCTCGGCTTGCCGTAGTGCGTCCAGATGTACAGGAGGTTGCCGTCCGGGTCGAATACCTGAATGCGGCTGTTGCCGCGGTCGGCGACGTAGACGCGGCCCCGGGAGTCGAGCTTGACGTCGTGCGGGTCGCTGAACCGACCCGGCTCCCGGCTCTCGGAACCGACGCCACCGCCGACTTCGAGAAGGAACGTGCCGTCGCTGGCGAACTTGACGAGGCGGTTGTTGCCGCCCCGGTGCCCATCGGTCACCCATATGTCGCCGTTGCGGGCGACCGCGACGCCGGAAGGCCCGTTGAAGTGGCGCGGGCCGTCTCCCCAGACGGCGGCCTCGCCGAGCCGCATCACGACCTCTCCCCGCCGGTCGAGCTTGAGGACCTGATGGCCCAGCCCCAGGCTCTCACCCAGCGCTGCCCGGTCGTCGCCGTGCGATCCGCCCTCGGTCACCCAGAGAAAGCCCTCGTGATCCAGGTAGAAGCCGTGGGGAAAGGCGAAGGTCCCGGCGCCGAAGCTCTCCACCAGGTTGCCGTCCAGGTCGAGCTTGAGGATCGGGTCCAGGTCAGTCCCGGCGCACTGATTGCCGCCGCAACGGTCCAACATCCACAGATGCCGGCCATCGGGATCGGGAAAGGCGCCGCTGACGATCCCCAGGGTCCTTCCTTCCGGGAGCTTCTCCCAGCCGAGCGCGACCCGATACGGATTGGTGGTCGAGGTCTGGGCGTACAGCGAAGCTCCCCAAGCCCCCGCCAACAAGCTCGAAACGGCCGCCACCGCCGCGCCTACCCGACAGGCTTGCCGCATCCGATCCTCCTTTGGAGCCCCCGATCCGGGAAACGACCGCCTACGAGGCTATCGGGGAATGGGGCAGCGAAGCAACGCGCCAGCAACGGGCGGATGGTGTCCATGTGTCCCAACCTACCGAAGCAGCAGCCGATGGCCGATCACCTTGCCTGTTGTGAGAGCGGTTGGCATGTACCTACACTTCACTGTTACCAGAGAGCCGATCCTTATTGACCCGAAAGAGCGCCGCATGGGCTATAGATCGATGTCCCCATCCGCCCACCGCTGGATGCGCCGGCTGGCGCGGG
>DASWHK010000068.1:0-10185 GCA_036398215.1 Acidobacteriota bacterium | reverse complement strand
GGTCTTGTGACGGCCACTCTCCAGGCGCGAAATCGCAGAGTGGCTGGTGCCCACGCGGCGGGCTAGCTCCTTCTGGGAGATTCGGAGAGTACCCCGATGCTTGATCACGAGCCGGGCCAGCTCCTCAAACGTGGCCACCCGCCGCTGCTCGACCCGGTAGGCGACGTTCGCCCGGGCCCGCTTCCGCCGGGCCCTCTGTGTGGTGCTCCCGATGGGGCTCCTTTGGGTCATTTCCCTAACCTCCTTGGCAGCAAGGTTACCAATTCTGGTAAACAGCGGTCAAGGTCCTCAGGGCGCATCGTGCCCTGCCGCTCGCGGCGGCCGGCGCCTCGGGGCATCCATGCGTGCCCGGAAATCGTCCCAGCGCGCCTCGGCGACAGCGATCTCGACTTGTGGAACCTTGCCCGTATCCTTGCGAAATATGTGCAGGAGAATGAACAGGTTGCGGGATCTCCGGTACAGGATACGGTAGAGTTCCCGGCCGAAGTGGCACCTCAGTTCCCGGAGTTCACCCTTGATCTGCGAGCTGTGCGGGAACGGAAGATGGGGGCGGCTCGGGCTGAGCATGTTGAGCCGATCGATCTGATTGTCCAGAGCGACCTGACGCTTTACCGGGAGCTTGTCGATGAAGTCGCTAACGGGCTCAGTGCCATCGGGCGCCCGATAGTAAACCGCCTGGAAGTTCGCCATCTCGAGAGGATAGAGCAAGACCCTGTTCGCACAGCCATAGCGCCGGAGCCGAGGAGCTACCGGGAGCTGCTCGTCGCACCGCCTTCAAGCCTCGTCCTTCCCGAACAACACCGCGCAGATCTCCGGCCCCTTGTGGCGCAGCTCCTCGTCGGTGAGCCCCTCGAGCTCGTGCGGGAAGACGATCCAGCGGTTGTCGGCGACCGCGTAGTAGTCGGGGATCAGGTCGGTCTCGTTCTTGTCGGGCTTGTAGTAGACGGTGGCCACCCGGATCTCGGGGGCGCTGCGCCGCGCCAGCCGGCGGATCTCCTCGACGACCGCGACCATCGTATGGCCGCTGTCGAAGACGTCGTCGACGATCAGCATGCGGTTCTCCGCCTCGATGACGTCGATGACGTGGCCGAGCCCCTTGACCTCGACGCCCGCGTCGCCGCGCTGCATGCCGCGGTAGGACTGCGTCTTGATCGCCGTGTGATAGGGATCCAGCCCGTGGAGGCGGAAGAACTCGTGGATCGCGACCCCCGGCGGCGTGCCGCCGCGCCAAACGGCGATCAGGTAGTCGGGCCGGTAGCCGTCCTCCCAGACCTTGCGGGCGAGCCGCACGGACTCGAGCCGCAGCGTGCGGGCGTCGACGTAGACCTTTTCTTCACCGTCGGACATGTGGCTGATTATCCTCCGCCGCGTGCCGGCGCCATTATCGTAACGAGCGCGCAGGCGATCGCCCCGGCGGCGATGCCGAGGACCGAGGGCCACAGGTTGCCGGGGCCGGGAGGCGCTGCGGTCCAGAGAAGCCCCGCCAGCGTGACGGTCAGCGACGCCGCCAGCGAGGCCAGCGCCGCACGGTTGCCGCTACGCGGCGAGTACAGCCCGGCGACCAGCGGCACGGCGAGGGCGACGACAAGTAGGCTGTAGAAGGTCGCCAGGCCGCCGAGGATCGACGGGAACGCCAGGGCCAGGGCGACGGAGACCAGCAGGCCGACCAGCGCCGAGACCCTCCCCGCCCGCAGCAGGCCTCGATCGTCGACGCCGCGGTTCCAGAAGCGCTGGTAGAAGTCGCGCGACATCGAGGTCGACAGCATGAACAGGACCGCGTCGGCGGAGGACAGCTCGGCCGAGACCACCGCGGCGAGCGTCAGGATGCCGAGCGCCGGCGGCAACACCTCCACCAACAGTTGCGGCAGCACCCAGTTGGGCTCGCCGGCATACAGCGGCTCCGGCCAGTGGCTGCGGGCCAGCATCCCCAGGGCCACCGGGATGAACGCGAAGGCCGCCAGGCCGGCGGCGCTCAGCAGCAGCCCGCGGCGCACGGTGGGCTCGTCGCGGGCCCCGAACGCCTTCTGGAGGATGCCCGGCGAGATCACGAACGAGGTCCCCAGCACGCCGATGTATCCGGCGATCCCCAGCCAACCGACGCTCCACGGCGAGAAGTAGGCGTCCGCGGTTCCGGCGGCCTCGGTCGCCGCCCGCACCGCCGCGAAGCCGCCGAGGATGCGCGCCGCCGCCAGCAGCGCCAGTGGAAAGGCGACGAACTTCACCGCCAGCTGTACGACGTTGACGATCGCCGACGACCAGAGCCCGCCGGCCGCGTAGTAGACGAGCACGACGGCGCCGCCGAGGACGATCCCGTAGCCGAGACCGACGCCGCTGAAGGCCAGCACGACGTTGCCGATGGCGACGATCTGCGCCATCAGGATCAGCACCGAGCCGATCCACAGCAGCGCCATCACCGAGGTTCGCAGGCCGACGCCGTAGCGGCGCTCGAGGTAGTCGCCGACCGTGTAGCAATCGAGGTCGCGGGCGACGCGCCACATCCGCGGCCCGAGCGTCAGCGCCAGGACGACGGTGCCGACGATCGCCGAGCCCGTCCACCACCAGGCGGCGACGCCGATGTCGTAGGCAAGGCCGGCGACGCCGACGGTCGTTCCGGAGCCGATGTTGGCGGCCAGTACCGTGGCGGCCAAGAGCCCCGGTCCGAGGCGGCGGCCGGCGACGTAGAAGTCGGCCGCCAGCCGCACGCTGCGGCTCGCCCACAGGCCGACGGCGGCCAGGCCGAGGCCGTAAATCACGAGGACGATGACTGCCGCGCTACTCGTCATGCCGCGAAAGGTTGCCACAAAGAGGCCGAGTTGACGGCACGCCATGGCAGCCGTAAGCTGCCACACGAGCCCACCATCACCGCGAAAGTCGGTCTTTTTTCAGCCACGAGTGCATCCGGCCCGCCGAGCCGGTGCGCCGCGATCGAGCCGGCGGTCAGGACGCCTTACCCGCAGCAGCCTGCCGCCCGCGCCACGCCGCGCCGGCGTCGCCACGGGCCACGGAGAGTGGAGGCACATGGGTTCCACCAGTAACGACTTCGTTCACAAGGTCCGCGAGTTTTCCGACAACATGGTCGCCTACACGAGCGAGCATGTGCCGGTCGAGCACGGCGTTCCGCAGGGCCTCTCCCTGGAGACGAAAAAAGACGTCGTCGAGTACGTCAAGAAGCACGAGATCACCTCGATCCGCCTCTGGTTCACCGACATCCTCGGCTTCGTGAAGAAGTTCGAGATTACGCCCGCCGAGCTCGAGGGCGCCTTCGACGAGGGCATGGGCTTCGACGGCTCGTCGATCGAGGGCTACCAGCGGATCCAGGAGAGCGACATGGTGGCCTGGCCGATCGCCGAGACGGCCCAGTTCATCCCCTTCCAGGTCGGGCCGGCGCGCTGCATCCGGATGTTCGCCGAGGTCCGCACGCCCGACGGTGCGCCCTACGCCGGCGATCCCCGCGTCATCCTCAAGAAGGCGCTCGACCGGCTCGAAGGGCACGGCTTCTCGCACATGAACATCGGCCCCGAGGCCGAGTTCTTCTACTTCGCCGACGACCAGTCGCCCACGCTGCTCGACCGCGCCGGCTACTTCGACATGGTCCCGGTCGACGTCGGCGACGACTTTCGCGAGGCCACCCGCTTCGCGCTGCAGGCGATGGGCATCCAGGTCGAGTACATGCACCACGAGGTCGCCCACAGCCAGCACGAGATCGACCTGAAGTACGCCAAAGCGCTGCGGATGGCCGACATCCTGCAGACCCACAAGTGGCTGGTGAAGGAGATCGCCCGCCGCAACGGCATCCACGCGACGTTCATGCCCAAGCCGCTCGCCGGCCAGAACGGCAGCGGCATGCACACCCACCTGTCGATCTTCAAGGACGCCAAGAGCAACGCCTTCTACCAGAAGGGCGACAAGCACCACCTCTCGGAGACCGCCCGTCACTTCCTCGCCGGCGTCCTCGCCCATGCCCGCGAGATGTGCCTGGTCACCAACCAGTGGTACAACTCCTACAAGCGGCTGGTGCCCGGCTACGAGGCCCCCGTCTACATCGCCTGGGCGGAGCGCAACCGTTCGGCGCTGGTGCGCGTGCCCATGTACAAGCCCGGCAACGAGGTCGCCACCCGTATCGAGCTGCGCTTCCCCGACGCCGCCTGCAACCCGTACCTGGCGTTCGCCGTGATGCTGGCCGCCGGGCTCGACGGCCTCGACGAGAAGATGAAGCTCGCCGAGCCGGTGGTCGACGACCTCTACCACTACACGCCGCTGCAGCGCGAGCAGCAGGGCATCGAGTCGCTGCCCCACGACCTCTACGACGCCGTGCAGGCGGCCGCCGCTTCTCCATTGATGCGCGCCACGCTCGGCGACCACGTGCTCGACAAGCTGCTGGAGACCAAGCTCGAAGAGTACGACCTCTACCGGTTGCACGTCTCGAACCGCGAGATCGAAGAGAGCATCAACCTGTAGGAGCGAGGCGCCGGGATGCGGGCGGGCGACGATCAAGCCGACGATCTGCTCGAATGGCATCCCGGGCCCCCGGAGGCGGCGCGCCCCGGCGTCGCCGGCGCGCTCGTCTGGGGCGCCCGGCGCGCCTCCCGGTCGCGCCTCCTGATCATCCTCCTGTGGGGGCTCGACCTGCTGCTGGTGCAGCGCGCCGCCCCCCTGTTGCTGCAACCGCTGCGCTCCTGGGAAGCCTGGCGGGCTTCGGGAGAGCCCCTTCCGGCGGCGCTCGCCGCCGCCCTCGAGCTGCCGGCGGCGCCGGCGCCGTGGCCCGTCGGCATCCGGGCGCTGGTCGCGGCCGGCGTCGAGGCGCCGATCTGGGCTCCGGACCCCTTCTTCGTCCTCTTCTACGGAGTGCTCGCCGGGGGGATCATCGCCTGGTTGCACGCGCCGCGGCCGGCGGCGCTGGTGGCCCAGCTCGGCGCCGGCTCCGGCGTCTACGCGCCGCGCCTTCTGCGTCTGTTGCTGATTGCGGCGCTGGTCTCGTGGGCGCTGTTGAGGCTCGGGGGGATCGTGGCGGAGATCGCCGGCGGCCGGCTCGGCGGCCTCGAGCCGCTCGTCCTCTGGCTGACCCTCGGCTTGGTCGCCACGACCTTCGACTACGCGCGCGTCCGTACCATCGCCCGCGACAGCCGCTCGATGCTGCTCGAGGCGTGGCGCTCGGCGCGCTTCGTCGTCCGCCACCTGCCGCGGACGCTGGCGCTGCAGCTCGTGCTGTGGGCGGCCGGCGGCCTCCTCGGCCTGGCCGTAGCCGGGCTTCTGTCTCTCGCCGGGCCGGCGACGCCCGCCGCCCTCGTCATCGGCCAGCTCTGGGTCGTCGGCCGCATCTGGATCCGCCTGACGATGTGGGGCGCCATGCTGTCGCTCTACCAGGGGATCGCGCTGCAGCGGTGGAGCCGCGAGCAAACCACCTGATCCTGGTGCGCCGCCCGCGCTACGTCGCGCGCTCGAACGCGCGGCAACGTGAAACCCCATTCAAGTGCGGACGCGGAGAAGATGAGAACTACGTCATCGACTGGCTGCGGCCCCCGTCGATGGCGATCGTCGTGCCGGTGATGTAGGAGGCCGCCTCGGAGGCCAGAAAGACGACCAGCCGGGCGAACTCCTCCGGCGTCGCCAAGCGTCGGAGCGGGATCTGTGCCGCCCAGCCGGCGTAGACGTCGTCGGGGGAGACGTTCTGGCGACCGGCGACGTTGGCGGCGAGCTCCTGGAGACGGTCGGTCGTCGTGTAACCGGGGCAGACGTTGTTGACCAGCACCTGGTCGGGGCCGATCTCGTTGGCCAGCGTCTTCGCCCAACCGACGACCGCCGAGCGAATGCTGTTGGAGAGGATCAGGCCGTCGACGGGCTGCTTCACGGAGGTCGAGGTGACGTTGATCACCCGCCCCCATTTCTGTTCGCGCATGGGAGGCAACAGCCGCCGGGTCAGCTCGACCGCCGACATCAGAGTCAGGTCGACGGCGGCCCGCCAGTCCGCCTCGTCGAGGTCGTCGAAGCGCCCCGGCGGCGGCCCGCCGGCGTTGTTGACGAGGATGTCGACGACCCCGAAGCGCTCCAGCGCGGCGGTCGCCAGGGCGTCGATCTGCCCGACATCGGTCAGATCGGTCGGCACCGCCAAGACCTCGACGCCGCCCTTGCCGAGCTCGTCGGCCGCGGCCTCGAGCCCGGCGACGGTACGGGCGCAGATCACCAGGTTCGTCCCCTCGGCCGCCAGGCCGCGGGCGATCGCCAGGCCGAGGCCGTCGGAGGCGCCGCAGACCAGCGCCGTGCGCCCTTCGAGGCCGAGGTTCACTCGCCCCCCCGCAGGTAGGCGTCGTCGCCGTCGAGCCAGTCCTGGCGGATCGGGCTGAAGGCGTCGAGGTCGACGGTGTCTTCGAGCGCCTCGGCCGCGTGGCCGACGTTGGAGGGGATCACCAGCGTATCGCCGCCCTTGACGTCGATGACGCTGTCGTCCTCCATCGTGAAGCGCAGCCAGCCGGAGATGACGTAAGTGATCTGCTCGCTGTCGTGGCTGTGCATCGGGACCACGGCGCCCTTCTTGAGATCGACGATCGCGATCATGACCTTCTCGCCGTTGACGATGCGGCGCAGGATCGTCGGCGAGAGCTCTTCCTTGGGGATGTCATCCCAGGCTTGATGACGGACCAAGACTGCCTCCTTGGGGCAACATGGGGCCCCGCGCCGGCGGCTCGCCGGGTCGCAGCCCGAAGCCGGGGGAGCATGGGTTACAATGGACGAAGGTCGCAACGTAGCATGAGACCTGGGGGCCATCAAACGAACGGCAGACAGTGAGAACGCGGACCGTCATGGTGGTGGGCGCCGCGGTGCTGGCAAGCGCCGCGGCCGTGGTCGTGGACGAGGTCCTGACCTCGCCACGAGTCTCGGCGCCCGGCATCCCCTGGATGCTCGCCGTCTTTCTCGGCGTCTTCACGGTCACCAACGCCTTCGCGGTCTGGACGGCGCGCAGCCTCGGGCTGCCGTCGTTCCTGCTGCTGTCGGCGGCGCCGTCCCGCCGCTGCTGGGCACGCTTCGTCGTCTACGGCATCGGCGCCGGGTTTCTGATCTATCTGACCAACAAATCCCTGTACTTGACGACCGCGGCGTCGCCGTTCCGGCCGTCGGCCGTCTACGACCTCGACACCCATTTCAAGGTCTTCGCCCTCTCGGCGCGCGCCGCGCTCTCCGAGGAGACGATGTTCCGCCTCTTCGCCATCCCGTTCCTGGTCTCGGTGGGCATGCGCTTCCATGGCTGGAGGCCGCGGTTCGGCTTCGAGTCCGGCCCGGCGGCGCCGCCACCGGCGCCCGCTCGGCCGCCGCGCGCCATCCTGGTCGTCGCGGTGCTGGTCTCGGCGCTGGCCTTCGGCTTCGCCCACGCGCTCAACCCGCTGGCGGCCACCGGCTTCGGCGTCCTGCTCGGAGTGATCTACCTGCGCGGCGGCTGGGAGTCGGCGGTCACCGCCCACTTCCTCGGCAACTACCTGCTGTTCGCCGGCATCTACTTGTGAAACCCGACCGCCCCACCGCCCGTCATTACGGACGAGAGGCAGCCTGGAAAGAGCGACAAGGAGACGCGGATGTTCGAGGTATTGGGGCTGATCGGCTTGCTGTTCGTGTTCGGCCTGGCGTGCCTGGCGCTGTGGGTCGTCTTGTTGCCTTTCTACCTGCTGTTCCGGCTCACCGGGTTCGCCATCAAGGTCGGCTTCGCCGGCATCTTCTTCTTCTTCGCCGGCCTGCTGCTGCTGCCGATCTTCCTGGTCGTCGGCGTCATCCTGCTGCTCAAGCTGCTGATCATCGGGATCCCGCTGCTGATCGCCATCGCCCTGTTCGGCTGGCTGGTCGGCTTCTTCCGCCGCGACCCCCGAGCGCCGATCGTCGTGCAGTCTTAGCCGCCCGCCAGCGATCGCAGGGCCCGGCGTACCTCGACGCGGACCATCTTCTTGCGCCAGTGGTACATCAGGTCGGCGTTGTCGAGCGGGGTGGCGGCCTTGAATGCCGCCTCGGCCGCAGCCTCGATGCTCTCCTCGGTCAGCGGCCGGCCGCACAACAGCTCGGCGGCGGCGGCGACCTCGACCGGGTGCGTATGCACGCCGCCGAGCACCAGCCGCGCCGCTTCGACGGTCTCCCCCGCCATTTGCAGGGAGGCGGCGATGCCGAGGATCGGGAAGTCGAAGCTGCCGCGCCGCCGCACCTTGCGATAGGTGCTCCGTTGGCCCGGGAGGCGCGGCACGAGGATCCGGGTGAGCACCTCGTCGGGCCGGCGGCTGAGGTAGTCGATGCCGTCGTCGCGGTAGAGGTCGCGTAGCGGGATGTCGCGCTCGCCCTCGGGACCCTGCAGGACCACCCGCGCGCCCAGCGCCATCAGCGCCGGGGCGGCGTCGCTCGAGGAGACCGCCCAGCACTTGGCGCTGCCCGGGGCGACCAGACAGATGTCGCCGTCGCGCTTCATGCAGTAACCGATCGCGGCCCGCCACTCCTCGCTCTGGTTGTAGTAGTTGCAGCGGGTATCGACGCAGAGGTTGCCGCCGATCGTCCCCTGTCGCTGGATCTGCGGGTTGGCGATCTGGCCGACCGCCTCGGCGATCGCCGCGAGCCCTTCGACGCGCTCGGCGGCGGCGACGACGCCGCGCAGCCGCATCCCGGCGCCGAGGACCAGCTCGCCGTTGGCGCTCGCCTCGCGGAGCTCGGCCAGGTGGCCGATCGCCACCAGCACCTCGGCGTCGAACTGGCGGCGCTTGAGGTTGGGCAGCAGGTCGGTGCCGCCCGCGAGGATCATCGCCCGGCCGCCATGGTCGGCGAGCGCCCGCGCCGCCTCGGCGGCGCTGCCGGCGCGGAGGTAGCGAAATGGCGGCAGGCGAAGCATCAGCCCTCCCCTCCCGGATCCGGCGTCACGCCCGCCGCGCGCCGCGGCTCCACCCAGTCGTCGGCCGGCTGCCCGTACCAGACCGGGTCGACGACGATCGGCGGCGGCCAGTCGAAATCGGGGACCCCGGCGGGGCCGAAGCGTGGCGTCTCGCCCTTCGCCTTGCGCTCGAGGGCGGCGAGGACCTTCTCGGGGGTGACCGGCAGCTCGTCGATGCGGACGCCGGCGGCGTCGTAGATGGCGTTGGCGACGGCCGGCGGCAGCGGCAGCAGCGGCCCCTGGCCGACCTCCTTGGCGCCGAAGGGCCCCTCGGCGTCGACGGTCTCGACCAGGAAGGTCTCCACCGGCGGCATCTCCAGGATCGTCGGGCTCTTGTACTCGAGCATCGAGGGGAACTTGTGCAGCCCCTTCCGGAAGGCCTGCTCCTCCATGAAGATCTCGCCGAGTGCCATGTAGACCGAGCCCTCGACCTGCCCCTCGGCCAGCGTCGGGTTGATGGCGCGGCCGATGTCGTGGGCGATCCAGACCTTCTCCGGCGTCACGATGCCGGTCTCGGCGTCGACGTCGACCAGCACCACGGCCGCCGAGTACGAGTAGGCGGGCGTCGGGCCGACCCCCGATCCTTTGTAGGGTCCGCCGAGCTTCTGGGGCGTGTACGAGCCGGTCGCCGAGAGCTGGCCGAACTCGGCCTCGGCGAGCTGCACGGCATCGACGAACCGCAGGCTCCTGCCGTTGCCGGCGGCGCGGATGAGCCCGCCGGCGGCGCGCAGCTCGCCGCGCTCGACGCCGAGCGCCACGGCCGCCGCGGCAAAGAGCTTGGCGCGGATCTTCGCCGCCGCCTCGATCGCGGCGTTGCCCATCATGAACGTGACCCGGCTGGAGTACGATCCCAGGTCGATCGGCGTGGTGTCGGTGTCGGCGCAGGTCAGCTGGACGTCGGCGGGATCGATGCCGAGCACCTCGGCGACGATCATCGCCAGCACCGAGTCCGACCCCTGGCCGATCTCGATCTGCATGCACTTGACCGCGACGCCGCCGCCGCGATCAACCTTCAGGTCGACCGAGGTGTGCGGCATGTCGTTCCAGTAGATCGGCAGGCCGGCCCCGGAGAGGTAGGCGCCGACCGCGAGGCCCATCCCCTTGCCCTCCGGGAGGCTGCCGCGCCGCTCACCAAACCCCGACGCCTCCACGACCTTGTCGATGCACTCCGTGAGGCCGCACGACGTCACCCGCATGTGGTTGACGGTCATCGTGTTCTCGCGCACCGCGATCGCCTTGCGGTACTCGGCCGGATCGAGTCCGAGCTCCTCGGCGACCCGATCCAAGTGGCACTC
>DASWHK010000067.1:0-1798 GCA_036398215.1 Acidobacteriota bacterium | reverse complement strand
GTCGCCGACCTGATCGCCGACGCGGTCAACCGCTACACGACGATCTGGATGCCGGCGCCGGGGCTCGCACAGCTCGAGGCCGTCGTGGTGCGCTGGCTGTGCGAGATCGTCGGCTACCCCAGGGACGCGCTGGGCCTGCTGACCACCGGCGGCTCGATGGCCAACTTCACCGCCATCTTCACCGCCCGCCGCGAGCTGCTGGCCGAGGACTTTCTCCACGGCACCATCTACGTCTCGGATCAGGTTCACCACTCGGTGCAGAAGGCCGCGATGCTGGCGGGCTTCCCGGCCGCCGCGGTGCGCGAGGTGGCCAGCGACGAGCGCTTCCGGATGCGCATCGACGAGCTGCAGCGCCGCATCGGCGCCGACCGCGCCGCCGGCAAGCAGCCGTTCCTGATCGTCGGCAGCGCCGGCACCACCAACACCGGCGCCGTCGACGACCTCGCCGGCATCGCCGAGGTCGCGGCGCGCGAGAAGCTCTGGTTCCACGTCGACGCCGCCTACGGCGGCTTCTTCACGCTCACCGAGCGGGGCCGCGCGGTCCTCGCCGGGATCGAGCGCTCCGACTCGCTGTCGCTCGATCCGCACAAGGGCATGTTCCTGCCCTACGGCACCGGCTCGCTGCTGGTTCGCGATCGCGGCGCGCTGGCCCGCGCCCACGCCATCGACGCCGGCTACCTGCCCCCGATGCAGACCGACCCCGACTTCGTCGACTTCAGCGAGATCTCGCCGGAGCTGTCGCGCTCCCACCGAGGCCTGCGGGTGTGGCTGCCGGTCAAGATGCACGGCATCGGCGTTTTCCGGCAGCAGCTGCAGGAGAAGCTCGATCTCACCGAGTGGATCACCGAGCGGCTGCGCGAGATCGACGGCCTCGAGATCGTCGCCGAGCCCCAGCTATCGCTCGTCGCCTTCCGCCTGGTCAGGCCCGGCCTCGACCGCGACGGCCTCAACGACCTCAACCGCCGCTTCCTGCGCGCCGTCAACGACCGCAAGCGGATCTTCATCAGCCCCGCGATCGTCCGCGACGACTATCTGCCGCGCATCTGCGTCCTCTCCTTCCGCACCCACCTGCCGAACATGGAGCAGGCGCTCGAGGACATCCGGGCGGCGGCGGCGGACATGAACTGACGCCGCTTCAGTACTCCGACGGATGCAGCAGGCGGATGTGGGCGTTGCGCCAGTTGCGGAAGGTGTACTCGAGGCGCAGCAGGGCGCCGTCGGCGCGGATGAAGACGTCGTCGTCCGATTCAGCCGAATCGATGCGGATGGCCTCGATGGTGCGGCCGCCGACGTCGATCTGCTCGACGGCCTCGAAGGTGAGCCGGCCGCGGGCCAGGCGGCGGCCCGGGTTGCGGAGATCGGGGCCCCTGCCGGCGGAGGGCATGCCGACGCCAGGGAAGCCGCGGCGGCCAAGCCCACCGGGGCCGCTGGCCGCCCGCCGCCGACCTTGCGCTCCGAGGCGGTTGGGACGTAGCGATAGATACTCCATCTCGGTGGCGCGGGTGGCCTGGAAGATCGCCGCCGGCAGCGTGATCAGCGCCGGGTTCTCGGTCTCCGAGAGGAAGACCCCGGCGGGGACTGAGGGATCGGCGCGCGGATCCTCGGGCAACGGCACCGAGAAAGAACGCTCCATGGCGCCCTCGGGGGGCTCGAAGAAGTAGGCGCCGGCGCGCCAGCTCAGCACCCCGTTCTTGCGCGCGAAGTCGGTGGTGCTGGCGTCGCGGTCGCGGGAGCCGTACTTGATCTCGAGCGGGAAGCCGTGCTGGTTGACGGTCACCGACATCTGCGCGCGGACGCT
>DASWHK010000066.1:0-13801 GCA_036398215.1 Acidobacteriota bacterium | reverse complement strand
GCCGACGAACAGCGGCAGCGAGGCGCGCAGCGCCAGCTCGGTGGCGACGAACGCCACGTTGACGGCGAAGTGGATCTCGCCGTCGAGCTGCAGGCGAGCCTGAAACTCGCCGCTCTCGCGCACGAAGCGCGGATCGAGCTTTAACGTCAGCGGCCGGTTGGCGCGCAGCTCGAGCGCCACCGGCTCGTTGCCGCCGGGGACGACGTAGAAGTTCCAGTCCCCGCGCCGGTCGGGATCGTGCCAGACGAAGACGCCGGCGACCCCGGCCTCACGAGCCTTGGCGAGCATCCGATCGGCCGAACCGTAAAGGTCGGGAATTCCCGGTTTTTCAAATATTCCCGAACGGTCGCCGCCCTCCGGATTGATCAATCGGAAGGTACCGCCATCGTTCTCGAACAATTCGAGCCGCGCCACGTTGTGCCAGTTGACCAACACGTCCGGGTCGCCGTCGAGGTCCATGTCGGCCGAGACGACATCGAAGGGAACGACGAACTCCGGCGCCGGCGGCGCCATGAAAGCCGTCGTGTCGAGCTCGAAGGAGATCAGCAGCGGGCCCCCGGCGGCCGCCCGCGCAGGCGTCGGCGAGGACCCCCCTGCAGATTCGCCGGGATCCCGCTCTCCGCTTGGGTCTCCGACGCCGGAATCGCCACCTTGCAGCCCACCACCTCCACCGCAGGCGGAAAGGCAAAGCAGCGACAACGATACGATGAGGGCGACGGCGATCCTGGCGGGCGGTGTCATCGGACTCAGACTCTATCACTTCGCACCACCGCCGAGTCGTCGAGGGGCGTACGTCAGGAAAGTGACGTTGCTGCGGTGAGGGCATTGGGGCTTGGGGAGCTTCCAATATGATATTGGAAAGGTATTCCTGCTACCCCCGCCAGCAGGTTGAAGCCGGCCAACAGTTCCGCCAGGACCTCGAGGCGTACTGGGATGCGTGCGAATGGTGGGCCGATGCTCGACTCGATGCGTCGGCAGGGGCCTCGCAACAGGAGCCCGAAAAAGGGGGCTCCAAGAAGCGTTCAGCTCGGAAATCGTCGCGGAGATCGAAGCGCTCGTAGGCGCCGGGACGGCTCAGGAGCTGGACTTCGAGGCCATCGAGACGGCGGTGCGCCGTAGGGCGATGCGCTTGGCGGCGAGGGCGATCCAGCAGCGCTTCAACGCCGACACCTCCGACAACGTCGGGTCCACGGCGCCGTGCGAGTGTGGCCGGCCGGCGCGCTACGTGGGTCGGCGCACTAAGACGTTCCAGAGTGCGTTGGGCAGTCTGGTGCTGGAACGCGCCTATTGTCACTGCGAGGCCTGTCAGGCCGGCTTCTGCCCCCGTGATCGTGCCCTGGGGTTGGAAGGCTCCTCGCTGTCGCCTGCCGTGACGCGCATGGTGGGGATAGCGGCAGCGATGGTCAGTTTCGCCGAGAGCAGCGAGCCGATGCACGAGCTTGCCGGCGTGCGCGTCACGGCCAAGCAGGTGGAGCGCAAGGCCGAGGCGTTGGGCGAGCAGATCGCCCAGCATGAACGCACCGTGGTGGAGCCCGCACAGCCCGCGGCACCGACCATGTCCCTGGGGATGGACGGCACCGGCGTGCCGATACGGGCGGCGGAGCTTCAGGGACGTGCCGGCAAGCAACCCGACGGCTCGGCCAAGACCCGGGAGGTCAAGCTGGTCACCGTCTGGAGCGCCGAGGGGCGCGACCAAGAGGGCATCCCCGTCCGCGATCCCGGCTCGGTCAGCTACTCGGCGGGCATCGAAAGCGCCGCCACACTCGATACCGACGAGCAACCCTCCGCGTTCGCCCAGCGTGCCGCGCGCGAGGGACAGCGCCGCGGCTTCGACCAGGCCCCCCGGCGCGTCGTGCTGGGGTATGGCGCTCCGTGGATCTGGAAGCTCGCCGACGAGCAGTTCCCCGGCGCCATCCAGATCGTCGACCTGTATCACGCCAAGGGGCACCTATGGGATGTGGCCAAGGCCATGTACGGCGCCGGCACCGCGTGGATCCCGACCGGGTGAACGAGGCGTGCCGCCCGGTAGCTCAGAACTGGAAGTACAAGAACGGGCTCGGGTCACCGAATCGCAGGATGCACATGACCAGCAGCACCGCGAGCGCGAGAGCGGCGGCAGGTGCGGGCATGGTGCGCTCTTCGATCTGGCGAACGTTGGGTAGGGCGAAGACGATCGCCAGGGCGCCGACCAGCGTCACGAATTGGCCCGACGTGAGCGCTCCCGACAGGCTTGCTTCCACGCCCCGGCCGCCGGCCATCACGTAGAGGAGCGCCTGGCTCATCTCGAGGGAGTCGCTGCGGAAGAACACCCAGCCGACGACGACGGCGACGAAGGTCAGCGGAATGGCGACTCCGCGCGGCAGGCGCGGGAGCCCAGCGATCTTGCCAGCCTGATGGATCACCAGCAGAGCGCCATGATAGAGGCCCCAGATGACGAAGGTCCACGCAGCTCCGTGCCACAGGCCGCCGAGGAACATCACGATGAAGAGGTTCCATAGCGTTCGCGTCGTGCCGTGCCGGCTACCGCCGAGCGGCACGTAGAGGTAGTCGCGCAGCCAGGTCGACAGGGAGATGTGCCAGCGTCGCCAGAACTCCGCGATGCTTGCCGACTTGTAGGGGGACTCGAAGTTCGACGGGAAGACGAACCCGAGCATGAACCCCAGCCCGATGGCCATGTTGCTGTAGCCGGCAAAGTCGAAGTAGATCTGGCAGGTGTACCCGAGCATCACCTGCCAGCTGCCGACCAACCGCAGATCCCCGTAACGAAGAAAGAGCGGGTCGATGGCGGCGGCAACTCGATCCGCGATGAGCACCTTCTGGCCCATCCCGAGGGTGAAGTACACGATGCCCCGCCACACTCGATGCCAGTCCATGTGTTCTCGAGGGGCGCGCAGCTGTTCCTCGATCTCGTTGTAACGGACGATCGGCCCGGCGATGAGCTGCGGAAACATCGACACGTACGCGGCGAAGCGCCAGAGGTCCTCGGCCGGCTCACTCTGGCGCCGGTAGATATCGATCGAGTAACTCATCGATTGGAAGGTGTAGAAGGAGATGCCCACGGGAAGGACGATGTGTGGTACCGGAAGCGCTCCACCGACGTGCAGCCAGCTCGCCACCTGATTCGCGCTTTCCGCGAGGAAGCCGGAGTACTTGAAGAAGCCCAGCAGGCCCAGGTTCGTGCCCACCGAGAGCGCCAGCCACGAGCGTCTCGCGGTTGCGTCCGTGGCAAGGAAGATGCGCTTGCCGGCTACGTAGTCAACCAGGGTCGACGCGAGCAGCAGGGTGCAGAAGCGCCAGTCCCACCAGCCGTACATGACGTAGCTGGCGGCGGTGAGAAACACGAAGCCGGGACGCGGGTGGCGGCGCAGCAACCACCAGGCCGCCAGGACCGGCGGCAGGAAGCCGAGGACGAAGACGTAGCTGTTGAAGAGCATTCAGCGCGCCCGCGCTTGCAGGAGTCGATCGATGATCGCGCGGCCCGTCGGCACACCGTGGTGGAGTGCGTCGAGCCAGTCGTCTGTCGGCCACGAGGATTCGGGAACCGAAAGGTCGACGAAGGTGAAGCGATCTCGCGCGACATCACGGACGAAAGCCGTCAGCTGCTCACCGCGGGCGACGAAGTTGGGTTGTTCCACCAAACGGGCGCGGAGCCGCGAGTTGGTCGGCGTGATGAAGACCACGAGCTCGGTGCCAACGGAATCGGCGAGCTCGACGAGCTGCTCGAATGCCTCCATGCGGAGCGGTGATAGCTGGTCGAAGTCTCGATACTGTGCGGCGAGCTCGCTCGCCAGCTCCGCGACCGACTGCTCGAGCAACTCCGGGTCGCCGGCCACTGCGCCTTCGTCGCGCCATACGCGCCGGCCGTCGGACGTGAAGTGGAAGAGTGGTTCTGGGTACGAGCTGGTCACCGCCATGCGGAGGGACTCGATCGATCCCTCGAGCTGATACTGGTTGAGCAGCCGCAGCCACACGGGAGCCCGCTCCCGCATGCCGATGATCTCGGGCACTTCCCGCGCGAGCTGCCGTGTGTTGATGAGCTGCTCATCGATCCCTACCGCGTTGCTGAACGCTCGCACGTCCAGGCCCACGATCATCAGCTCGGGAGGCTGCGGCAGGACCTCCAGCGCGTAGCGGAAGTAAGCGAGCAGAGTCTCGGTCTTTGCCGCGTTGAGGTTGGCATTGAACGCCGGGAGTCCGAGTTGCGCCTGCACGTAAGCCGGGTCCAACGTTCCGACCTTTGACGTGCCCAGGATGAGGATGCGCGGGGGCGGTGATACCTGCGGCAGCATCACCGCGGCCTCTCGATGGCTCGCGAAGGTGATCGGCTGCAGCAGGTCGGGGGGGTATAGGTCGTACGGATCCACCAGGAAGTTCACCGTCGCGACGAAGCCGAGCCCCATCAAGAGTGACGCTACGAACCACGCGGCGGCACGTTGAGAAGCCGGGTTGCTTGCTACCATCGCTGTCGAACCTCTTGCTGTACGGGAAGGGCGATTGTCGACCGGGAAGACGCGCAGCTGCGTATTTCGCTGATTGTGATCGATTGTTTCGGGGGAAGCTGATCAGCTGTTTCGGTGATTGTGATCACCTCATCGGAGCGGAGCGACGATCAGGTTGGACCTCCTGGATTTGGGTGAACAGATCCTAACGGATTGAAGTAGTAGTCGTAGAGGTGTGGAGCCCGTGGGCGCCGCGCAGCGGCGTCCAAGGGCCTGTGGGAAACGCGGATGCGTTTTCCATGGGCCCGGCAGGATCCACGCCGGGGGTGGCGACAGGCAAGGCGGCCGCTTCGAGGACTTCTGGGAACGCCGCTCGGCCGCCGCACGTGCTGCGACTACACGCGTACCGTGAGGTCATCTCACAAATCTGTCGTACACCCGTCGTCGAGGCCTCCGGGCTCGATCCATCCGGCGATCGCCGCCGCTTCGACCGCGCTCCGCAGGCGGCCCACTGTTCACGAAGTAGCGACCCCTTCCGGGGATGCGGGCTAGAATAGCGCCGCGACGAGGCGGGCACCGGGGCGGCGAGCATGGCGAAACCAGCGGAAAGGGCGACGGCCTCAGGGGGGTCGGGTGAAGCGAGGGCCCCAGGGGGCCGGGGCGATGCTGCGGTCTTCATCGCGATCTTCGCGCTGACTTGCGTCTTCTTGCTGGTCGCCGCGTATCCGCGGCAATGGACGCTCGGCCTGCTGATCAACGACGAGTACTGGCACGCCCAGCTCGCCCGCAACCTCTACGAGGGGCGCGGCTACGTCAGCAACGTGCTCTATCCGCTGCAAGCGCCGTCGGTCGACGCCTTTCCGGTGCCGGAGCCGATGAAGCAGCCGGGATTCCAGCTGCTCGCGGCGCTGGCGTGGCTGGTGACCGGGGAGAGCGTCCGGGCGATGCTCTCGGTCGCCCTGGTCGGCATGGCGGTCTTCGCGGGCGCGATCTACTTGCTGGCCCGGCGCCTGGGCTGGGGGAACGGGGCGGCGCTGTTCGCCGTCGGGGCAACGGTGCTGCACCCGGTGATGGCCCAATACGGCGTCCAGGCGCTCCCCGAGTCGCTCTACTTCGCCTGCTTCACGCTGATGGTCCTGCTGGTGCTGCGCGGCGGGACGGCGGATATCGTCGCGGCGGGGGCCCTGAATGCGGCGCTGATGCTGATCAAGGGGCACGGGTTGATCTACGTGCCGCTGTTCGCCGCCTTCCTGTGGCTGCGGGGCGCCGGGTCTTCGTTGCCGAAGGACGGCGCGGCGGTGCCGCGGGGCGAAACCGCGGGAGCGCGGCTGATGGTCCGGATCCGGCCGAGCCCGGCGAAGCTGCGCGCCGCCGGCTCCTACGTCTTGGCGACCTTCGTCGCACTGCTGCTGGCTTGGTTGCTGCTGCCCGCCGGATCGGTACAGCTCTTCGAGGCCTCCGGGACCTACTCCCACGGGTTGCTGATCGAGGTCGGCCGAATCACCTCCGAACTGCCCTATCTGAGCGTCGAACCCCCTGCAGCCTGGTCCTACATCGCAGAGCACCCGGGCGAGTACCTCGGCAAGGTGGCGCGCATGGTGCGGCGGACCAAGATCATCATCGCGGCGCTCTCCGGGCCGGCGATGGCAGGCGTCTTGTTCCCGGCGCTCCTGCTCTCCTGCCTGCTGCTGGTCGCCGACGCGGTCGCCCCGGGCAAGTTCTTGCCGATCGCCCGGGAGAGAGCCCGGGGACCTGCCGAACAGACCGGCCGGTCCGCCGACCGGGAGCCTGCCCCCGGCGACGCCGGCGCCGAGCCATATCTGCTGTTCGCGGCGATCATCGGCTGGACGCTCATGGCATTCTGGCCCGTGTTCCTGACGGCGAGGTTCATCGCCCATACGCTGCCGCTCATGCTGCTGGTCTGCCTCTACTCGGGCGCGCGGCTCGGCGCTATGGTCCACGGCGTCCGGCCGGCGCTGCGCAAGACGCTGGTCGCGGCGGCGGCGGTCTACTTCGTCGCCTACCCGGCCGCCGTCACCCTGTGGAATTCCTACCGCGATCCGATGGGACTGATCGGCTCGCTGCTCGCCGTCCGCCACCTCGACTACGCGCGCATGGCCGACAACGTCGAGACATTGGTGGCCGAGGATCCGGTGATCGTCTCCGACATGCCGTACGAGATCGCCTGGTTCACGCGCAGCCGGGCGATCGCCTTTCCGAACCGCGAAGAGGACCTCGCCTACCTCGTGGATCGTTACGACGTCGACGCCCTGTACGAGCATCCTCTGTTTCCGCGCGACTGGCCGCTGATTCGCGAGCAGTTCAGACTCGTCGACGATCGAGACGGCGCCCTGTGGGTCCGCCGGCGGGGCCGGGACGGGTCGCCGTGACCGGCGGCGGGAGCGGGTCACACCGACGGGCTCACGGCAACCAGGGGCCGGTCACGGTCGTGGTGACGGGGGTGGGCGGCGCCTCGCTCGGCGAGCAGTGCCTCAAGGCCCTGCGGGCCGCCTCGACCGGTTACCGGATCATCGCCACCGACCTGGTCCGCGAGAGCTTCGGCCTGACGCTGGCGGACGTTTCTCACGTCGTCCCTCCGGCGTCCGACGAGGGCTACCTCACCGAGATGCTCCGCCTCTGCGCCGAGCATCGGGTGGAGGCGCTGATCCCCACCTCGGAGGCCGAGCTGCGTGTCGTGAGCGGCGCCCGCGACCGTTTTGCGGAGCGTGGGATCTTCCTGCCGATCAACCGCCACGAGCTGATCTGCGCCGGAGACGACAAGTTCGAGGCCCTCGAGAAGATTTCCGCGGCGGGCGTGCGGACGCCCGCGCACCTGGCGGTGGAGTCCATCGACGAGGCAGCCGCATGGAGCGACTTCCCCTGCGTCGTCAAGCCGGCGTACGGGGGAAGCGGCTCAGCGAACGTGTTCATCGCCCAGTCGGCGGACGAGCTGCGGGCGCTGGCCGGCTACCTGCTCGGCTTCGAGGAGCGGGTCGCCATCGAGGAATACGTCGGCGATGCCCACTCGGAGTTCACGGTGGCGGTGCTGCGCGACATGGAGGGCGTGCTGATCCACTCGATCGCGATCCGGCGGGCGCTGCTCGGCGGCATCTCGAACCGGGCGAAGGTGCCCAACCGGACGGGGCGGAGCGAGCTCGGCAAGGTGCTGGCAATCAGCAGCGGCATCTCGCAGGGGAGGATCGACGACTTTCCCGAAGTCCGCGGCCCCTGCGAGGCCCTGGCCGAGGAGCTCGACTCGCGCGGGCCGCTCAACATCCAGTGCCGCGTGCATCGCGGCGAGCTGGTGGTCTTCGAGATCAACCCGAGGTTCTCCGGCACTACCGCGCTGAGGGCTCTGGCCGGCTTCAACGAACCGGACCTGCTGATCCGCCTGCACGTGCTCGGCAAGAGCGTCGAACGCGGCTTTCGCTACCGCCATGGCACGGTGCTGCGCGGCCTCAGCGAAGTCTTCTATCCCGATCCGGAGTGACGGCGTGCGCGCGGGCCGGCCCGTGATTGCGATTATTTCTTGAAATAACCGCAGTGAACAGGTGCTATTTCGTGAAATTGCTGCATCACATGCTGCCGGCAACGCTGCGATGGCCCTGTCGCGCGATAGGGTTCGCGACACGACACGCCGCCCTGGAGGGACGGAGTCCTCTTCACTCGAGCCAGGCGGCGAAATCGAGGGGTAGCCGGATGACCTCGAACGGGCTGGCGATCAGCTCGTCCTGCTCGCCGGCCCGCTACGGGTTGACGAGCTCCCAGACGATCTCGCCGGCGGCATCGACCTCGATCGCCCGGCCCCGATCCGTCTCGGTGATCAGCGTGTTGCCGTTGGGCAGCCGCTGGTTGGAGCCGCAGGTCTCGGAGAACAGGTCGGCGGGGGTGTCGCCGGGGACCTCTCGAAGGCCTTGAGCAGCGACAAGCTGGCAACCAGCTCGCCGTCCGGCGTCAGCACGGTGATGAAGTCCTCCAGGATCGGCCAGCCCGGGCTGATGCGCGCGACGATGCCGGCGCGCCGGGTCAGCACCCAGATCATGCCCTCGGCGTCGACGAACAGGTCGTGATGGGTGCCGAGCTCGTCTTGCCCGGCGGTCTCCCCATGGCCGCCGAACGGTTCACGGCCGTCGCGACCACCTTAGCCGCCGGCGCCCGCCGCCCGCGGCCAGCTCCACAACAGGTTGGAGTCGCGGTCGAGCTTGATGATCCCGAAGCCCTCGTAGATCGCCAGCAGATCGCCGTGGATGCCGTTGTGGTGCGCCAGGTAGCCGTACACGAACCCGGCGCCGAGAAGGAGCACGGCTCCGATCCCGTAGAGCGCCTTGGCCCGCATTCTCATCGGTTTCCTGCTCCGGGCGCCCAGAGGGCCCGGCCAATCCTCGTGGTTCTGGATTCTCTGAAACCGGTTCCGCTCCAGCGCGGAGAAGCCCGCATCGACTGGGCGGCGCGGGCTATGTCTCACCGCCTGGCCGCCTGCACAGAGCCCTGCACTTCCTCGACCAGGCGCGGCCGATGCTAACCCAGGGGTTCCACCGAATCGACCAGCGGCACGGTCGGCCAGCCCTTCTCGGCGATGGCGCGGTCGACCGCGAGATCGCGCACCAGATACAGCACCAGCAGCAGCCGGTCGCCCGGCATCGGGATGCCGAGGATGCGGGCGCCCAGGGGCACGGTGGCCGGCGATGCGTCGGCGAGGCCGAGCTGCCCGAGGCTGGAGAGCGTGTAGGCGGCCGGCAGGCCGCGCTGCCGGGCGATCACCTGCGGGTGACCGACCACCAGGTTGACGCCGCGGTCGACGAGGTAGGCGAGCGGCGCCATCCGCTGGTGGCCCGGTACCGTGCTGACGATGATTCCGTGGCGCGCCACCCAGGGATCGACGAGGCCGCGCATGTCCACCGACGGCAGCCGCGAGTAGTAGGGGATCGCCCCCGCCGGACCGACAGCGATCAGGACGCCGTCCTCGGGGCCGAAGTGCTCGCCGAGGGTGCGGCCGACCTCGTCCCAGTCGCCGCCGTCCGGCTCCATGTGGATCGCCAGGCTGCGGATCGACTCGATGTCGCGGACGCCCCAGAAGGTCGCCGCGTGGAACGCCGAGCCGAGGATGACGACGGCGACGACGGCGGCGCGGGCGCGGCGATTATCGACGACCGCGAACAGGCACCAGGAGAGCAGCGCCATGACCAGCGGCAGCGCCGGAACCATGAAGCGGAACTCCATGAAGTCGCCCCCCACGAAGGCGACGTAGGCGCACCAGAGGAGAACCGTTGCCGGCAGCACCGTCCCCCATGGCCCGCCCCGGCGCAGGGCGGCGGCGACCCGCCGCGGCCGGGCGACCAGCGCCAGGACCGCCAGCGGCAGCAGCCAGTAGGTGGCAAAGAAGCGGTACACGTAGTGGCCGCCGCGCGCCAGCGAGGCCGCCGAGGTGACCTTCACGTAGAAGGTGTTGGGCAGCAGGTCGCCGTAGTAGGAGATCTTCCACGCCAGCCACGGGACGATCAGCAGCAGGGCGGGCACGCAGAAGGCGGCGACCCGCGCGGCCGTGGCCGCGCTCGAGCCGCTTGCCGCGGCCGCCACGTCTCCCTGCTTCGCCGTAATCGCCGCGTCTCCCTGCTTCGCCGTGATCGCTGCGCCACCCTGCTTCGCCGTGATTGCCGCGTCATCTGCGTGCGCGGCGCCGGGTCCGCGACCATCGAACCCTGAATCTCCATCGCCCCAAAGGACCCGGGCGAGCACGAGCAGGCCGGGCAAGAGGAGCAACACCGCCGAGTCGAGGCGGGTGAGGACCGCCAGCCCGTAGGCGCACGAGGCGGCGGCCAGCAACCCGGGCGACGAAGGGCCCGGGCCGCGTGTCGCCCGCCAGCTCAGCCCGATGGCGGCGACCACCAGGAACGCCTGCATCTGCGTCTCCAGCCCGCCGGTCGCGTAGGCGTTGAAGCTGAAGTTGGTGCCCAGCAGGCCCATCGCCACGAGGCCGGCGGCGGCCGGTTCGGAGAGCCCGGCGGCGAGATGATAGGTAGCCAGCAGGCTGCCGGCGAAGAAGGCGAGGCCCAGCAGGTAGCTCCAGACGACGGGCTCGGCACCGGCGCCGATGCCGGCGGCCATCAGCAGGGTCCACAGGAAGTTCGTGTACCCCTCGACCCACTCGCCCGGATTGAAGGTCAGCCCGTTGCCTTCGACCAGGTTCCTGGCGTACTGAAACGAGATGAAGGCGTCGTCCTGGATGAAGCGGTTGAGGCCGGCCGAGATGACGAGCAAACCGACTAGCGAGAGAAGCAGCGGAGTGCCCGCGGTGCGGGCCTCGGCGAGGCGCGCTTCGCTCTCCAAACCGGCGGCGCGTCGACGGTCCTCGAGGTCTGTTTGTCGGCCGGAGTCGTCGGCGATGGGCTTTCCGTTCTCCACTTTCCCTCTCGGCGGCTACTCGCGGAACAGCCGGATGCGCAGGCGCAGCAGATCGGCTGCGACCTTGAAGACGGTCTTGATGTTGGCGGTCTTGGAAGCGCCGCCGATACGCGGCCGGCAGCGGATCTGTGCGACGCTCACCTCGTGCCCGGCGCGCAGCACGCGGATGGGGAACTCGAAGTTGAGAAAGAAGGAGTCCGAGGCGAGCAGATCGGCGTCGAACAGCTCGCGACGGAACAGATAGGGGCCTTCGCAGCGCAAGGTAACCCCGTGGAGGACGCGGATCAAAAGGCGCACCCCCCAGCTCAGCGTCTTGCGCAGGCCACCGTCCGAGCGCAGCTCATAGACCGACAGCACCAGCGGACAGCCGTCGCGCGCCGCGGTGGCTCGCAGGGTGCCGATGGCCGCCGGCTCGATCTGGCCGTCGGCGGGCATGAAGGTCACCCAGGGGTGGCGCGCCGCCTCGGTCCCGGTCTTGATCGCCGCGCCGATGCCGCGGTTGCGGGCATGTCGAAGCACCTTCGAGTCGGTTCCTTCGAGGGCCTGGCGGGCGAGGTCGGCCGTGCCGTCGTCGGACCCGTCGTCGACGAAGAGCAGCTCGGCGGCGGGCTCGTGCTCGCGCAACCAGCCGAGCAGCTCCTCGAGCACCGGGGCGACGTTCTCGGCCTCGTTGCAGGCCAGCACGATGAGGCTCAAGCCTTCCTTCGGCGCCGGCGGATCGGGCGCGGTGGCGGTCGGGCGCGGCATGGCGGCAAGGCTATCGCATTTTGTGCGGCGCGCATCGCGCCGGGCGATGCGGGCTAGAATGGCGCCACGATGGAGATCACGATGCGGGCGTCGCGGAGCATCTGGGACATGGGGGAGCTGCCCTTTCACGTCGGTCCCCTGCCCCGCCCGGATGTCGCCGGCTTTCCCGAGCGGCTGCCGTTCCGCGTCGGCTTCGACGACGCGCTGGAGCTGTTCACCCAGGTCTACGACCCGCGGACGATGGACACGCTGCGCGAGGTCTACGCGCGGGGCTC
This sequence comes from Acidobacteriota bacterium, assembly GCA_036398215.1. Classification (GTDB taxonomy): domain Bacteria; phylum Acidobacteriota; class UBA890; order UBA890; family UBA890; genus DASWHK01. The sequence continues at coordinate 1,938 of DASWHK010000066.1, read as the reverse complement.
GCAGCTGGGCATCCCGATGGGCGATCAGGGCCTCGGCAAGGCCTACGCCGAAGACTTCCAGGGGGTGATCCGCCAGTGGCTCGGCGACGACCTGTCGGGGATCCGCCTGCTGGAGGTCGGCTGCGGAACGGGGCACCTGCTGGGCGCCTTGGCGGCGGCGGGCGCCCGCGTCTCCGGCGTCGAGCCCGACCCCCGCTGCGCCGCGGCGCTCGCCGAGCGTGGCATCCCGGTGGCGACCTGCGCGCTCGAGGACTTCGAGCCCCGCGACACCTTCGATTGCATCGTCCATTACTGCGTGCTCGAGCACGCCCCCGACCCGCTCGACTTCCTGGCCCGGCAGCGGGCGCTACTGAGCGACGGCGGCCGGATCGTCTGCGCCGTGCCCGACTGCGGCGAAGCGCTGCGCGCCGGCGACGTCTCGATCTTCGTTCACCAGCACTGGAGCTACTTCACCGCCGCCTCGTTCCGGAGGCTCGCCGTCGCCGCCGGCCTGCGCATGGTGGCCGCGCGCAGGGCGAAGGTCGGCGGCCTGCTGTACGCCAGCATGGTCGCCGCCGGTGATCCGACCAGCGTGCTCGCCGGCGGCAGCCGGCCAGCCGCCATGGCGGACGATGCGCAAACCGACTCGGAACAAGCCGACCCCGGCGAGCACCCGAAGGCATTGGTCGAGCCCGGGGACGCCGGTGTGCGCCCCGAGGAGCTGGTCGAGCGCGGCCAGCGCGCCCTGGCGCGATTCGGCGCGTACGTGCGGGCAAAGGCCGCCGAAGCGTCCCGGCTCGGCATCTACTGCCCCACCCGAGCCATCAACTACGTGCCCCCCGGCGATCCGGTGCTCAGCGCGCCGCGGCTGTTCGACGACGCTCCGGCGCTGCTCGGCAAGTTCGTCCCGCCCTTCGTCTGTCCGATCGAGAGCGGCGCCGGCCTCGAGCGCGATGGCGTCGACGAGGTCCTGATCATGTCGCGCTCGTTCGGCGCGGCGATCGAGCGGGCGATCCGGGCGCGCCCCCTCGACCCGATGCCGCGGATTCGTCACATCGACGACGTTCTCCGTGGCTGAGACCTGATGCGGCCGGTGACGAGGTGCGGTGGCAATGACAGCCAAGTGATGCGGGAGGCGCGGTGGGACACGTGATTCTGACCGCGGGAGCGCTCGTGGAGCGGCGATCGGTCTGGGTCACCGGGGCGGAAGGGTTTCTCGGGACGGCGGCGTGCGAGCGCCTCGACGGCGCCGGTTACCTCGTGCAGCGCATCGTCCACCGCGTCGCCACGCTCCCCGAGCATCTGGCCGTCGGCGGCAGGCACGCCTCCCCGGAGTGGGCGCCGCGGACGCCGGGAGGGCCGCCTCCGCTCGCCTGCGATCTCGCCGACGAGCGGCTCGCGCTCGCCGGCGATCAGGCGCCACCGGCGACCATCGTCCACCTCGCCGCCGCGATTCCGACGACCTCCCGGGGCGAGGCGAGTGAGCAGGTCGCCGCGGGCAACCGGCGGATCGACGACAACGTCTTCGCGTTCGCCGCCGAGGCCGGCGCCGCGGTCGTATTTGCGTCGTCGGGGAGCGTGTATGGGGAGGCGAGCGGGGAGGTCTTCCGCGAGGACTCGCCCACGGACCCGCGCGGCCCCTACGCCGAGGCCAAGCTCCGTTCCGAACAACGGGGGGCGAAGGCGCTCGGCAACGCCGGCCTGCCGTTCGCGGCGCTGCGCATCAGCGCCCCCTACGGCCCCGGGCAGCCGACGTGGACCGTCGTGCAGCACTTCTTGCACCGGGCGCTGGCGGGCGAGGAGCTCACCTACCACGGGAGCGGCAACCGGATGCAGGACTTCGTCTACGTGACCGACGTCGCCGAGGCGATCGCCGGGTGCGTCGCGGCGAGCGCCGCCGGTGTCTTCAACGTCGCCTCGGGCCAGCCGGTCACGATGCGGGAGCTGGCCGCGCTGATC
>DASWHK010000065.1:0-27152 GCA_036398215.1 Acidobacteriota bacterium | reverse complement strand
TACGGTACGGAACACTTAGGCCCACAGCAGGTAGAGCCAGTTGGCGACCACCAGGGCGCCGCCGGTGCGGGCCAGGAGACCGGCGAGGCGCGGCGAGATCCGCGGCCGCGGCCAGCCCCCGAGCACGGCGCCGGCGGCCGCCGGCACCGACGCCACCATGGCGATGCCGACGGCGCCGACCAGCGGGTTGAGCCGCAGGGCCCTCCCCCAGTCGCCGGCGACGACCGCGAGCATCGCCCGGGTGCCGTAGCAGGTCGGGCAGGGGATCCCGGTCAGCTCCCGCAGCGGACACGGCAGCGACCAGGAGGCGCCCCAGACGCTGTAGCTCGCCGCCAGCGCCAGGCCGGCGAGGCTGCAAAGGGCGCCGAGCAGGTAGAAGTCCTCGAACAAGGCCGGCGCCCGCCTCGCCCCGCGCCAACGGGGTCTCATTGCGCCACCAAGCCAGCGGGCATAGGGGCGCTGGCTGAAGCCCCGCCTCGTCCCGCGCCGACGGGGGCTCATGGCGCCGCCGCCGTCGCCAGGCCGGCGACGCCGATCGCCACCAGGACGACGGCAAACAGGCAGAAGCAGGCGACAACGATGGGGATCAGCACGGCGGCGGCGGCGCGTCCCGTGGGGACCTCCTGCGCCTCGCGGATGCCGATGATCTGCACGACGATGCGCCAGATCGCGGCGATCAGGACGCCGCACACCGGCACGAGGTTGAAGATCCCTGCCGACCAGGTGTAGCAGATCACCCGGAACGTCGTCTCATACGGATGCGGCGCCCCGCCGAGCATCAGCAGCAGCACGTGCACGACCGCGGCGACGAAGAAGGTGACGGCGAGCACCAGGACGGGCGCCAGCAGCGCGAAGAGGATCTCCTGGAGGTTGGCGGCCGCCACCTCTTCGGGCGTCGTCCCCGTGAGCCCGACCAGCAGGCTGCGAGTCAACATGTCCCATAGCTGCGCCGCCCAGATGGCGACGCTGCCCACCAGCAGCGCGAAGCCGAGCGGCTCGCCCCACCCACCGGCCTGTTTCATCTCCCGAAACGCCGTGCCGGGCGCGAAGACGACCTGGAAGATGGTCCGCGCCATCGCCGTGCCCGGGCCGAGCTCGGCGCGCCGTTCCCAGGCCAGACCCCGGCGGGAGGCGGTTCCGTGGTCCGGGATCGGTTCGCCGTCGGCGCTCAATGTAAGGTTCGCATGACGATCTGGCTCCGCGGCGGCTGCCCCGGTCGTGTAGCCTGATAGGTAACGTCGCCGCCGAACGAACCTCACGACGTGCTATCGTCCGGCAAGACGCTGTCGTTTGCGCCTAACTGTAGGGTTTCCGTGCGATCGAGCAAAGCTACGCTCGATGCGCCGTTGACAAGATCTCCTCGAGGCAACCGCGAAACATGAGCAGACTTTCAAGATTCGGCCTGGCCGTCGTCCTCATCGTCCTGACCATCGGAGCCGCTGTATACGGCCCGAGCATGGCCGCCGCCGCCGGCCAGATCTACAACCGGCTGCAGGTTCTCGAGGAGATCCTCACCATCGTCGACCGCCACTATGTCGACGAGGTCGACACCGACGAGCTGCTCGAGCACGCCACCCGCAGCGTTCTCGAGCACCTCGACCCGCACTCGCAGTACTTCACCGCCGAGCAGTATCGCCAGATGCAGGAGCAGTACCGTGGCGACTACGCCGGCATCGGCGTGTCGTTCGAGATCTTCGACGGCGTGCTCACCGTTCTCGACGCGCTCGACGGCGGCCCGTCGCAAGCCCTCGGCCTGCGCCCCGGCGACGCGATCGTCGAGGTCGAAGGCGAGAGCGCCGTCGGTTGGGACGAAGAGACGGTCTACGCCCGGCTGCGCGGCCCGCAGGGGACGCGGGTCAACGTCAGCGTCATGCGCCCGGGCCTCGACGAGATGCTCGACTACACGATCACCCGCGACGTCGTCGAGATCGCCGCCGTCTCGATCGTCGCCATGCTCAACGACGAGGTCGGCTACCTGCGCCTCGGCACCTTCTCGCAGAAGACCGCCGATCAGGTCGAGGCCGCCCTCGCCGAGCTCGAGAGCCGCGGCATGAGGCGGCTGGTCCTCGACCTGCGCGGCAACGGCGGCGGCTTGATGTCGCAGGCCCTGCAGCTGACCGACAAGTTCCTCGAGGGCGGCAAGAAGATCGTCGAGACCCGCGGCCGCACGCCGAGCTCCAACGAGTCGATCCAGACCACCAACCGCGACACCCATCCCGAGTTCCCGATGATCGTGCTGGTCAACCGCGGCTCGGCGAGCGCCTCGGAGATCGTCTCCGGGGCCCTGCAGGACTGGGACCGGGCGCTCGTCGTCGGCGAGACAACGTTCGGTAAGGCCCTGGTCCAGAACCAGTTCCAGTTCCGCGACGGCTCGGCGCTGTTCCTGACCATCGCCCGCTACTACACGCCGAGCGGCCGGCTGATCCAGCGCGAGTACAAGGGCAAGGACATCGAGGAGTACCTCAACCCCGAGGCCGTCGCCGACATGCGCTCCGAGGATGAGGTCGAGGACGCCAGGGTGCTGGAGCGCGTAGAGGCCCGCCCCGTGTACACGACGGCGGCGGGTCGCACCGTCTACGGCGGTGGCGGCATCCACCCGGACATCGAGATCGAGCCGTCGCGGGTGTCGGCGATCGCCGCGGTCCTGTACCGCCGGCCGTACCGGGTCTTCTTCCGCTACGGCGTCGAGTATGGCGCCGAGCACGCCGCCGAGCTGCCCGTCGATTTCGACGATTTCAACGACGATTTCGAGGTCGACGACGAGATGGTCGACGATTTCATCGAGTTCGTCCGCCAGGATCGCATCCGCGCGCGGCTGGAGGCGGATGAGGTCCCGCTGACCGACGAGATCCTCGACCCGGCGCGGGAGGACCTGCGAATCTACATCAAGTCCGACATCGCCGCCGCGGTCTGGGGCGGCGACACCGGCCGCGAGGTGCTGCTGCGCCACGACCAGCAGGTGATGAAGACGCTCGACCTGTTCCCGCAGGCGGCAAACCTGCTGGCGATGGCCGACCAGGCCGCGGCCCGCTGACGACCGGCTGCGAGCGCGGGAAGGCCCTTCGGGTGGCGGCCACAAACATCACCGTATTTGCCGGACGGGACAACTAGCGGATCGAGAAAACCTTGCGCGCCTCGTCGGGTTGGCGCTGCGAAGCGGCCCGCAGGTCTTCCAGCGACACCGAGTCGAAGGCTTCCTTGATCTGTTGGCTCACCTTCGTCCACAGCAGCCGCGACACACAGAAGCTGCCGCGCACGCATTCCTCGAAATCCGGGTCGGGATCGGCGCAGGCGGCGAGGAATATGGGGCCTTCCAGGCAGCGGATGACGTCGCCCACGGTGATCGCCGCGGGCTCGCGGCTCAAGCAATAACCGCCCTGGCAACCGCGGCTGCTCTCCACCAGCCCGGCGAGCCGCAGGTCACGAACGATCTGCTCCAGGAACGCCAGCGAGAGGTCCTGCTCGTCGGCAATCGCGCGCAACGGCACAGGCCCGTCGCCCCAGTGACAGGCAAGCTGAAACATCGCCCGCACCCCACAGCGCGCCCGACTCGTCAGTTGCAAAGCCATCGCGTCATCTCCGTGCCTACCAAATTACCACCCCGATGCTCTCGGCAATAAATGGTAGCCGACCCGTCGCCGGAGGGATCCCGGTAGCGAGCGTCGAGCTGAACGAAGAGATACTCACTCGAGGCAGGTGTTGAAGCGAATGTAGGCGAACCGGGGGCGTCGGAGTTGACAGCCATCCGCTCGTCTCTTAAACTGCCGCAATCCCGAGCCGCGAAGTCGGGATTTTCAGCGCCGGAAAACCGATCAGATTGGTCGGAATCCATGCGAGCGCCGCGCACGCACGAGTCTCCAATGCCCGAGAAACCGACCCTCACGGCCACCTTGCAGCGAGCCGAAAGCGGCCTCGACAAGGACCTGCGTTGGGCGGAAAGGGGCCTCGACGAAGCCGCGATCCGCCGGCTGGCGGCGCGCTTCGATGCCCGTGCGCCCGAAGCGCTGCTGGAGTGGGCGCTGCGACGATGGGGGCAACGGCTGATGATCTGCACGTCGTTTCAGGCGGGGGGCGTCGTCATCGTCGACATGGCGGTGCGGATCGAGCCGTCGGTGCGGATCGTCACGCTGGATACCGGCAGGCTGCCGCAGGAAACCCACGACTTGATCGAGCGAGTCCGGGAACGCTACGGAGTCGACGTCGAGATGCTCTTCCCCGACGGCCGTGAGCTAGGGCAGATGCTCGCCGCGAACGGCCCGAACTTCTTCTACCGCTCGGTCGAGGCGCGCCTCGAGTGCTGCCGGGTGCGGAAGGTCGAGCCGCTCCGGAAGGTCCTGGGCGAGGCAGCAGCCTGGGTCACCGGTTTGCGGCGCAGCCAGGCGAGCTCGCGGGCGAGGGTGGCCAAAGTCGCGCTCGACCATGTCCACGGCGGGGTCGTCAAGCTCAACCCTCTCGCCGACTGGAGCGACGCCCGGGTCTGGGCGTACATCGAAGAGCACGCCCTCCCCTATCACGATCTCTACGACCGCGGCTACACGAGCATCGGCTGCGCCCCCTGCACGCGCCCCGTGGCGCCGGGCGCGGAGGCCCGATCCGGACGCTGGTGGTGGGAACGTTGCGGCCCCAAGGAGTGCGGGCTGCACGGATCGTCGGCGCGGGCGGGATGCTGAGATGGTCTATTACCCGCTGTTCCTCGACCTCCGCAACCAGAACGTCACCGTCATCGGGGGCGGTGCCGTCGCGGCCGAGAAGGTGCGGGGATTGCTGGACGCCGGAGCCACGATCCGGCTGATTGCCGAGCGCGCCGAGCCCGTTCTGTGGCAGCTCTCCGAAGCGGGCGCCCTCAGCCATCTGACCCGCGACTACCAAGCCGGCGACCTGGCCGGTGCGTCGATTGTGATCGCCGAGCGCGGCGAGCCCGCCACCAACGAGGCGATCTGGCGCGAGGCCATCGAGCGCGGAATCCCGATCAATGTGGTCGACGACCTGCCCCACTGCACCTTCATCGCCCCGGCGGTGCTCCGTCAGGGCGACCTCACGATCGCAATTTCTACCGCCGGCAAGGCGCCGGCCCTCGCGGTTCGACTGCGGCAACGGTTCGAGCGCTGGATCGGCCCGCAATACGCCCGTTTCCTCGAGATCGCCGGCGCGCTTCGTCCCTTGATCGCCGCGCGCCACCCGGCCTTCGAGGAGCGCCGGCTGATCTGGTATCGCCTGGTCGATTCCAACGTCATCGATCTGCTGCGGCGCGGCGCCGAGGATGAGGCGCGGGCGACGATCGAGAAGATCGTCGGCCTCTCGCCCGAGGAGATCCCGTGAACAAGACGGCGGCGAGAGCGAAGATCCACCGCCTGCCGAGCCGCGGCCGGTCGCGCGGCAAGGTTGTCCTCGTCGGCGCCGGCCCGGGCGACCCGGAGCTGATCACCGTTCGGGGGCTCCGCTGGCTGCGAAGCGCCGATGTGGTCCTCCACGACCGGCTCGTGCACCCGACCCTCGTCGCCCAGGCGCGGCCTGACGCACGCCGGATCTTCGTCGGCAAGCCGCCCGGAAAGCCGCGGCTGCGCCAGGCGAAGATCAACCGGCTGCTGATCGCCCACGCCCGCCGTGGCCGGCTCGTCGTTCGTCTCAAGGGCGGCGATCCGTTCGTCTTCGGCCGCGGCGGCGAGGAGATGATCGCGCTGGCTCGCGCCTCGATCCCCTTCGAGGTCGTTCCCGGCGTGACGAGCGCGGTGGCGGCGCCGGCGAGCGCCGGGATCCCCCTGACCCATCGTGGCACGGCCGCGAGCTTCGCGGTGGTGACCGGGCACCGCGCCGACGGTGGCTTCGACGGAGAGGGTATCGGCGGCGAGCGCGTGAGTGGCAGAGAGCTCGGCAGCGGCGATCGCGGGGCCGGCCTGGCGGCCGTCGACACACTGGTGGTGTTGATGGGCGTCGGTCACCTGGCACGAATCGTCACCTCCTTGCTTACAGCCGGCCGCAACCCCGAAACGCCGGTGGCGGTGATCGAGAACGGCACGCTGCCCGAACAGCGGATCGTGACCGCGACGCTCGCCGACATCGTCCCCGCCGCCCGCCGGACCGGCATCGGCGCGCCGGCGACCATCGTCATCGGAGAGGTGGTCCGATTGCACGAGCTCTGCAACGGGGCCGAGAAGGGCGCGGACGCCGCCAACCCGGCCGCGGCCGCGACGGCAGCCGCGTTGCACGCCGAGTGAGGAGCAAGGGAGACATGCGCAAGGAGAGCAAGGTCGAGAAGGAGAGCAAGGTCGAGAAGGCGAAGCGTGAGAGCCGCTTGTTGCGGGGCTCGATCGCCGAGACGCTGGCGAGCGCGGCGCCGGGCTTCGGCGCCGACGACGCTCAGCTGCTCAAGTTCCACGGCATCTACCAGCAGGTCGACCGCGACGCCCGCGGCGCGCCAGCGGGGCTCGGCGCCGGGAGCGACCGCTGGTTCATGGTCCGCGTCAAGATACCCGGCGGAGCGCTCGGTGCTTCTCAGTACCTCGACCTCGACGAGCTCGCCAACCGCTACGCCTACAACCGCTCGCTGCGGATCACCTCGCGCCAGGGGCTCCAGCTCCACGGGGTGGTGAAGCAACGGTTGACCGAGACGATCCGGGGGATCAACGAGACGCTGCTGTCGACGCTCGCCGCCTGCGGCGACGTGGAACGAAACGTCATGGCGCCGCCGGCCCTCGGCGGCGGCATCGGGCAAGAAATCGCCAGGGACCTCGCCGCCCGGATCGCCCGGGCGCTGTGCCCGGCGACCGGCGCCTATCACGAGATCTGGCTCGACGGCGAGCGGGTGAGCGCGCGCGAGGATGAGCCCGTTTACGGTGATCGATATCTGCCCCGCAAGTTCAAGACGGCCGTGGCCCTTCCCGAGGAGAACAGCGTCGAGGTCCATTCACAAGACGTCGGGCTCATCGCCCTCGTCGACGACGGCTCGCTTCTCGGCGCCAACGTCCTGGTCGGCGGTGGCCTGGGGCTCACCCACCGGAAGGCCGACACCTTCGCGCGGCTCGGCACGCCACTCTGCCGCGTGGGGTCGGACGATGTCGTCGAAATCGTTCGGGTGATCGCCGAGATCTTTCGCGATCACGGCAACCGCGCCGACCGGCGACACGCGCGGCTCAAGTATCTGATCGAAGACTGGGGGATAGACCGGTTCCGACGGGAAGTCCGTGAGCGCGCCGGCTTCGAGCTGCTGCCGTGGCGCGAGCTGCCCCCGCTTCGCGCGCCCGACCATCTCGGCAGCCACGCTCAGGCCGACGGCCGCTGCACCTACGGGGTCCCGGTTCCGAACGGCCGTATCATCGACGGCGAGAAAGTCCGGCTGAAGACGGCGCTGCGCAAGATCGTCGAAGCGTTCGCACCGGAGATCATCCTGACCCCGCGACAGGATCTCGTCTTCAAGGGGCTGACCCCGGCGCAGGTGGAAAAGATCGAAGCCACCCTCGCGGCCTTCGGCGTCGATCTCCCCGGCGCGCTTTCCGGCGCTCGACGGTTCGCCCTCGCCTGCCCCGCCCTGCCGACCTGTGGGCTCGCCTTGTCCGAGGCGGAGCGAGCAATGCCCGAGGTGCTCGAGGAGATCGAAACCTTGCTCCGCGACCTCGACCTCGATGAGGCGCCGATCTCGGTGCGGATGACCGGCTGCCCCAACGGCTGCGCCCGGCCCTATACCTCCGACATCGGTTTCGTCGGCCGGCGGCCCGGCGTCTACGACATCTTCGTCGGCGGCACCTTGCGGGGCGACCGACTCGCCGATCGCTACGCGCAGGAGGTGCCCGTCAGCGAGCTCGTATCGACGCTCACGCCGCTGCTGAATGAATGGAGGAGGGAACGGCGTGAGGGCGAGGTCCTCGGCGACTTCTACCGCCGGCGTCACGGGCGCGGCGAGGAGAGGACGATCTTGACGGGGGCATAGCCCGACCTTCTCAACGGGTCACGGCTGCGCAAGCGCAATGGCCCGCGATGACTGCGTTGCGCTTGCTTCGAGTGCTCGACGTACTGCACGAGTACGCCTCCGCGCTCGAACCTGCGTCCTCGCGCCCTTTGCTCCCGCCCGCTTCGTGACCCGTTGAGAAGTTCGGGCTAGCGGAGCGCGCCGCGGGCCCGGAGGATCTCGAGCACCCGGTCGATGGGCAGCGCCTCGGCCGTTCGCCCGCCATAGCCTTCGACGGCCGTAGCCATGAACAGGCTGTTGTAGATCGCCTCCTCGGTGGCCTCGATCGCCGCCTGGAAGAGTGCTGAGACGCGGCCGCCGTCGAGCGTGCGGACCGCCTCCGTCTCGGGTGCGTCGGGGCCGGTGCGGAGCGCCGGATGGGTGCTGAAGACGATGACGTAGTCGCCGCTCCCGTTGCTGAACTCGGATCCGCTACGCGCCATCCCCATCAGCGCCCGCAGCCCGAGGCGCTCGAGGGCGCGGTGCTCGAGCGGCGCATCGGTCGCCACCACGATCATGCACGAACCGTCGCCGAGCGCCCCCTCGAAGCCGCCCGCGGCGTCGCCGCCGCTCGCCGCCAGCTCCTCGCCGACCGCCACGCCGGCGATCCGCAGGGCTCGACGCGATCCGAAGTTGGTCTGCACCAGCACGCCGACGGTGAAGTCGTCGTCGCCGATCCGCGCCCGGCGTGACGAGGTTCCGATGCCCCCCTTGAAGCCGAAAGCCCTCGTCCCCCGGCCGGCGCCTACGGACCCCTCCGCGACCCTGCCGCCGGCGGCGCTCCGGATGGCATCGGCGACGTGGGCTTCGGTCACCGGACGGGCACGGATGTCGCTGAGGCCGCCGTCGTTGGTTTCGCCAACCACCGGATTGATCGAGCCGACCTGCTCGTTGCCCGGCAACCCGAGCATGTAGGTGATCAGACCATCGGCCGCCCGTGGCACGCTGAGCGTGCCGGTCAACAGCACGGGCGTCTCGATCGTCCCGAGCTCCTGCACCTGGCTGAGCCCGGCGAGCTTGCCGAAGCCGTTGCCGACCACGATGGCGGCCGGGACCTTCTCGCGAAAAAGGTTGCCCGGATGCGGCAGCACCGCCGTCACTCCCGTCTGGAAGCGCCCGTCCTCGATGATGGTCACGTGCCCGACGCGCACGCCCGGAACGTCGGTGATGGCGTTGAGCTCACCGGGGGGCATTGAGCCGGCAACCACCCCCAGCTCGCGCGCCCGGCCGCGTGCCTGGAAGCCCGCACCCTTGGACGGACCGACCACGCCGACGCCGAGGGTACCTTGGGGGAGGACGCCGTCGGACGCGCCCGGCACCCGCGACGTGCTGACCGATGCGGCAAGCATCGGGAATCCGGTCCCGGCCACGAGAAGGATCACGACGCAGAGCGCCGCGCGACGTGCGTGAGAGTTGCGGGTCATGGTCCGCCTCCTGCGAATTGTCGGCGCGCCGACAAGGCCGCGCCCATTGGCAGCACTCGAAGGAATCCTAAGGTCACCCGATGAGACCCCCGCATCTCCGATCGACCGCCCCCGTCGTCGGCGATCCCGTCCGCCCCGCCGCGATACGCCAAGCTCGGTCGCGCCTGGGGAGCATCATGAGCTAAGTGCTCCGTACCGTACATACGATGATGTTTGTGGCGGCGCGATGGTGGTGGATGCAAGGAGCAGCGACGCAGGCGATGCCGGAGCCATCGTCGAGGAGCTGCGACGCCGCAGACGCCGCCATCCCGCCGCCACCCGCAGGGCAGGCCGTCTTGCGGGCGATCTCTGCGTTGCTCGTCGTCGCCGATGGCTCCGGCATCGCCTCCTCCTCGCGCTTTGATCTCACCCGCAAGACGGCCTGCAAACATCATCGTATGTACGGTACGGAGCACTAAGCCGAGGGAGGGTCGTCGAGCTCCTCGATCGCCTCGCGCAGGGTCTGCCGGATCTCGGAGAGGGTGATCTCGGGGCGATTCAGGTAGAGCGTCAGGGTGATCCCCGTGCCCGACCGGTAGGTGATCCGGCGCGCCCCCGGAGCACCCTCCGTCGCCGGTGCCGCCTCGGCCTGCGACTCGGCCGGGGCGCCTTCAGGCTCGCCACCCTTGCGCAGGGCCCGGAGCTGGTCGCGCGTCAGGCCCTCCTCGACGATCCGATCGACGAGGGCGCGCTGCTCCTCGGGGTCTTCGGTGCGGGCCACCTCGAGCAGGATCGACTTGGTCTGGACCTTGGCCTCCTCGAGCCGCCGCCGCAAGGCCTCGGGAAGCTCGGCGATGCTCAGCGTCTCGGTGACGCTGCTGCGCGACTTGCCGATCTTGCGGGCGACCTCCTCGTGGGTATGGCCGAAGCGGTCGATCAACGCCCGCAGACCCTCCGCCTCCTCGAACGGAGACAGGTCCTGGCGCTGCAGGTTCTCGATCAGCGCGATGGCGAGCACCTGGGCGTCGTCGACGTCCAGGACGATGCACGGCAGCGCCTGCAGGTCGGCCATGCGCGCGGCGCGGTAGCGCCGTTCGCCCGAGATGATCTCGAAGCCGTCCTGGCCGCGGCGAACGAGCAGCGGCTCGAGGACCCCGACTTCGCGAATCGAAGCCACCAGCTCTTCGATCGCATCGAATTGCTGGCGGGGCTGGTGAGGGTTGGGGACCAGGGCGTCGATGGCGATCATCTCGCCGATGCCGGCGCCATGCCGCACCGCGAGCTGCTCGACGAAGTGGTGGTCGTGACGCATCTTGGTGGTTACCGGCAGGCCACGCTGCTTATGCACGTTGCATCACCTCCTCCCCCAGTTGCGCGTACTGCTTGGCTCCACTCGACTCGGGGGCGTGCGAGAAGATCGATTCCTTGTACGCCGGGCTCTCTTCCAGACGGACGCTCTTGGTGATCATCGTTTCGAAGACCTTGTCGCCGAACACCGAGCGTACCTGCTCGACCACGTCTCGGCCGAGGATCGTTCGGTGATCGTGCAGGGTGATCAGGACGCCGAGCAGCTCCAGCCCCGGGTTGACGTACGCCCGGATGCGCTCGACCGTCTCCAACAGGTCGTCGGTTCCCTCGAGCGACAGGTACGACGACTGAATCGGAACCAGCAGATGGGTGGCGACGACCAGCGCGCTGACCGTCAACAGCCCGAGGGTCGGTGGCGTGTCGATGACGATGAACTCGTACTCGGACGCCAGCGGCTGGATCTTGTCACGCAGCCGGTAGTGGCCATCGAACTCGCCGAGCAGCTTGCCCTCCAGCTTGGCGAGAGAGATGCGCGCCGGGGCGATGTGGAGATTGGGGTCGTCGGTGCCCCGGACGATCCCGGTGAGGTCGGCGTCGGGCTCGACCAGCACGTCGTAGATCGAGCGGTCGACCTCCGCGGGATCGAGAAACGACAGGGTGCTGTGCCCCTGAGGATCGAGGTCTACCAGGAGGGTCTTGTGTCCCTTGCGGGCGAGCGCGGCCGCCAGGTTGATCGACGTCGTGGTCTTGCCGACGCCGCCTTTTTGGTTGGTGACCGCCAGGATCATGCTGCCGCCCGTGGGGAACGCGCGCGCCGCGGCGCGGGCGCACCCGGGTTCGACAAACCCGCCTCACCCTGCGGAGCGTGGGGGCTGCGCCAGACCCACCACAGTGCACCACCGCCGGAGAGGATGGTCTCGGACGCCTGCCGCATGCTAGCCGCGCCCATGGGGGGTGTCAAGCAACGGCCGGAGCTACATCTCGTACTTCGAGAAGTCATCCGGGTCGAGGTTCTCGAACCACTTGCGGAGCCGCTCCGAGTCGGAGGGCTCGCCGTCCTCGTCGAGGGCCCGCGACTGCTCGAGCACGGCTTGCTCGACGAAGATCGGCGCCTCGGTCCGCAACGCCAACGCGATCGCGTCGCTGGGGCGGGCATCGATCTGCTGCGGGCTGCCGTTGTGATCGAGATGGATCTGCGCGAAGTAGGTGTTGTCGCGCAGCTCGGAGACGACGACCTTCTCGACGCGAACGTTGAGCGCCTCGAGGAAGTTGCGCAGCAGATCGTGGGTCATCGGCCGCGGCGTCTCGATCTCTTCGATGCGCAACGCGATGGCGTTGGCCTCGAAGATCCCCACCCAAATCGGCAGGACGCGCTCGTCGCGCTCGTCCTTGAGGATCACGATGGGCATGTTGGTGACGGGATCCACCATCAGCCCCTTGATCTTCATCTCGATTTCCATGGCGGTCTCCCTGTCGGCAGCCTGATTCGACTATAGGTGCGCCCCGAGGGGCGGTCAAGGAGTGCCTGAGATCCGCGCAGACTCAGCTGGACACCGCAGGCACACCGGCCCAGCGCAGCGCCATCGACGCGGGCTTCCCGGTGCCTTGCATCTGGCCTTTTCTCGCCGCAACCGGACCCATCGGAGTTTCACCACGGCCTCCTAGAACGGCGATCGATAGACGAGGGCTGATTAGCGCGGCTCGCCGGCGATCGTTCCGTAGAGGCTGTGGTCGAGGCCCGCGGTGATCGTCACGTCGACGAGGCGGCCGATCAGCTCGCCGCCGCCGCTGAAGTTGACGATCTGGTTGGAGCTGGTCCTGCCGCTGACGTCACTGCCGCTGCGCTTGCTGAAGCCGTCGACGAGGACCTCGACGGTGCGCCCTTGCCAGGCGGCGTTCTTGCGCCGCTGGATGTCGCGCTGTAGCGCCTGCAGCTCGATGAGCCGGCGGCGCTTGACGCCGGCGGCCACCGTGTCCTCGTGCATCAATGCCGCCGTCTCCGGGCGCGGCGAATACTCGAACGAGTAGAAGGAGTCGTAGCTCGCGGCGCGGACCAGCTCGAGCGTCGCCTCGAAATCGGCGTCGTCCTCGCCGGGGAAGCCGACGATCAGATCGGTGGAGAGGCCGACGTCGGGAACGGCGGCGCGCAGCCCGGCGACGAGCTCGAGGTAGCGGCCGCGCGTGTAGTGGCGGTTCATCTGCCGCAGCACGCGATCCGAGCCGGACTGGACCGGCAGGTGCAGATGGCTGGCGACGTGGCTGCAGCTCGCCATCGCGTCGATGAGCCGCGGCGAGAGGTCCTTGGGGTGCGAGGTCAGGAAGCGGATCCGCTCGACGCCGCCGGCGGGCATCTCCGCCAGGGCCGCGTCCAGCCCGCACAGCAGGCCGGGAAAATCGAGGCCGGCGGCCTCGTCGAGCCAGGAGTTGACGTTCTGCCCCAACAGCGTCACCTCGCGATAGCCGCGCAGGCTCAACCCCCGCACCTCGTCGATGATCTCGGCGCCCGAACGATAGATCTCCATGCCGCGCGTCGCCGGCACGATGCAGAACGAGCAGTAGTTGTTGCAGCCTTCCATGATCGTCACGAAGGCCTTGACCCGGTCGGAGCGGTCGGCGTCGGAGGCGTCGAAATCGATCTGGTCGTCGGTGTTCACCTGCGGGCCCTCGCCGCGCTCGATCGCCTCGAGCACCGACGGTAGGGCGCGGATGGCCCGGGTGCCGAGGATGAAGTCGACGCTGGCCTCGCGCTCGATGATCTCGGCGCCGCGCTGCTGGGCGATGCAGCCGGTAACGCCGATCAGCGGGGCGGCGCGGCCCTTGCCGCGGCTACCCACCGTGGCGGGCGCCTTGAGCGACCGCAGCCTGCCGAGCTCGGAGAACAGCTTCTCCTCCGCCTTCTCGCGGACGCTGCAGGTATTGACCAGGATCAGATCGGCGTCGTCGGACGATTCCGCCGGCACGAAGCCGAGCTTCCGCATCTGGCCCGCGTAGATCTCCGAATCGTGGACGTTCATCTGGCAGCCGTACGTCCGGATCCAGTAGCGGCCGCGCACCGCGGGCACGCCGCCGGTTTTCGAGACCTGCCCTTCGCGGCTACTCATGACGGGTCATGACGGTTTGCCGTTCGGCCACGGGCTCGTCTCCAAGGGGCGCCTCAGGCGCTTCGACGCGGCGGCCAGGTCGCCGCCTGAACAGAGGGCTCGAGAGGCCGGCGGCCTTCCCTCGCTCCGGCACGCTCGGGAGCGAGGCGATTATACCAAGGTCTCCCCGCGGGTCAGCTCGTTTCCAGGACGGCGGCGATCGCCGACTCCGGGATCGCCCCGGCGCGCCGCACCGCCGGCGGCGATACGGTCAGATCGAGCAACGTCGAGGGCGGCCCTCCGGGCGTCTCACCGCCGTCGACGAGCGCCGCGAGGGCGGCGCCGAACGCCCGCCGCACCTCGCCGGCGCGGCGTGCCGGCGGGCGGCCGCCGCGGTTCGCGGAGGTGCCGGTCAGCGCTCCCCCGCAGGCGGCGATCAGCCGGCGGGCCAGCGGATGCGAGGTCAGGCGCAGCGCGACGCCGCCCCGCGACCCGAGGAGCGGGGCCGGCACCCCCGGCGCCGCCGCCAGGATCAGCGTCAGCGGCCCCGGCCAGAAGCGCGCCGCCAAGGGTGCGAACGCCGGCGGCGGCGCCGACGCCCACTCGGCGACCTCGGAGAGCTCGGCGATCAGCAGCAGCAAGGGCTTGCCGGCGGCCTCGCGACCCTTGAGCCGCAGGACCTGGTCGAGCGCCGCGGCCTGTCGCGGATCGGCGCCGAGCGCGTAGTAGGTCTCCGTCGGGTAGCCGACCACGCCGCCCGCGGCCACGGCCGCCGCCGCCCGCTCGAGCTCGGCGGCATCGCCCTTCCCGGGGCTCACCGGCATCGCCCGCCGGTGGACCGATGCTCGTCGCCGCGGCGCCCGTCGCCCGCCGGCCCGCCGCCGGTCCGCGGCGGGCTGCTAATGTACCCCTCGTCCATGCCTCTCTCCGCTCGTTCGCAGGCTGGCCGCACGATGGTACCCGAAGCCCCGCTCGACCTCTTCGACGATCCCGCCCCCGGCGGCGCCGAGCCCGCCGGCTCGCCGCTCGCCGACCGCATGCGGCCACGCTCCATCGACGAGTTCGTCGGCCAGCAGCACGCCACCGCCCCCGGCAAGCTGCTGCGGCGGATCATCGACGGCTCCGAGCTGGTCTCGATCATCTTGTGGGGGCCGCCCGGGAGCGGCAAGACCACCCTGGCGCGGATGGTTGCCCGCGCCACCGAGGCCGACTTCGTGGCCCTCTCGGCGGTGCTCAGCGGCGTCCGCGAGGTCCGCTCGATTGCCGAGGACGCCACCCGGCACCGGCGCCTCGGCCGGCGGACGATCCTGTTCATCGACGAGATCCACCGCTTCAACAAGGGCCAGCAGGACGCCTTTCTCCCTCACCTCGAGAGCGGCGACCTGACGCTGATCGGGGCGACCACCGAGAACCCCGCCCTGGAGCTCGTCTCCCCCTTGCTGTCGCGCTGCAAGATCGTCAGGCTCGAGCCGCTCGGTGCCGCCGACCTCGTGCACATTCTCGAGCGGGCGCTCGCCGAGCCGGCGCCGCGCGGTCTCGGCGGGGCCGGTTTCGAGGCGAGCGACGAGATCCTCGAGGCGATCGCCCGCTTCGCCGACGGCGACGCCCGCGTCGCGCTGACCACGCTGGAGCTGGCCGCCGCGAGCGCCGCCCGATCCGGTGGCCGCATCGACGAGGCCGCCACGCGCGAGGCGATGCAGTCCCGCACGGTGCGCTTCGACAAGCGCGGCGAGGAGCACTACAACCTGATCTCGGCGCTGCACAAAAGCATCCGCAACAGCGACGCCGACGCCGCGGTCTACTGGCTGGTGCGGATGCTCGAGGGCGGCGCCGATCCCCGCTACCTGGCGCGCCGGCTGGTGCGCATCGCCAGCGAGGACGTCGGCCTCGCCGACCCGGCCGCCCTGCAGCTCGCCGTCGCCGGCTTCGCGGCGGTCGAGAAGCTCGGGCTGCCCGAGTGCAACCTGGCGCTCGCCGAGGTTGCCCTCTACCTGGCGGCGGCGCCGAAGAGCAACGCCGCCTACCGCGCCTGGGACGCCGCCCGCCAGGACGTGATCCATCAGGAGAACCCGCCGGTGCCGATGCACCTGCGCAACGCCGTGACGCCGCTGCTCGCCGAGCTCGGCTACGGCGAGGGCTACCGCTACGCCCACGACGAGCCGGAGGGCGTCGCGGCGATCAGCTGCCTGCCCGAGGCCCTCGCCGGCCGCCGCTACTACGAGCCCTCCGACCGCGGCTTCGAGCGCCGCCTCGCCGAGCTCCTGGAAGCGGCCCGGGCGGCGCGGAACAAAGAGAGCTAGCCCGCAGGCCCGTTCCAGCGAACCAGCATCAGCGTGACGTCGTCCTCGCGCGGCGCCGCGCCGCGGAACTCGCGGGCGCCCCGTCGCACCTCGGCGATGATGTCGGCGAGCCGCTGGTCGCGGCAGCGGCTGACGATCGCCGCCAGCCGCTCGCAGCCGAACTCCTCGCCCTCGGGGTTGGACATCTCGGTCAGCCCGTCGGTGTAGAAGACCAGGATGTCGCCCGGCTGCAGCTGCAGCCTCTGCTCTCGATAGGTGCTGTCCGGAAAGGCGCCGAGCACCAGGCCGTCGCTCGGCAACAGCTCGTGGCCTCCGCCGGCGCCGATACGCAGCGGCGGCACGTGGCCGCCATTGGTGACGACGAGCTCGCCGCTGCCGATCTCCAGCAGGCCGAACACCGTGGCCACGAACTGATTGGACGGCGTCGATTCGTACAGCAACCGCGCCAGCCTGCCGATCAGCTCGGCCGGTGAGGTCTCGGCGTCGGCGGTGAGCCGCACGCCGCTGCGCACCGCCGACATCAGCAGCGAGGCCGAGAGGCCGTGCCCCGAGACGTCGGCGAGGGCGATGGCGACATGCCGATCCGAGGCCCTGAAGTAATCGAAGTAGTCGCCGCCGACCACGTTCGAGGCGACGTTGACGCCGGCCGCCTCGACGCCTCCGACGACCAGCGGCACGGCCGGCAACGCCGCCCGCTGGATCTGACGGGCGAGCTCGATCTCGTGATCGATGCGCGATCGCTCGCGATCGCGCTGGTAGAGGCGGGCGTTGGTGATCGCCCCGGCGACGTGGGCGGCGAAGATCTCCAGCAGCGCCACCTGCCGATCCGTGTAGGCGTCGGGCTCGTCGGACTCGACGGTGATCACGCCGATCACGTCACCGTGGCGGATGATCGGCACCGCCACCTCGGACTGGGTGGACGGCCGCGCCTCCAGATACCGCAGGTCGTCCTTGACGCGGCCGGCGTTGACGCTGGTCCGGTGGCGGGCGGCCCATCCGCTGATCCCCTTCCCGGGGCGCTCGCTGAGCAGCCCGGCGGCACCGGCTGGATACCCGCGGTGTTGGAAGTCCGCGAGGGCGCCGGTCTCGCGGTCGAGAAGATAGACGCCCACCGCGTCGTAAGGGACCAGCTCGCCGAGCGTGGTGAACAGCGCCCCCATCACCTTCTCGAGGTCCAGCGAGCTGCCGACGGCGCGCGCCGCCTCCAGCAGCAGCTCGCGGGTGCGCACGTCCTCCTGCAGGCGGCTGATCAGCCGGGCGTTCTCCACCGCCACCGCGAGCTCGGCGCCCACCGCGGTCAGGAACTCGAGATCGTCCTCGCCGAACGGCTCCACCCGCTCGCGGATCGCCTCGATCAGCCCGTTGACGGCGTCACGTCGCGCCATCGGCACCGCGATCAATGAGCGCGTCCGGGTGCCGAACGTCGCGTCGAGCTTGCCGCGGAAGCGCGGCTCGCGGCTGACGTCGTCGACCAGGACCGGCCTGCCGGTCTCGATCACCAGGCCGCTGAGGCCGAGGGCGATCGAGACCGCCCCCCGCTCGAGCCCGCCGCCGCGGCGGGCGAACGACACCTGCAGGTCCTCGCTGCCGCGGTCGTCGCTCTCGCGCACGAAGATCGAGACGGCGTCGGCGGCCAGCGCCTCGCCGATCAGCTCGAGAACGTGGGCCACCGCCGTCTCCACGGTCAGCGCCGCGTTGAGGGCCCGGGCGATCGCCAGGATCGCTCCCTCGCGCCCCCGTGTTGCCTCGGCGGTATCGCTCATCGGTCGGCCGGCCCGCGGCCGGAGCCCAGGGCGCTGGCGGAGTCGGTCAGGTGGCCGATGTCGTTGAGCGCCCGCAAGTAGGGGCGGACCCCTCCGAGCTCGAGGATCGTGATCGAAGTGTTGTCGACCGGGATCGAGCGGTAGTGCGTCAGCGCCAACTCCATCGCCTGCAGCACGGCCATTCTCACGACTCCATCGTGGGTCACGACAGCGATCGAGTGGTTCGGGTGGCGCCGGCGGAGGCCCTCGACGGCGCCCTTCACGCGGCTCGCCAGATCAGCGAAGGGCTCGATCCCCGCGAGGGCCAGCCGCGACGGATCGTCGCACCAAGTGTGCCACGCCTCGGGGTCCTTCGCCTCGATCTCGGCGGCCGACAGCCCGGCCCAGCGCGACAGGTCGAGCTCGATGAAGCCCGGCTCCGTCTCGACCGGCAGGCGGTGCGACCCGGCGACGATCTCGGCGGTCTCCTGGGCGCGGCGCAGCGGGCTGCTGTAGACGGCGCTGAGGTCGACCTGCGCGAGGCGGAGGGCGAGCTGGCGGGCTTGCCAGCGGCCGTCACCGGAGAGCGGCTCGTGCGAGCGACCCATGTAGCGGCCGTTGCGGTTCGACTCGGTCACCCCGTGGCGGAGCAGGTACAGACGACAGCTCATCGCCGCCTCTCGGCTGCCGTCGTCCGGGCGCCTTGCAGCCGATCTTTGCCCTCCGCTACCGAACCCACCACGGCCTGCTAGGCGCGGCGGGGCGCCGGCGGCTGCTTGTCGCCGCCGTGCTTGCGGGGCGCGGAACCGGCCGGCCGCTTGCCGGACGCGCCGCGCTTGCCGGCCTTGCGCGGCGGCGCCGGCTCGGGGCACAGCGCGATGTCGAGGACCTCGCCGATCTCGTGGACGAAGATGAACTCCAGGCCGCTGCGAGCCTGCTCCGGGACCTCCTCGAGGTCCTTCTCGTTCTTGGCCGGAAGCACCACCTTGCGGATGCCCGCCCGCCGCGCCGCCAGCACCTTGTTCTTGATGCCGCCAACCGGGAGCACAAGGCCGCGCAGCGTGATCTCACCGCTCAAGGCGAGGTCGGAGCGCACCGCGTGACCCGACAGCAACGACGCCAGCGCCACCAGCATCGTGATCCCCGCCGAAGGGCCGTCCTTGGGGACGGCGCCGGCCGGCACGTGGACGTGCAGGTCGCTGCGCTCGAACTCCTTGGCGCCGATGCCCAGATCGTCGGCGTGGCTGCGCAGGTAGGAGAGCGCCGCCTGCACCGACTCCTTCATCACGTCGCCGAGCTGGCCGGTCAGCGTCAGCTCGCCCTTGCCGGGCATCTTGGTGGCCTCGACGAACAGGATGTCGCCGCCGTACGGCGTCCAGGCGAGGCCGATCGCCACCCCGGGGCGGGCGGTTCGCTCGGCGACGTCGGAGAAGTACTGGACCGGCCCGAGGAACCGGTGCAGCGACTCGGGGGTCACCACCTCGACCGGCGCCGCGGCCGCGACGCTCGCGGGGGCGGAGACGGCCTCGGCGGCGGGTTCCTTCCCCTTCGCCCGCGGCTTGTCCTTCTTGCCGGTCTCGGCGTCCTCCCTCTCCTGGTCGAGGCGTTCGGCCACGCCGCGCGCCACGGCGCGGCAGATCGCCGCGATCTGCCGCTCGAGGCCGCGGACGCCGGCCTCCTCGGTGTAGCTCTGCACGATCGCCGCGATGGCGTCGTCCTCGAAGCGCAGGTGCTCGGGGGTCAGGCCGTGATCGGAGCGCTGTCGCGGCACCAGGAAGCGCTGCGCGATCAGCGTCTTCTCCTCGGCCGTGTAGCCCGGGATCTCGAGGATCTCCATGCGGTCGAACAGCGCGTCGGGAATCTGCTCCGGCACGTTGCCGGTGGCGATGAAGAGCACCTTCGAAAGATCGACCGGAACCTCGAGGTAGTGGTCGGAGAAGCTGTTGTTTTGCTCCGGATCGAGCACCTCGAGCAGCGCCGAGGAGGGGTCGCCGCGGAAGTCGTTGCCGAGCTTGTCGATCTCGTCGAGCATGAACACCGGGTTCATCGACCCGGCGCGCTTCAAGCCCTGGACGATGCGCCCCGGCAGCGCGCCGACGTACGTCCGGCGATGGCCGCGGATCTCCGCCTCGTCATGGATGCCGCCCAGCGAGATGCGGACGAACTCTCGCCCCAAGGCGCGGGCGATCGAGCGCCCCAGCGAGGTCTTGCCGACACCGGGCGGCCCGACGAAGCAGAGGATCGGGCCCTTCATGTCGGGCTTGAGCTTGCGGACCGCGAGGTACTCGAGGATGCGCTTCTTGACCTTGTCGAGGTCATAGTGGTCCTCGTCGAGGATCGTCGCGGCGCCGCGCAGATCGAGGCTGTCGTCGGTCGTGCGCCCCCAGGGAACGTCGAGCAGCCAGTCGATGTAGGTGCGCACGACGTTGTGCTCGGCCGCCGCCGGCGACATCCGCGCCAGCCGCTCGAGCTCCTGGCGGGCGACCTTCTCGACGTCCTCGGGCATGGCCGCCTCGTCGATGCGCTTGCCGAGGTCCTCGACCTCGGCGAGCCCCTCGTCCTCCTCGCCGAGCTCCCGGCGGATCGCCCGCAGCCGCTCGCGCAGGTAGAACTCCCGCTGGCTCTTGTCGATCTCGTCCTGGACCTCGGACTCGATCTTCTGCGAGAGCTCGAAGATCTGCACCTGCCGCGCCAGGTGGCTGACCACCAGCTTGAGGCGCTCGACGGTGTCGTCGGCCTCCAGCAGTTGCTGCTTCTCGTCGACCGAGAGGCTGAGGTGGGCGGCGACCAGGTCGGCGAGGCTGCCGGGGTCGGTGGAGGCGCTGGCCAGCGTCTGCACCTCGGGCGGCAGGTTGCTGGGCAGCTTGACGATCTGCTGCAGCAGCCGCTGGACGCTGACGATCAGGGCGTCGAGCTCGACGCTCGCTTCCGCCGGCTGCGACTCGACCAGGCTCGCCTTGGCCTTGAAGAACGGGTCGGTCACCCCGATGCGGTCGACGTCGAGGCGGGCGATGCCCTGCACGATGACGTTGAGCTTGCCGTTGGGCAGCTCGAGGGTCTTGAGGATGCGCGCCAGGGTCCCCCGCGCGAAGGTGTGCTCGGGCCCGGGCTCGTCGGGGGCGTCCGGCACCACCGCCGCGGTCGCGAACAGCTTGTTGCCGGCGCGCACCGACTCGATCAGCGCCAGCGACGACGGCTTCGCCACCAGCAGCGGCATGACGATCCCCGGGAACAGGACGCTGCCGCGCAGCGGCAACACCGGGATCGTTCCGGCGATGGCGCGCGGCAGGTCGTCGACGCTCTCGAGGGGCCCGACGAGCTCGCTCAGATTGGGATCCTTGATCTCGGCCATGGGTGCGATCCTGTCGGGTCAGTCGAGCCGCTGGCGAGGGTCGTAGGGGCGCTCGCGCTCGAATTGCTGCAGCAGCTCCTTGGTCTTCGGGTCGAGCTCGCCCGGCAGCTCGATGCGCACGGTCACGAAGAGGTCGCCCGGCTTCTCGCCCCCCTCGCTTTTCTTGCCGCCGACGCCGCGCCCGGCCAGCCGGATGACCTGACCGTTGCGGGTGCCCTCGGGCAGCTTGATCGTCGCCTTGCCGTTGAACGTGGGAACCCGAATGGTAGCGCCCAGGCCGGCTTCGTACACCGTCACCGGCAGATCGAGGTAGAGATCGCGGCCGCGGCGCTTGTACAGGCGATGCGGCGCCACCTGGAGACGCAGGTAGAGGTTCCCGCTGGGCGCCCCGCCCTGCCCCGGCTCGCCACGGCCGGAGACGCGGATGCGCTTGCCGTCCTCGACCCCGGCGGGAATGCGGACCTTGGTCGAGACCGTCTCGACGCCGCCGCCGGCTCCCGGCAACTGGTAGCGGACGGCCTTCTCGGTGCCCTCGATCGCCTCCTCGAAGCTCAGCGGCAGCTCGACCTCGACGTCGCGTCCCGGCTGCACCGCCGTGTAGGCGCGGCCGCGCCCGCCCGCCGCCGCCCGCCCGCCGAACAGGTCGGAGAGGTCGCCCATGCCGCCGCCGAACGAGATGCCGCCGAGGCCGAACGAGATCCCGCCGCCCCGGCCGACGCCCTGGGTGAACTCGCGCATGAAGTCGCTGAGGTCGAACTCCTGGGCGAACTGCTCGGGCCCACGGTCGTAGGCGGCGCGACGCTCCTTGTCGCCGACCACGTGGTAGGCCTCGGCGACCTCCTTGAAGCGCTCCTCGGCGGCGGGATCGCCGGGGTTGACGTCCGGGTGGTGCCTGCGCGCCAGCTTGCGGTAGGCGCGCTTGATCTCCTCCGCCGAAGCATCCTTGGCGACGCCCAGCGCCGCGTAATAGTCCTTCTTGGCTGCCATCGTCGTCGCGCTCAGCTCTCGACCTCCGCCTCGACGGCGGCCTCCGGCTCGGCCGTCTCCGCTTCGACGCCCGCCTCGGGCTCGACCACTTCGGCCTCCTCGTCGACGCCGGCCCCGGGCCCGCCCGCCTCCCCCTCCTCGGACTCGACCGGCGCCGAGGCGACCTTGCGGAAGACGAGGATCGAGTCGCTGGGGTCGATGTCGGCGCGGATCGTATCGCCTTCCTCGAGCTCGCCGGCGAGGATCCCCTGCGCCAGCTCGTTCTCGATCAGCTTCTGGAAGACGCGCCGCAGCGGCCGCGCCCCGTAGGCGGGATCGTAGCCGCGCTTGGCGATGAACTTCGCCGCGTCGTCGGTCAGCTCGAGGCGCAGGCGCCTGGCCGCCAGCCGCCGGTTGAGGTCCTGCAGCTGCAGGCCGACGATCTCGTCGAGCTGGGCGCCGCTCAGCGGCTGGAAGAGGATGATCTCGTCGATACGGTTGAGGAACTCGGGCCGGAAGGTGTCGCGGAGCTCGGCGAACACCCGCTCGCGGACCTTCTCGGAGCCGGCGTTTTCGGCGTCGCGCAGGTACTGGCTGCCGACGTTCGAGGTCATGATGATCACGGTGTTCGAGAAGTCCACCGTCCTCCCCTTGCCGTCGGTGAGCCGCCCGTCGTCGAGGATCTGCAGCAGGATGTTGAAGACGTCGGGGTGCGCCTTCTCGGTCTCGTCGAAGAGGATCACCGAGTACGGCTTGCGGCGCACCGCCTCGGTCAGGTAGCCGCCCTCGTCGTAGCCGACGTAGCCGGGGGGCGCGCCGATCAGGCGGGCAACCGCGTGGCGCTCCATGTACTCGGTCATGTCGACGCGCGTCAAGGCGTCGGCGCTGTCGAAGAGGAACTCGGCGAGCGCCTTGGCGAGCTCGGTCTTGCCGACCCCGGTGGGGCCGAGGAAGAAGAACGAGCCGTAGGGCCGCTGCTCGGACTGCAGGCCGGCGCGGGCCCGGCGGACCGCGTTGGAGACCGCCTCGATCGCCTCGTCCTGCCCGATCACGCGCCGGTGCAGGCGCTCCTCCATGTGCAGCAGCTTCTCGGTCTCGCCCTCGAGCAGGCGGCTGACCGGGATGCCCGTCCACCCGGAGACCACCGCCGCGATGTCGTCGGCGTCGACCTCCTCTTTGAGCATGCCGCCGTCGCTCTGGATCTCCTGGAGCTGCTTGCGCGCCGTCTCGAGCGCCGCCTCCCGATCACGAATGACGCCGTAGCGGAGCTCGGCGGCGCGGCCCAGATCGCCCTCGCGCTCGGCGCGCTCGGCGGCGCCGCGCGCCTCTTCGATCTCGCGCTTGAGGCCCTGGATGGCGGCGACCTGGTCCTTCTCCGCCTGCCAGCGCCGCTTCTGCTCCTCGTAATCGGCGGATAGGGCTTCGAGCTCGGCGACGATCTTCTGCAGCCGTTCCTTCGACTCCTTGTCGCGCTCCTTGGCCAGCGCCTGGCGCTCGATCTCCAGCTGCCGCTGGCGGCGCTCCAGCTCGTCGAGGGCCACCGGCAGGCTGTCGATCTCCATGCGCAGGTGCGAGGCCGCCTCGTCGACCAGGTCGATGGCCTTGTCGGGCATGAAGCGGTCCGCGATGTAGCGCTCCGCGAGGTTGGCGGCGGCGACCAGGGCGCTGTCCTTGATCCGCACGCCGTGGTGGACCTCGTAGCGCTCCTTGAGGCCGCGCAGGATCGAGATCGTCTCCTCGACCGACGGCTCGCCGACCATCACCGGCTGGAAGCGGCGCTCCAGCGCCGGGTCCTTCTCGATGTACTTGCGGTACTCGGTCAGCGTCGTGGCGCCCACCGCGTGCAGCTCGCCGCGGGCCAGCGGCGGCTTGAGCATGTTGGCGGCGTCCACCGCGCCCTCCGCGGCGCCGGCGCCGACCACCGTGTGGAGCTCGTCGATGAACAGGATGACGTCGGTGTCCTCCTGGATCTCGCGCAGGAAGGCCTTCAGTCGGTCCTCGAACTCGCCGCGGTACTTGGCGCCGGCGAGCATCGAGCCGATGTCCATGCGCACCACGCGGCGGTTCTTGAGGCTCTCGGGAACGTCGCCGTTGACGATCCGCTGCGCCAGCCCCTCGACGATCGCCGTCTTGCCGACGCCGGGATCGCCGAGCAGCACCGGGTTGTTCTTGGTCCGCCGCGACAGCACCTGCACGACCCGCCGGATCTCCTCGTCGCGGCCGATCACCGGATCGAGCTTGCCGCGCCGCGCCATCTCGGTGAGGTCGACGCCGTACTGCTCGGTGGCGTTGTACTTGTCCTCGGGGTTGGGGTCGGTCACCCGCATGCTGCCGCGGATCTGCTTGAGCGCCGCGAACAGGGAGTCGCGCTGTATGCCGGCGTCGCGCAGGATGGTCCCGGCGGCGGCCCCGGCGCCCAACAGGCCGAGCAGGATGTGCTCGGTGGAGACGTACTTGTCGTCGAGCTGGTCGGCCTCGTCCTGGGCCTTCTCGAGCGCCTGCTTGGCGTCGTTTTCCAGGTACGTCTCACCGGCGGCGGCGCCGCTGACGCGGGGCCCCTTGCCGATCTCCAGGCGGGCGGCTTCCGAGATCGCCTCGGGATCGCCGCCGAGGCGCTCGATGATGTTGCGCACCACGCCCTCGCGCTGCTCCAGCAGCGCCGCCAGCAGGTGGGCGCCGCCGACGCCCTGCTGGTGGAGCGACTGCGCCAGCTCCTGGGCGCTTTGCACCGCCTCCCGCGCCTTCACCGTAAACCTGTCGAAGCGGATCATTGCCGGCCCTTCCTCCGGAACGACGTTCCGGCGCTGGCGTCGAGCCCTCGCGTATGCATCACCCTCGGCCCTTCCTCGTGGCTCCGTTCATCTCCCGCAGCACCGCGACCACCCGGCCCAGCAGCTCGAAGCTGTCGGCCAGCTCCTTTCCCTCATCCAGACGCCGCACCCGGCGCCGCCCCGGCAGCACCTCGACCAGCGCGGTGGTGCGTCCCAGGTGGGCCAGCGCCATCTCGCCTGCGGAGGTCCGGGCCCCCTGAACGACGATCAAGTAATCGCCCGGCAGGATGCCATGGCCCTCGAGGCCCGCCAGGTCCACCCGCACCGCGATCGCCCCGCGCCGCGCCACCCTGCCGTCAAACAGCAGGTGCCGCCGGCCTTCTTCCCTTGGCCTCAGCCGCCGAACCGCCGGCAGCGAACCGACCACCGGCACCCGCACGGCGCCATTGTCGGCGCGCCGTCGCCTGGCGTCGACCAGCTCGATCCCCCGCGAGACCCCGGGCCGCCGCCGGATGTAGCCCTTGCGCTCGATCGCCCGCAGGTGGTCGGCGACGCCCGAGGCCGACGCCAGCTCGAACGCCTCGGCAATCTCGGTGAGGCTCGGCGGGATCCCATGGCTGCGCACGCAGTCGACGACGAACTCGTAGATGGCGCGCTGCCGGCGGGTCAGGGTGGTGCTCATGATTCCAAACCTATAGGTAACAGCGGCTGCTTGCAGGACAACTCCAGGATACCGTAAATATTTACAGGGCTCAAGCAACGGCCCGCCTCATTGAGGACGGCGCCGGCACTCAGGTGCACCGCCCTCGGGAGCTCGCCGGGCATCGTCGGCGGCCGCTACGCGAGGTTGTCCTGGTACCAGGGGCAGAGGTCGGGAAGGACGCAATCCTCGCAGAGGGGCTTGCGGGCCTTGCAGGTGTAGCGGCCGTGCCAGATGAACAGGCGGGTGATGTCGGTCCAGCGGTCCTCGGGGTAGGTGTTCTTCAGGTCGGCCTCGATCTTGTCGGGGTCGTTTTCGGCGGTGAGGGCCAGGCGCTGGGCGACGCGGCGGCAGTGGGTGTCGACGGCGATCGCCGGCTTGTCGAAGGCGACCGCCAGGATGACGCTGGCGGTCTTGCGGCCGACGCCGGCGAGCGAGGTGAGGTCCTCCATCGTGTCGGGGACCTCGCCGGCGAAGCGCGCCACGATGTCGGCGCAGCAGGCGCGGATGTTCTTCGCCTTCTGGCGGAAGAAGCCGGTGGGCCGGACGGCTTCTTCGAGGGCCCCGGGGTCGGCGCCGGCGAAGGAGCGGGCGTCGGGATAGTCCTGAAACAGGGTCGCGGTCACCTCGTTGACCCGCTTGTCCGTGCACTGCGCCGAGAGGATCGTCGCCACCAGGAGTTGCAGCGGGTTCTCGAAGCGCAGTTCGATGCCGGCGTCCGGGTAGGCCTCGTCGATGCGATCGAGGATCTCCAGAGCCCGCCCGCCTTCGTCGAGCGTCGCCATCAGGCGACCGCCTCCCAGCACCTAGCTGGCATTTGCCGTCGTCCGTCGTCGCCAGAGCGTGGAGGAGTGGGCACAGGAAGACGACAAAAGCGGCCTACGCCAGCTTTCCGCCAGCGCCCTCACGACATCACGTTGATCGCCGTGGTCAGCAGCTGGGTGTGGCCGACCATCCGGTGGGCCGGCCGCGTCCGTCCTGGGCGGGCGAGGATCTCGCGCACCAGGATCTCGATCGTCTGGACCATGGCGAAGCCCTCGCCCACCAGGCAGGCGGCGAGCTTCTCGGCCTGGTTGAAGGTCGGGGTGGCGGCCGCGAAGCGGCCGCTGCCGATCAGGCTGGCGCGCGCCGCCGTCGCCTCCGCCCAGGGCTCCGGGATGTCGCACATCACCGCATCGACCTCGGGCTCCAGCCCCTCCCCTTCCTGGCGCAGGCGGAACTCGAGCAGGCCGGCGTCGACCCCGGCTCGCTCGCAGTTCGCCGCCGCCAGCTCGAGGAACTCCGGCCGGCGATCGTAGGAGAAGACCTTGCCCCCGGGGGTGACCGCGTGGGCGAGGGCGATGGTCATCGCCCCCGAGCCGGCACCGAGCTCGACGACCCGATGGCCGGCGCCGAGACCGAGGTTGGCGATCAGCCAGGCGACGTCTTTCGGGTACATGATGTTGGTGCGGCGCTGCACCTTCATCATGCGGTCGACCCAGGTCGGGTACATCGCCACCACGCCGTGGCCGGAGCGGGTCGTGAAGGCGCGGCCGTAGGGCTCGCCGATGAGCTGGTCGTGGTCGATGGCGCCCTTGTGGGTCGAGAA
>DASWHK010000064.1:0-7039 GCA_036398215.1 Acidobacteriota bacterium | reverse complement strand
CGGGCGCCGCCGATCCCGAGCCGGCGCAACAGGAGCGCGCCGCACGGGCGCTGGTGATCAACGAGCGCGTGATGGTGATCGGCGACGCTGCGAAGATTCGCGACATCCCCGGCTCGGCCCACTTTCTCACCCTCGCCGACCTCGAGCGGCAACGCCAGGCCTTCGACGACATCAACCGCATCCTCCGCCAGATTCCCGGGATCAACCTGCAGGAGGAGGAAGGCTTCGGGCTGCGACCCAACATCGGGTTGCGCGGCACCGGCAGCGAGCGCAGCGCCAAGATCACCTTGATGGAAGACGGTGTGCTGGTGGCGCCGGCGCCGTACGCCGCGCCGGCGGCCTACTACTTCCCGACCGCCGGACGCATGGAAGCGATCGAGGTCCGCAAGGGCTCCAGCCAGGTGAAGTACGGCCCGCGCACCACCGGCGGCGCGCTCAACCTGATGTCGACCGGGATCCCCAACGATTTCAATGTCCGCGCCCGGTTCGGCGCCGGTGAGTACGGTACCGGCCGCGGCCACCTGACGATCGGCGATTCCGGGAGCCGCTACGGCTGGCTGCTGGAGACCTACCAGATCGTCAGCGACGGGTTCAAGGAGCTCGACGGCGGCGGCGACACCGGCTTCGAGATCCAGGATTACCTGGTCAAGCTCCGCCTCAACAGCGACCCGGCGGCATCGATATACCAGGATCTCGAGGTCAAGGTCGGCAAGACCAAACAGGTGGCCGACGAGACCTATCTCGGCCTCACGGACGAGGACTTTCGCGCCAACCCGCTGCGGCGCTACGCCGGCTCGCAGGAGGACGTCTTCCGTTCCGACCACGAGCAATACCAGGTCCGCTACTTCGCGGCGTTGACACCCGGCCTCGACGTGACGGCCATCGCCTACCGCAACGACTTCTTCCGCGGTTGGTACAAGCTGCAGAGCATCAACGGCCGCGGCATCAGTGGCATCTTCGCCGACACGGTGGCGTTCGCGCCCGAGCTCGCCATCGCCAAGGGCGCGGACAGCGACGCAGACGCACTCGCGGTGCGGGCCAACAACCGCGACTACTACGCTCAAGGCATCCAGACCGTGGTGGGCTGGCGACCCGACACCGGCGCCGTCGTCAACCAGCTCGAGCTCGGCCTGCGCTACCACGAGGACCAGGAGGACCGCTTCCAGCACGAGGATCGCTTCCAGATGCTCGATGGCGAGATGCGTCTGACGCAGGCCGGTGCACCGGGCAGCCAGAGCAACCGGATCGCCGATGCGAGCGCCTGGGCGCTGTTCGCCCAGGACCAGATCGACTGGGGCAGGTGGAGCTTCATCCCCGGCGTTCGCCTCGAGATGATCGAGCTCGTGCGCACCGATTTCTCCAGCGCCGACCCGGGGCGCACCGCTCCGACGGGCATTCGCACCAACGACGTCGATGTCGTGGTGCCGGGCATCGGCGTGGGCTACGACGCGACCTCCGAGCTGCGGCTGTTCGGTGGTGTGCATCGGGGGTTCAGCCCTCCGGGGCCGGGGGCTTCGGACTTCACCGAGCCGGAAGAGAGCGTCAACTATGAGGCCGGCGCGCGATTCGCCCGCGGGCAGCTCGGGATCGAGCTGACGGGGTTCTACAGCGACTACTCGAACTTGCTGGGCGCCGACACGCTCGCTACGGGCGGCAGCGGCACGGGCGACCTGTTCAACGGCGGCCGAGTCGACGTGATCGGTCTCGAGGCGGCGGCGCGCCACGACCTCGCTGCCCCCGGCTGGGAGGTCGCCCTGCCCGTACGGGCGGCGTACACCTACACGCGCGGCACGTTTCGGAACTCCTTCGCCAGCGATTTCGGGCCGTGGGGTGACGTCGAGGCGGGCGATCGCCTTCCGTATCTACCGGAACACCAGCTTGCGATGGGCATCGGCGTCGATCGCGGGGGCTGGCGGCTCGAGCTCGGAGCCACGTACAACAGCGCGATGCGCACCGAGGCGTCCCGAGGCCCCGTCGACCCCGCTCGGGCGACCGACAGCTTTCTGGTCTGGGATTTCACCGGCGAGGTTCGGATCAACGATCATGCCCTCGCCTATGCAGCGATCGAGAACCTCACCGATCACGCCTACATCGTGGCGCGGCGCCCGGCGGGTGTCCGCCCTGGCCTGCCACGCACCCTGGTCGCCGGCCTGAAGCTAGATTTCTGACGCACTTGGCGGAAGGGGGCGGGCTCGGCCGTCGTCGCCGGCGGTCGCCGTCCCGATCACCCCGGGCGACGGCTCCTGCGCGGTCTCATCGCCCCCCCTTCCCCTTCCCCTTCTCCATCACCTGCCATCAGCACGGGTGACGGCGGCGTTGGGGTCGCCGGCCCCGACAGAGGGTTTGCGGGACATCGCCGCCTCGTGGCCGTCAAATATGGCATGGTGTGGACGATGAAGCCCCTTCCCTTCGAGACGGCGGTCGACCGCGATGCGATCCTGGGCATCGTGCGGCGGGTCTGGGGCTACGAGCGGCTGCGGCCTCTGCAGGAGGAGGCGGTGCGCGCCGGCCTCGAGCGGCGCGACTCGCTGGTGGTGCTGCCCACCGGCGGCGGCAAGTCGCTCTGCTACCAGGTGCCGCCGCTGCTGACCGGGCGCACCGACATCGTCGTCTCGCCGCTGATCTCGTTGATGAAAGACCAGGTCGACGGCCTGCGCGCCAACGGCTATCCGGCGACCGCCCTGCACAGTGCCCAGGAGGCGGGGGAGCGGGCCGAGGCGAAGCGCTTCATCGCCTCCGGCGACTGCCGGCTCGTCTTCGTCTCGCCGGAGCGCCTGGTCACCCCCTGGTTCTTGCAGACGGTCGAAGACCTCGGCATCCACACGTTTGCCGTCGACGAAGCCCACTGCATCAGCCATTGGGGCCACGATTTCCGCCCCGAGTATCGCCAGCTCCGCGTCCTCAAGCAGCGGGTCCCCGGCGCCACGCTCCACGCCTACACCGCCACCGCCACCGAGCGGGTGCGGGCCGACATCGTCGAGCAGCTCGGCCTGGACGATCCCGCCGTGCTGGTGGGGCGCTTCGACCGTCCCAACCTGATCTACCGGCTGGTACCGCGCCTCGGTCGCAACGAGCAGGTGCGCGAGGTGCTGGGGCGGCACGCCGGCGAGGCGGTGATCGTCTACTGCATCAGCCGCAAAGACACCGAGAAGCTGGCCGATTTTCTCGCCGGCGAGGGGCATCGGGTCGCCTGTTATCACGCCGGGCTCGACTCCGGCGCCCGCCACCGCACCCAGGAGGCGTTCACCGGCGAGCGGCTCGACGTCGTGGTCGCCACCGTCGCTTTCGGCATGGGCATCGACCGCTCCGACGTGCGCTGCGTCGTCCACGCCGCCATGCCCAAATCGGTCGAGCACTACCAGCAGGAGACCGGCCGCGCCGGCCGCGACGGCCTGGCGGCCGAGTGCGTGCTGCTGCACTCCCCGGCCGATGCCCTCCGCTGGCGCACGCTCCTGGAGCGCGGTGCCGGCAACCGCGACGATGACGGCGGCGGCGCGGCGGCGAGCCACGAGGGCCTCGAGGCCTCGCTGCAACTGCTCGACGAGATTCGACGCTTCTGCGCGCCGGGCCGTTGCCGCCACAAGTCGCTCTCGGAGTACTTCGGCCAAGCCTACCGGCCGCCCAATGGCGAGGAGGGTTGCGGCGCCTGCGACGTCTGCCTCGGCGAGACCGAGGGGCTCGTCGACGGCAGCCGCGACGCCCAGATGATCCTCTCCTGCGTGGCGCGGGTCGGGCAGCGCTATGGCATGGGACACGTCGTCGACGTGCTGCGCGGCGCCGACACCCAGCGCATCCGCGCCCTCGGCCACGAGCGGCTCAGCACCTGGGGGCTGATGAAGGACCGCGACCGCAAGGAGCTCATGAACCTGACCTTCCAGCTCCTCGACCAGGAGCTGCTCTCCCGCAGCGGCGGCGAGTACCCGGTGCTCTGCCTCAACGAGGCCTCGGCCGAGGTGCTGCGCGGCGAACGGTCCGTCCATCTCGTGCCGATCAAGGTGAAGCGGGCGCGGACGACGGCGCGCGAGGCGGCCTCCTGGGAGGGCGTCGACCGCGACCTCTTCGAGCGCCTGCGGGAGCTGCGCACCGAGCTGGCCCGGGCCCGCAACGTCCCACCCTACGTCATCTTCTCCGACGCCAGCTTGCGCGACATGGCGCGCCAGCGCCCGGCCACCCCGGGCGAGCTCCTCGAGATCCACGGCGTCGGCGAAAAGAAGCTCGCCGACCTCGGGGATGATTTCCTGGCCTGCATTCGGGAGCACGCGGAGGGGGCGGAGCCGGGGTCGTCGCCGGGGGCGGAGCAGGGGTCGTCGCCGGGGCCGTAGCAGGGGCCGTAGGCGGGAAATCCAAGGATTTGTTGAGGTTTTCCGCCGATTTCGGCACAATAAGGATATGCAATCCCTTGTTGCCAAGATCTGTCGGCTGCAATACCCTGGGGGCTCCCCATCGAGCGCCAAGGGTCACCGGCCTGTCGCTCGGGCCTTCTCTGTGGCCGGCAACAAGTGTCATTATCCCCACAGTGGTGAATGTTTCAGGCGTGAGGTGACGGGCGAATGAAGAAGTTTGCGGCGGCGATCTGGGTCTTCACGATTCTCGGGCTCGGCCTCGCCGTCGACTCCGGCGTCGCCCAGCGCGCCGAGCCGCCGCCGGCGAGCGTAGAGGGCGCCTCGCCGCCGGCCGCGCCGATCGCCTATCAAGAGCAGAACGTGACGGTGGGCCGGTTCTGTATGCGCTGTCACAACGACAGGATGGAAACCGGCGGCCTGTCGCTCGAGTCGTTCGACGTCGCGCTCGCCCACGAGAACGCGGCGATCGCCGAGAAGATGATCCGCAAGCTGCGTGCCGGCATGATGCCGCCGCAGACCGCGCAGCAGCCGGCCGAGGCCGAGGTCGTGGCGCTGATCGCCGCCCTCGAGACCACCGTCGACGAGGCGGCCGCCGCCGCTCCGAATCCTGGGCGCCGGACGTTCCAGAGGCTCAATCGCGCCGAGTACGTTGCCGCGGTCCGCGATCTGCTCGGCGTCTCAATCGATGTCGACACGTTCCTTCCCCCGGATACGATCAGCGCCAGCTTCGACAACATCGCCGACGTCCAGACGCCCTCGGCGACCGTCGTAGAGGGCTACCTGCGCGCCGCCGGGCACGTCAGCCGCCTCGCCCTCGGCGATCCCGATGCGGGCCGCGACTCGACGGTCTACAACGTCCCGCGCACCGCTTCGCAGAAGGAGCGCGTCGAGGGCGCTCCGTTCGGGACCCGCGGCGGCATCGCCGTAGCCCACAATTTCCCGGCCGACGGCAAATACGAGTTTCAGATGTTGCTGCACGGCAACCCCGACGGGCTGCTGTTCGGACGCAGCGTCAGGGACGAGCAGATCGAGGTCTCGATCGACGGCGAGAGGGTCGCGATCATGGACATCGACCGCTTCATGTCGGAGGCCGATCCCACCGGCCTGACCATGATCACCGAGCCGGTCTACGTCCGCGCCGGCGCCCACCGCGTCGCCGCCGCCTTCATCGCCCAGTTCGAGGGCCCCGAGGACGACCTGATCACGCCGATCGACCACACGCTCGCCGACACCCAGATCGGCGTCGGCTACGGCGTCACCACGCTGACGCACCTGCGTGATCTGTTCATCGTTGGACCGTTCGAGGTCACGGGGATCTCCGACAACGTCAGCCGGCGCAAGGTCTTCACCTGCCGGCCGACAGCGCCCGAGGAAGAGGGCCCCTGCGCCGAGAGCATCATCTCGCGGCTGGCCACCCACGCGTACCGGCGGTCGGTGAGCGCTGACGAGACCGCCGGCCTGATGGCTTTCTACAATCAGGGCGCCGTCTTCGGCGGCTTCGAGGGCGGGATCCGCACCGCGCTGCAGGCGGTCCTCGCCAGCCCCCACTTCCTGTTCCGAATGGAGGCGGTCCCCGCCAACGTCGGTCCGGGCGCGAACTACCCGATCTCCGACATCGACCTCGCCTCGCGGCTCTCGTTCTTCATCTGGGGAACGATCCCCGACCAACAGCTGCTCGACGTCGCCGCCGGCGGCGGGCTCGCGGACCCCGAGGTCTTCGAGAGCCAAATCCAACGGATGTTGGAGGACCCGCATGCCGAGGCGCTGGCCAGCAGGTTCGCCGCCCAGTGGCTGCGGCTCCAGGACCTCGACAAGGTCGATCCCGACGCCCTTTCGTTCCCGTACTTCGACCACTACCTGGCCGAGGCGATGCACCGCGAGACCGAGCTGTTGTTCGCCCACATCGTTCGGGAGGACCTCAGCGTGCTCGATCTGCTGACCGCCGACTACACGTTCGTGAACGAGCGGCTCGCCCGGCACTACGGCATTCCCGGCGTCAACGGCCCCGACTTTCAACGCGTCGAATATCCCGACGACCGCCGCCGCGGCCTGCTCGGCCACGGCAGCATCCTGACGCTCACCTCGCACGGCAACCGCACCTCGCCGGTGCTGCGCGGCAAGTGGGTGCTCGAGGTGCTTCTCGGCAGCCCGCCGCCGCCACCGCCGCCGGACATCCCGGATCTCGAGGAGACCGATGACACGGCGGGCGACAGGTTCCTGTCGGTGGCGGAGCAGCTTGCCGAGCACCGCAAGAACCCGGCCTGCAGCTCTTGTCACAACGTCATCGACCCGATCGGCTTGGCGCTCGACAACTTCGACGTCACCGGCGCCTGGCGAATCAAGGATCGCGGCACTGGCGTCGACGCCTCCGGCGAGTTGTACGACGGGACACCGCTGAACGGGCCTGCCGACCTGCGCCAGGCCCTGCTCGATCGCTCCGACGTGTTCGTGACCTACTTCACCGAGAGCCTCATGTCCTACGCTCTCGGCCGCAGGGTCGAGCACTACGACATGCCGGCCGTCCGGCGGATCGTTCGCCAGGCCGAGGACGACGGTTTCCGCATCTCCGCTTTCGTCCGCGGGGTCGCCAGCAGCGCGGCCTTCCGGATGGCCAGGGTGGAGACGACCGAAGAGGCGGGCTCAGGGGGGCAGTAAGACTCGAAGTCAGGAAGTACCAAAGGACGAATCGGAGGGCT
>DASWHK010000063.1:0-2271 GCA_036398215.1 Acidobacteriota bacterium | reverse complement strand
CCCGCGGTGCCGCCGGTGCGATCGACCTCCCATCCCGGCGAGAACACCAGCGAGCAGCCCAGCGGGATGTGCGGCCCCTCGGGCTGCTGCGGCGCCTGGTATCCGGCCGGCTGGCCGCTGAGCGCCACCACGTCGTGCTCGAGATAGCGCTCGATCCGGCTGGCCTTCTGATTGATCGGTTGCAGGTGTCTCATGTCGTCTCTCGCTCTCTCTATGTGTCTATCTCCAGCTCGCTCGCCCTTCGCTCCACTCTCGCGCGCCTTCGGTCGTTCAGCCTCTCTCAGTTGAAGACGGCGAGGTAGCCGGGGTTGCGGCTGGCCAGCTCGCCGTAGACTCGCAAACAGGTGTCGGTCCAGGAACGGATCCACTCGCAGTAGTGGAGGTTGGGGCCGGTGGTGGTTCCGTAACGGGTGTAGGCCTCGTGGTAGCAGCCGCCCGAGCACAGCGGCCGCGCCCAGCAGGAGTGGCAGTCGGTCTTCTCGGCCAGGTGGTGCTGCTCGAGGAACTCCTGCTGGCGCTGGTGGTCGACGCCCTCGGCGACGGTGCCGAGCTTGTGCTCGGGGGAGCCGGCGAAGCGGTGGCAGAGCGAGACGTCGCCGTCGGTCGCCACGCCCATCAGGCCGAGGCCGGCGCCGCACGGGTAGGCCTTGCTGACCCCCTTGTGGATCTCCTCGATCGTGTCCTTGACGTTGGAGAAGCCGTGGTGGCGGTTCTCGAGCGCCGCCTCCAGGAAGTCTTCTGCGAGGGCGTTGAACTGCGCCAGCATGGCGTGGAAGCCGGCATCGTCGATCGCCCAGTCGCGGCCCCAGGCGGTGGTGACCGGCGCGAAGCCGACCTCCCAGAAGCCGATCTCGTCGTGCAGGTGCCGGTAGATGCGTTGCACGTCGAGCACGTTGCGGGTCAACGTGACACGGGCGCCGATCGGCCGGCTGCGATGGCGGCGCAGCAGCTCGCGCACCTTGGGGGCGACGATGTCGTAGCTGCCGCGGCCGCCCTTGAAGACGCGGAACTGGTCCTGCATCTCCTTGGGGCCGTCGATCGACACGGTGACGCCGATCTCGTTGTCGGCGAGCCACTCGATGATGTCGGGGCGCAGCAGCGTGGCGTTGGTCGTGAGGCTGAACTCGACGCCCTTGCCGAGCTCGCCGGCGCGCCGCCGCGCGTACTCGACCGTCTTTTGCAGCACCGGGAAGTTCATCAGCGTCTCGCCGCCGAAGAACGTCAGGTGCACGGTCTCGATCTCGCCCGACTCCGCGAGCATGAACTCGACGCTCTGCCGCGCCGTCTCCTCGTTCATGAACTTCGGCTGGCGACCGTTTTCGGTGTCGACGATCTTGTCCTCGCCGTACTCGTAGCAGTAGCCGCAGCTCAGATTGCACTGGTTGGTGACGTTGAGGACCATCGTGGTGAGCGGGAACGGCGTCGGCGGCATCTGCTTGGGCGCCGGCTCCTGCAGGATGCCGGCCTCGCCGATGGCGCGCACCTGCATGAGCTCGTTGACGCTGCGCAGCACGTCGTCCGGCGAGAAGCGCCCGTCGAGGTCGGCGACCATCTCGGCGGCGGACATCTTGCGCTCGCCGAGCCGTTCGAGCACGGCGGCCGCCGGCTCGTCGAGGCCGAACACCGCGGCGCTCGGCACCATGTAGAGGAACTTGCGGCCATCGGCCTCGAAGGCGTGGAACTCGCGGGGCGACAGCTTCACCTCGGCGCGCAGGGTCATCGGCGGGCCTCCCTCGAGGCGGGCGCGATACGCCTCGATGCCGCGAGCTTCACCTCGGTGTGCAGGTTCATCGGCCGGCCTCCCATTGCTGTTCGTTGACTCGGACCTCGACACGATCTGGGCGGCCGGCGGTGCGCGCATTCATCGGCCGGTCTCCCATCGCTGCTCCATCAGATAGATCGGCACCGTGACCACCAGGTGGGCGCGGCCACGCAAGGGTCGCGCCAGCCCTGCCTCCGGGAACGTGGCTACGACCCAGACGTCGCCGATATTGTTGCGGTTGCCCCTGCGCTCAGGGTTGGGCCCGTCGATCGCCGGGGTGAACAGGCCGCTGTCGTCGAGGGTGCCGACGAACTCGATGTCGTCGTCGTCGAAGGTGGCAGCGTACTCCTCGAGGTCCCAGGTCACGGCGAGCGCGCCCAGCTCCATGTCGTCGTCAGTGCC
Organism: Acidobacteriota bacterium; assembly: GCA_036398215.1. Lineage (GTDB taxonomy): Bacteria > Acidobacteriota > UBA890 > UBA890 > UBA890 > DASWHK01. The sequence continues at coordinate 107 of DASWHK010000063.1, read as the reverse complement.
CTCCTCGTCGTCGGCCCCGTAGGAGACGCCGATCGCCTCGAACTGGACGAGCTGCTTGGGGGCGACGGCGCCGCCGACGCGGGCCATGCCGGCCGCGGGCGTCACCC
>DASWHK010000062.1:0-5945 GCA_036398215.1 Acidobacteriota bacterium | reverse complement strand
CTCCCTGAGGAGTGGGGCGAGCTGCTCGACAACGTGGCGATCGTGGTCGAGGACGAGCCGTCCGCCGACGACCTCGCCGAGCTCGGCATGGATGCGGACGAAGGCGACGAGCTGCTCGGCCTCTATCAGGGGACGCCGCTGCACGAGCGTGGCGTCGAGTACGGTGCCCTTCCCGATCGGGTGGTGATCTACCGGGGTCCGATCCTGCGGATCTCGGGCTCGCGACGGGAGATCATTCGGCAGGTTCAAGAGACCGTGCTCCACGAGCTCGGCCACCACTTCGGCCTCCAGGAGGACGACCTGCCGTTCTGATCGTTGCCGGCGGCGCAGCTCCGCTCAGCGGGAACGGCCTCCGCCGCGTCGCCGGCGCCCTCGGCGGCCGGAGCCGCCGCCCTCACGGTCGCCCGATTTGCCGCCGCCGCCGCCGCTGCGCCTCGCGCCATCCCTGGACCTGCCGCGGTCGGGGGGCTTGCCGCCGCGCGACCTGGCGCCGGCCGGCGATCTGCCGCCGCGAGAGGTTGCGTGGCCAGGGGCGCCGCCCGGCCCCTGCTCATCGTCGTCGGGGGTCGGGTGGAGGCTCTGCTGGTAGTAGTCGTCCAGCAGCATGGCCATGATCGACACCTCGTCTTCCGTCTCGCCGAGGCTGCGGGCGAGCGGAACGAAGCGCTGCATGCGCTCGGCGCGCAGGCGGTCGCGGTCGCGCAGCCGAGCCTCCAGCAATACCGTCACCCGCTCGGTGACGATCCGCTGGACCTCCTCGCGGGTCGGGGGCTCGCGCTCGAGCAGGTCGATGCCGAAGCGCTTGGCGATGCTCAGCAGCTCGATCCGCTCCAGCCCCGATACCAGCGTGAACGCCTGGCCGGTCGCCCCGGCGCGGGCGGTGCGACCGACCCGGTGGATGTACCCCTCGGCATCCTGAGGGGGCTCGTACTGGATGACGTGCGAGAGGTCGAGGATGTCGATGCCGCGGGCGGCCACGTCGGTGGCGACGAGGAAGCGGAGCTGGGCGCGGCGCACGCGGTCCATGACCTTCTCGCGGGCGTCCTGCGAGAGGTCGGAGCTGAGCTCGTCGGCGTCGTAGCCGAAGCGCTTGAGGACCGCCGCGACGTACTGGACGTTGGCCTTGGTGTTGCAGAAGATCAGCGCCGAGGTCGGGTTCTCGACCTCGATGATGCGCACCAGGTAGCGATCCTTCTTCATCGCCGGGACGTTGTAAAAGACGTGCTCGACGTCGGCGACGTGGACGCGATCGCGGCTGAGGCTCAGGAACTCGGGGTTGTCGAGGAACTGGCCGGCCAGGCGCAGCACCCGTGACGGGAAGGTCGCCGAGAACATGTAGCCGTTGATCGAATGCGGCGGTAGAAACTCCTGCAGGCGCTTCATGTCGGGGAAGAACCCCATCGACAGCATCCGGTCCGCCTCGTCGAACACCAGGATCTTCAGCTTGTCGAGCGACAGGGTGCCGCGCAGCAGGTGGTCGAGGATGCGGCCGGGGGTGCCGACAACCAGCGGCACGCCCTCGCGGAACGCCGCGATCTGCGGGGCGTAGTCGACGCCGCCGTACACCGCGGTGGCTTGGTGGCGATCAGAGCCGCTCAGCATGGTGGCCTCGCCGGCAACCTGTTTGGCGAGCTCGCGCGTCGGCACCAGGATGATCGCCTGGCAGCAGCCCCCTTCGGGGTGGATGCGGTCGAAGATCGGCAGTAGGAAGGCGCCGGTCTTGCCGCTGCCGGTCCGCGACTGGATCATCAGGTCGCGACCGGCCAGCAGGTAGGGCATCGCCTTGGCCTGGACCGGCATCAGGTGTGTCCAGCCGGCGCGCGCCGCCGCCTCGCGCAGCGGCGCCGGGAGCTGCTCGAGCGTCGTCTCGGGAAGGGCGTTCTCGGGCTCGACGATGTCTTCGGGGTGCGCGTCCGTGGTCGTGGAATCAGAGCTCATGGGCTCATGATGCACTGTCGAGGCTGGCAAGCCCAGCCCGAGGGGCGTGGCGTTGCTGGCCTTCGTGGGGGCCGCGGCGTATTCTCGAAAGCCGTGAAGCGAAGCGAGACAGGAAGGATCGCGGTGCTCTCGAGCCTGGTCGTGCTGGCTGGGCTCGCCGGGCTGGTCGGGCTGGGGGTGGCCCATGCACCGCAGGCCGTGGCCCTCAGCTCGCTGGAGGTCGACCTGTGGCCGGAGTACGACCGGCCGGGGGTGCTGGTGATCTACCGGGCGACGCTCGCTCCCGGCGTCGACCTTCCGGGGGTGGTGGAGCTCCGGATTCCGGCCGCGGCGGGCGCTCCCAACGCCGTCGCCGAGCGCCGCGCCGATGGACGCCTGGTGAGCCTGACCTATGGCCGCGAGGTCGAGGGTGAGTGGGCAAAGCTCACCTTCACGGCCAGCTTCCCGGTGGTGCAGATCGAATACTACGACCCGCGGCTGGAGCGCGACGGCGCCGAGCGGAGCTTCACCTTCACCTATGCGGGGGACCACCAGGTTGGCGGCATCAGCTTCTCGGTGCAGCAGCCCGACCTGGCCCAGGAGCTGAGCACCGTTCCCGCCTCCACTCGGATCGCCACGGGGGCCGACGGGCTCACCTACCACTCGTTGGCCCTGCCGGGAACGGACGCCGGAGAGGTCGTGGAGCTCAAGGTGGTCTACGAGAAGGTCTCCGATCAGCTCAGCGTCGAGACCATGATCCGGCCGCCGCCCCCGCCACCGCCGGCCGCAGCGGCCGGCGGAACGAGTCCATCGCCGCTGGTCATCGCGATCGCCCTCGTCGCCGTTGCCGCGATGATCGGCCTGCTCCTCTTCCTGCGCCGATCGCCCCGGGCCGCGAGTGTCGTCGTGCCGGGGCCCGCAGCGAAGATCCCGCCCGCGGATGCGCCCGGCCGCTCGGGCAGGGGCGAGGGGGAGCCGCCGCGGACGGCGGCCTTCTGCACCGGCTGTGGAGCTCGTGCCGGCTCCGGGGACCGCTTCTGCCACGCGTGTGGCGCGCCCTTGGCGACGAGCTCGAACTGAAATGGGGTTGCCGGGTCGTGGGGCGCCGCGCCGTCAGTGCTGCGAGGCGCGCTCGGACTCGCGGGCGAGCGCGCCTGTTTCTTCGTGGAATACCGGGACTTTGCGTCAGCGCTGCACGGCGCGCTCGGACTCGCGGGCGAGCGCCAGTTGACGCTCGGCCTCGGCCGGTCTGCCGGTGCGGCGGTACAGCTCGGCCAGCGTGTGGTGGGCCATGGGCAGCAATCCCGGCGGTGGCTGCAGCGCCAGGCCTCGCAGGAGGGCCGACTCCGCCTCGGGGTAGTCTCCGGGGTCCGCCAGGAAGACCAGCGAGCGCCCCAGATAGATGTGGGCCCGCTCCAGGTCGGGATTGGCGCGAATCGCCCGGCGCAGCGCCTGGACGCCGGCGGCGTGGTCGCCGCGCTGGTCGATGAATATTCGTGACATATTGAACAACGCCTGGAAATAATCAGGATTCTGCTGAATGGCGCGCCGATACATCTCGACGGCGCCGTCGAGGTCGCCGCGGGCCTCCCGCACGAGGGCCCGGTAGTAGTGCACCGAGGCGAACTCGGGGGCGATCGCCGCGACCCGCTCGAGCTCCGCGTCGGCGCGATCGATCTGGCCGAGCTCGTAGGCGGCGGCGCCGGCGGCGAAGCGCGGCGCCGCGGCGTCGTCGTACGTGGCGATCACCCGGTCGAAGCGGCGCAGGGCGGCGGCGGGATCGCCGGCCTCGAGGTCGAGCTCGCCGAGGTTGAAGAGGGCGTTGGTGTTGCGTGGATCGATGTCGAGGACCGCCGCGAAGTCGGCCCGCGCCTTGGCGATCTCGCCCATGCGTCGATGGGTCACGCCGAGATCGGCCAGCGCCGGCTCGTAGTCGGGTCGCAGCGCCAGGGCCTCGAGGAACGCCGCTTCGGCGCCGCCGTAGTCCTGCTGCATCAGCCGGGCGGTGCCGAGCTCGTAGTGGGCATCGACGACGCGAGGATCGCGGGCGATGATCTGCAGCAGCAGCTCCTCGGCATCCGCCCAGGCGCCCTCGCCGGCGAGCGAATCGGCATCGACGAGCAGCCCGTAGACGTCGATCTTGTCCTTGGGGTCCGGCAGCGGCCCGTCGCCGAGCTCGGTGGGAGCCGTGCCGATGTAGCCGAGGGCGCGCAGGCGGCGGGCCGCCTCGGCCGTTACCTCGCTGCGCTGGCTGCTGTCGACGTCCGCCAGCCGTTCCCCGAGGTCCTCCCGCATCGCCTCGGCGAGCCGGGGCAGGTCGTCGGCGAGGTTGCGCCGCTCGCCGGGGTCGGCGCCGAGGTCGTAGAGCTCGTCGCGCGGCGCCAGGATGTACTTGTAGCCGTCGCGGCGCAGCGCGTGGAGCTCCTGCCAGCCGAAGTGCCAGCGCGGATACATGGTCTCGGAGTAGGCGGCGCGCGCCTCGCCGGCGCCGAACAGGTGGGGAGCCAGGCTGAGGCCCTGAAAGGTGGCCGGGGTCTCGATGCCGGCGAGCTCCAGGAGTGTCGGCGCGATGTCGATCAGCCGTACCTGCGGCGTGACCGTCTTGCCGGCGAGGCGGGCGCCGGGAAGCCGCACGATCAACGGCACCCGCACGGTGGCGTCGTACACGAACAGGCCATGGCCGGGCTCGTCGTGGTCCTGCAGGCCCTCGCCGTGATCGGCGGCGACGACGACGATCGTGTTGTCGAGGAGATCCGCCGCGAGCAGGCCGTCGAGCAGCGCGCCGACGACGCTGTCGGTGAAGGCGACCTCGCCGTCGTAGGGCGACGAGGCGAAGCGGCGCCCGTAGGGTTCCGGGGCCGCGTACGGGGCGTGCGGATCGTAGAGATGGACCCAGCCGAAGAACGGCCGTGGCCGTGTCTCGGTCAGCCAGGGCAGCGCGGCGGCGACGACCTCGTCGCCGCGCCGCTCGGATCGTCCCTCGACGAGCTCGTCGACGCCGCTGACCCCGGTGTCGTCGTAGCGCTCGAAGCCGCGGGAAAGCCCCCAGCGGGAGTGCAGCACGTAGGCGGCCACGAAGGCGCCGGTATCGTAGCCGGCGTCCCGGAACAGCTCGGCGAGCAACGGCGTTTCGGCGGCGATCTCGAAGTCGGCGTTGTCGCGCACGCCGTGCCTGTAGGGCTCCAGCGCGGTCATGATCGAGGTGTGGGACGGCAGCGTCATCGGCATCGGCGAGATCGCCTGCTCGAAGCGGATCCCCTCGGCCGCCAGCCGGTCCAGCCGGGGGGTCTCGGCGGCGGTATGACCATAGGAGCCGAGGCGGTCGGCGCGCAGCGTATCGAGGGTCATCAACAGCACGTTGGCGCCGGCGAACGTCCGGCGGGCGGGCCTCAGCAGCCAGAGGGCGGCGACGGCCGCCAGCGCGAGGATTGCCACCGCCAGTGCCGAGCCGCGCTTGGAGATCGTCACGGAAGCGAAGACCGCCGGTGGGGATGATGTCGCCGCCGCGGGGCGCCGAGGACAGCTCCGAGTTTAGCAGGCCGTGGCCCGCGGGCAGGCGGCCTTGGGTTGTCGGATGCGGGCGGATCTTCGTTTCGCCGAAGACCCACGACCGATTTCTTGAAGTCAAAAATACGCTGAAATGGATCTTCGGAGACCCGAAGGCGGCGGTTGTCGCAGGCTTGGAGAATCGCACCCCAATAGCGCCGGATTCTACGAGGAAGAGTATTTCCGGCCCGTCCTGCGGCGGCATGAGGATTGCAAGTTCAATGCGTTGAAATCCGCAGCCAGTCGCATTATTGAAGTTACACGATTGCGACATCCCCGAGAGCTGACGGAGCAACCATGGAGGGTTGGGGCATGAAGCTTTCCAAGCGCTGGCAGGGCCTTCTCACGATGGCGCTTGCCGTAACCTTGACGTTGGCGTTCGCGGCCCCCGCGTTCGCTCAGCGTGACACCGGCCAGATGCGGGTCACGGCGGTCGATCCGGACGGCGCGGCGCTACCAGGTGTACAGGTGGTGGTGCGCGG
>DASWHK010000061.1:0-1742 GCA_036398215.1 Acidobacteriota bacterium | reverse complement strand
GGGGAGCTCGCCGCCGCCGTGCTGGCCGGCCTGTGCTGCCTGGTCGTCCTCTGGGGGCTCATCATCAGCCTCCGGATCGTCTTCGCCGACGGCGTCCTGCGCGAGGTCATGCGCGGCACCCTCAGGGTGTCCTGCATGGTGTTCCTGATCCTGCTCGGCGCCTCGGTCTTCTCGCTGGTGTTCCGCGGACTGGGCGGCGATCACCTGGTGGCGGGAGTGCTGCTCGACATGCCGGGGGGAAGCTTCGGGGCCATGCTGCTGGTCATGGCGGTCATCTTCCTGCTCGGCTTCTTCCTCGATTTCATCGAGATCATCTTCGTCGTGGTGCCGATCGTCGGGCCGATCATGCTGCAATTGGATATCTCGCCCGTCTGGTTCGGGGTGATGATCGCGCTCAATCTGCAGACCTCGTTCCTCACGCCGCCGTTCGGCTTCGCGCTTTTCTACCTGCGCGGGGTCGCCCCGCCCGCGGTCACCACCGGCGACATCTACCGCGGCATCGTGCCCTTCGTGCTGATCCAGCTGCTGGGTCTCTGCGTCATCGCGGCCTTTCCCGGCCTCGCCACCTGGCTGCCCGGAGTGTTGTTTTGAGCGGCGGCGTGGCGGTCGTCCTGCTCGCCGCCCTCAGCATCAGCCTGACCAACGTGGCGGCGCCCTTCGTCTACGACGCGGGCGGCAACCCGCAGACCATCCTCGTACTGCGCAATCTCGCTTTCCTCGTTCTCTGCGGCCTGTGGCTGAAGGCCGGCGGCCGCTTTCGCTGGCTCGAGCGGCGCGCCCAGCTGGTCTGCTTCGGCGCCGGCGTCGCCTACACCTGCGGCGCGGCCGGCCTGTTGCTGTCGCTGCTCACCCTGCCGGTCAGCCTGGCCATCCTGGTCTTGTTCACCTTTCCGCTGATGACGGCGTTGCTGGACAGTGCGCTCGAGCGCCGCGCGCCGGGCCCCGGGCAGCTCCTCTGCCTGCTCGCCGCCCTCGCCGGGCTCGCCGTCGCGCTCGAGGTCGAACGCTTCGCGTTCGCGCCGGAAGGCGTGATCTTCGCGGCGTTGGGCGCGGTCGGCGTCGCCGTTTCCTACGTCTGGACCGGGCGGGCGCTGCCGGGCGTGGACTCCGGCGTCATGACCTTTCACATGGCGATCACCGGCCTCATCGGCGCTTCCCTCTACGTCGCCGCAACCGGCAGCCTTGCGCTGCCCGCCGATGGGAGCCTCGGCTGGCTCGCGCTCCTCGTCGCGGTCGTCGGCTTCGCCGTCGCGTTCTTCGCCATGTTCCGGGCCGTGCATCTGATCGGCCCCGCGCCGACGGCGATGGTGATGAACCTGGAGCCGGTCTTCACCATCGCCCTGGCGGTCGTGCTGCGGGGCGAGGGGCTCGGCGCCCGCAAGCTGGTCGGAGCGGCGGTTGTGCTCGCCGCCGTCATGGCCTCGCAGCGGCTCCTGAAGCGACGGCCCGGCCCGGCGACCCCTGCCTAGAGCTGCACGTAGCGGAACGGTAGCGCCCGGGCGTTGTAGAAGGCCTGCTCGGACACCTTGGCGAAGGCGATCGACTGCTTGCGGAAGGCGAGGATGCTCGCCATCACCTCGCGGCTCAGCGGATCCCCGGACGCAAGGTCGCCCAGCACCTGGCCGGACAGCCGGCCCAGCGAGTCCAGCACCGGATCGGGGAACTTCTTCAGGATCACGCCGTGCTCGTTCACCAGGGTCTCCAGGGCCGCGTTGTTGTTGGCCATGAACTCGTCGAGCACG
>DASWHK010000060.1:0-33232 GCA_036398215.1 Acidobacteriota bacterium | reverse complement strand
CGTTGCCGATACCGCCGACGCCGCCGCCGACGTAGAGGTCCGGGACCACGCCAACGACCCGCATCCAGGGGCCGGTAGAGTCGCTGCCTCCCAGGCGAATCCGCCGGCCCAGCGGGTCGCGCTCGCCGAAGAATCGGCGCGTGAAGCTCTGGTTGACGATCGCCACCGGCTCGATCTCGGGGCCGCCTTGCGGCGACCAGAACGACTCGCCGGCACGGAAGTCGCGGCCGGCGACCAGCTCCACGCCCATGGTCTCGAAGAACCCGGCGGCGACCAGCGTGTAGGCGGCCACAGGGTACGCGGCGTCGGTCTCATACGAATCGCCCTCGACGGCGAAGGTGGAGCCGCCGGTTCCCGACGAGGGCAGGCCGGTCGCCAGCGACGCCGCCACGATCCCCGGCTCCTGGTTGAGCCGCTCGTACAGCTCACGAAAGAAGCGCTGGCGCGCCTCGCGCGTCGGGTAGTCGGTCTCGAAGAGGCCGACCCGCGCGGTCATCACGTTTTCGGGATCGAAGCCGATGTCGAGCCGCTGGGCGTTGACGACGCTCTTGATCATCATGCCGGCGCCGACCAGCAGGGCGCACGACAGCGCCAGCTCGACGACCACCAGCGCGCCGCTCATGCGGCTGAGCCGCAGGCTCGAGGAGCCCCGCGACTCGTCGCGCAGCAGGTTGCCCATGTCGCCCCCGGAGGCGCGCAACGCCGGGATCGTGCCGGCGGCGATGGCGGCGACGAAGCTGATCGCCAGCGTGAACAGCAACGCCGGGGCGTCGATCCGCATGTCGATCCAGTACGGCTTCTGGATGTCGATGACGGAGGCGTTGAACAGCTCCAGGCCGGCGTAGGCGAGCAGCAGCCCGAGGAGGCCGCCGAGGGCGCCGAGAACCACGGTCTCGGCGAGGAGCTGGCGGACGACGCGCCAGCGATCGGCGCCCATCGCCGTGCGGATCGCCACCTCGCGGGCGCGCAGCGTGGCGCGGGCCAGCAGCAGGTTGGCGACGTTGGCGCAGGCGATCAGCAGGACGCCGAAGACGGCGCCGAGCATCAGATACATGACCGCGGTGATCTCCGGGGGCATGACGCCTTCTTCGAAGGGAATGACCGCGGCGCTGATCCCCTCGTTGGTGTCGGGAAACTCGGCGGCGATACGGGCGGCGATCGCCTGCGCCTCCTCGGTGGCGGTGGCCTTGCTGGTTCCCTCTCGGAGATGGCCGTAGACGTTGACGTACTGGCCCTGCCCCCTCTCGGCCGCCGCCCAATCGGCGCGGATCGGCAGCCAGATCTCCTGATCGAACGGGAAGCGGAAGCCCGGCGGCATGACGCCGATGACCGTCATGCTCTCGCCGTTGACCCGCAGCGTCCGCCCGATGACCGACTCGTCGCCGGCGAAGCGGGTGCGCCAGACGTCGTAGCCGAGCACGACGGTGCCGGCGGCCGCCGGCTGGTCCTCTCCCGGACGGAAGGTGCGCCCGAGGTGCGGAGGAATGCCGAGGATCTCGAGGGCGTTGGCCGACACGAAGCCGCCGTCGAAGCGCTCGGGCGGCCCCTCGTTGCCGGCGACGTTCACGGTCCCGTTGTAGACGGCGGCCAGCCCCTCGAACGAGCTCGCCTGGCGGCGGAAGTCGTCGAAGTCGTGCATCGACATCGACATCCCCTCTTCCCCACGCTCGGGCATCGTCCCGGACAGCATCACGAAGCGATCGTGGTCGCGCACGTCGATGCCCCGGATGACGGCGCCGTACACGACGCTGAACGTGTGGGTGGTGAGGCCGACCCCCAGCCCGATCGTCAGGATCGAGACCAGCGACAGCACCGGGGTGCGAAACAGCATCCGCGTCCCGTAACGGAGATCTGCCCAGAGGTCGTTCATGTCGTCACCTGCGGTGAAGGTATCGCATCGAGCCCACGGTGATACGACGAAGCCGGGCCGCGTGCGGTTTCACCTCGCCGGCCCCGGTGGTCGCCGGTTTCGATCCCGCCGGCCGCGTCCCGCCGAACAGCCGTTCGGAATAGAATGGCCGGCGCGGGTTCGTCGTCTGGATGGCTCTGGCGCGCCGTGGCGGCGCCGGTCAGCTTTCAGGGAGAAGCGTGATGCGGATCGTCGTCAGCACACCGACCGGCAACATCGGCCGCGGCGTCGCCGAGCGGCTCCTCGATCGCGGCGCCGACGTGATCCTGATCCACCGCGACCCGATCCGGATTGGCGATCTCGCCGAGCGTGGTGCCCAGGTGCGCCAGGGCTCGCTCGACGATGAGGCCTTCCTGGCCGCGGCGACGGCCGGCGCCGATACGCTGTTCTGGGTGACGCCGATCGCGCCGCTGGCCGCCAACCTGCGCGCCGCCCAGAACCAGTTCGGGGTGGCGGCCGCCGGCGCGGTCCAGGCCAACGGCATCGGCCGGGTCGTCAATATCTCGAGCATCGGCGCCCAACACGACGAAGGCACCGGGCCGGTGGCCGGCCTCCACGACGTCGAGGAGATGCTCGACGCCACCGGCGCCGACGTCCTGCACCTGCGCCCGGGGTTCTTCTTCGAGAACTACGTCGTCCAGGTGCAGGTGATCAAGGCGATGGGCGCGATCATGATGCCGGTGCCGGGGGAGGCGACGATGCCGATGATCGCCACCCGCGACATCGCCGAGGTGGCGGCCGCCACGCTGCTCGACGAGGACTGGTCGTCGGCGGTGCTCGAGCTGCACGGTCCCGCCGACCTCTCCTTCGACGAGGCGGCGGCGGCGATCGCGGAGGCGATCGGCAGGGAGGCGCCGCACACCGAGGTCGACGAGATGCAGGCGCGCGTCGGCTGGTCGATGATGGGCCTCGGGCACGGCGTCATCGACTCCTTCCTGGAGCTCTACGGGGCGATCGCCAGCGGCCATCTGCGCGCCGAGGGGCCGCGCACGCCGGAGACCACGACGCCGACGACGCTGGCTGAATGGGCGGCCGAGGTCCTGGCGCCGCGCTTCGAGTAGCGTGCGGGTCTCACCGCCCGTTTTGAAGGACCTCGTGCTCATCGGCGGCGGCCATAGCCACGTCGGCGTGCTGCGGAGCTTCGGCATGGAGCCGATGCCGGGGGTGCGGCTGACCCTGATCTCGTCGGACGTCCAGGCGCCGTACTCCGGCATGCTGCCCGGTCTTATCGCCGGCCACTACGCGTTCGACGAGGCCCACATCGAGCTGATGCCGCTGGCCCGCTTCGCCGGCGCCCGCTTTTTCCACGACGAGGTCATCGGTGTCGACCTGCAGGCCAAGACGGTGCGCTTCCGGGAGCGGCCGCCGCTGCCCTTCGACGTCCTGTCGATCAACATCGGCGCGACGCCGGGCCTGAGGGTCGAGGGCGCCGCCGGCTCGGTGGTCCCGGTCAAGCCGATCGGCGGCTTCTGGCGGCGCTGGGAGCTGCTGCGCGACCGTTGCCTGGCGCGCCGCGACGAGACCCACATCGGCGTGGTCGGCGGCGGCGCCGGCGGCGTCGAGGTGCTGCTGGCCGTCCAGTACCGGCTGGGCGAGCTGCTGGCGGGGCGCCACCGCTCGGCGGCGCACCTGCACTTCCACCTGGCGACGGCGAGCGACGAGATCCTCCCCACCCACAACGAGCGGGTGCGGGCCAGGTTCCGCCGGGTGCTGGCCGAACGCGGCGTCAACGTGCTGACCGATCACGAGGTCGTTCGGGTGGAGAGGTTGGGTACTATCGAGCCGGCTGGCGGCGCCGGCATGCTGGGCGCCGCCGCGATTTCCTCGGACATGCCCTGCCGCCTGCACTTCGTGCGCGGCCACCTCGACGTCGACGAGGTCCTCTGGGTGACCACGGCGCGGGGCGCCGATTGGCCGGGGGACAGCGGCCTGGAGACCGACGAGGGCGGCTTCATCAAGGTCGACGAGGCGCTACGATCGCTGTCGCACCCCGACGTCTTCGCCGCCGGCGACATCGCCGCGGTTGTCGACCACCCCCGCCCCAAGGCCGGCGTCTTCGCGGTGCGGCAGGCGCCGCCGCTGGCCGAGAACCTGCGGCTGCGGCTGCTCGACGAGGAGCCGCGCCCCTTTCGTCCGCAGCGCGAGTTCCTCAGCCTGATCAGCACCGGCGATCGCTACGCCATCGCCTCCCGGGGCGTCTGGGCGCTGGAGGGGCGCTGGGTGTGGCGCTGGAAGGACGGGATCGACCGCCGCTTCATGGCCCGCTACAACGAGCTGCCGGAGATGGAGACGGCAGCCGCAGGCGACGACGAGGACGGCATCGATCCGCGCCTCATCGACGATGCCGCCGCCGCCGAGCTCGCCAACGCCGGGCCCGCGACCGTTTCGGGCCGGCCGCTGCCCGGCGTGTCCGATACGTCCAGGGCGCTGGCGGCGATCTCGACGCTGGCGATGCGTTGCGGCGGCTGCGGCGCCAAGGTCGGCGCCACGGTCCTCGAGCGGGTGCTGTCCCGCTTGCAGCCGGTCGGCCGCGACGACGTCGTCGTCGGCCTCGACGCCCCCGACGACGCCGCCGTCGTCGAGGTCCCTTCCGGCAAGCAGCTCGTGCAGACCGTCGACTTCTTCCCCGCCTTCATCGAGGACCCGTACGTGTTCGGCAAGGTGGCGGCCAACCACGCCCTCGGCGACGTCTTCGCGATGGGCGCCGAGCCGCAGGCGGCGCTGGCGGTGGTCACCGTCGGCTTCGGCCTCGAGGCCAAGATCGAAGCCGACCTCACCCAGCTTCTCGCCGGCGCGCTGGTTGTGCTCAACGCCGCCGGCACGACGCTCGCCGGCGGCCACACCAGCGAGGCCGCCGAGCTGGCGCTCGGCTTCGCGGTGAGCGGTCTGGTCGACAGGGGCCGGGCGCTGGGCAAGGGAGGCCTGCGTCCCGGCGACCTCCTCGTGCTCAGCAAGCCGCTCGGCACCGGCGCGCTGTTCGCCGCCGAGATGCGGGGCGCCGCCAAGGGTCGCTGGATCGCCGCGGCGCTCTCGTCGATGACGCAGTCCAACGGCGCCGCGGCGCGCTGCCTGGTCGAGCATGGCGCCACCGCGATGACCGACGTCACCGGCTTCGGGCTGCTCGGCCACCTGGTGGAGATGACCCGCGCCTCGGGCGCCGATGCCGCCATCGATCTGGACGCGGTACCGGCGCTCGACGGCGCGCTCGAGGTCATCGAGCGCGGCATCGTTTCCTCGTTGCAGGCCGAGAACGTGCGCCTGCGGCGGGCGATCGCCGGCGGCGAGGCGGTCGTCGGGCGCCGCAAGTACCCACTGCTGTTCGACCCGCAGACCGCCGGCGGCCTGCTCGCCGGCGTGCCGCGCGAGAGCGCCGCGGCGTGCGTCGACGCGCTGCGTTCCGCCGGCTACGGTCGGGCGGCGATCGTCGGCAGGGTCGAGGAAGCGGGACGGGCGGACGCGCCCATCCGCCTGTTACCGTGAGGGCTGGGCATGTCGCCGGGAGCACAATGCAGCCAGGATGGATGCATGGGCGTAGATCCTGATTTTCATCTACTCGGGTGCTCCACGGGAGCATGCGCGACTGGGAGGGGACGCCGAATCCGCGGAGGGCTCACGCGGTCGGCTGTGCGAGTGCGGAGGCGTGGCCCCCGTTGCGGCGAGTGGGTGGCGGCACTCATGTTCCTTGTGTCTCTCGCGATGTCACCGGCGATGGCGCTCGCGCCGCCGTCCGGCGCCGAGGAGATCGACGCGCCCGATGGGGCCATTGCCGCCGTTGGCGCGGTTAGGCCGGGAGACGGCGGCACCTCTGGACGCAACGTCGGCCCCGGCCGTGTTGGCGCCGCCGGCGTCGCCGGAACCGTTCCCTGGGCCGCCGCCAGCCACCAGATCGTCTGCGAGATCGCCTTCCGGCGCCTGACGGACGCCGGCCGCGAGCTGGTTGCCACGGTCATGGCCGACGATCCGGAGCCGGCGCCGGCGTTCTACGAGTCCTGCGTCTGGGCCGACTCCTCCCGTTACGGCGGCCACCAGTCGACGTACGAGTACCACTTCATGAACGTCGTGGTTGCCGGCGCCGACCAGATCGTCATGGAGCGCGATTGCGCCGCCTTCGACTGCGTGCAGGTGGCGGTCGCCCGCTACGCGCGCTACCTGGCCGCCGATCCCGCGGGCAACGGCGCCCTCCGGGAGCGGCGCGCCGCGGCCCTCAAGTTCCTCGGTCACTTCGTCGGCGATCTGCACCAGCCGCTGCACGTCGGCTACGCCTACGACCGCGGCGGCAACGATACCCGGGTGCGCTTCTTCGACGATCCGGAGATGCGCAGCCTGCATTCGGTGTGGGACTTCTACATCCCCGACCGCATGGGTCTGCATGCGGACGCGCTGGCCAGCGCCGAGCGTCTGGACGGCGAGATCAGCGCCGCTGACGCCGCCGCCTGGGGAACCTTCGATATCGTCGGCTGGTCGCGGGAGTCCTACGAGATGGTCAAGGGGCTGGTGTACGACTTCCCCATCGACAGCAGGATCGGCGACGACTACTTCGACGGCGCCGTGCCGGTCGTCGAGCGACGTCTCCAGCAAGCCGGCGTGCGGCTGGCGTTGCTGATCAACCACATTGCCGCCGGGACGCTGGAGCTCCCGCCGCTGTTTGACTAGCCCGGATTTCTCAACGGGTGCTAGGGCTAGGCGGCGGCGTCGGTTCCGCCGGCCTCCGCCTCGGGCGCCGGCGGCGGCTCGTCGGGCGCCGCTTCGGGCTCGGGGGCAGCCGTGGTCTTCTGGAGGTCGCAGTCCCGGCATCGCCAGTCGCCCTCGAGCTCTTCGGCGTGCTCGTGGGGGCAGATCTCTTGATAGTGGGCGATCTCGGCTTCGAGGGCCTGGCGCACGGCCGGGTCGGCGTCGTCGCCGAGGGCGGCGAGGGCCTGCTGCGCCCGATAGCGGTGGTCGCGAAGCTCCAGCGTTTCCATCTCCATGGCGAGGCAACGTTAGCCGGGCGCCGAGGCTCGATCAAGCTCGCGGGGAGGCGCTGGAACGCGCGCCGCGAGCCTCCGCAAGCAGCCGTTGCACCGGGCCATCGCCGCGGTCAGGCGGCCGCCGGGATCGCCGGCGTTGGGGCAGAAGCGCCGCTACCGGCGAAGCATTCGACCTGGTACAGCCGTTGTTCCCGAGCTTCCGGTTGCAGCGCTCGGCGCGAGGGACCATGATTGCCCCATGAGCGAGCGCCTGGATTTTCGTGGCTGGTCGCGGCTCGTCGTCCTCGTGTCGGCGTGCGCCCTCGCCGCCTGCGGTGGAGGCCAGCAGAGCGCCGACGCTCCGGTGGAGGAGGCCGCGCCGACCCCGGCGGGGGAGTCGCCCGCGGGCGGTTCGACGCCGGAAGCCTCGGTGCGCACCACGGCCGGCGGCACGCCGCTGATGTCGGGCGCCGAGCTGGTGGCCCGGATCGACGCCGCCGGCGCGCCGGTCATCCTCGACGTGCGCACGCCGGAGGAGTTCGCCGAGGGCCACGTCCCCGGGGCGATCAACATCTCCCACGACGAGCTGGCGGCGCGCCTCGCCGAGATCGAGTCGGCGCGCGACGCCGAGGTGGTCGTCTACTGCCGCAGCGGCCGGCGCGCCGGGATCGCCGAGGAGCTGCTGCGGGCCGAGGGCTTCGGCAACCTCAAGCACCTCGAGGGAGACATGCTGGCCTGGCTCGAAGCCGGCCGCCCCACCGCGACGCCCCGCCGTTAGCCAAGGGGTCGCGCCTGGCGAGGATCGCACCTGGCAAGGATCGCGCCTGGCGAGGATCGCGCCTGGTGGGATCGGGCCTGGGTCCCCGATTCAGGAAGTCATTCCCGGGCGAGCCCGGCGCGCCACGGTTCGACCGCCCGACCTGATTCCGCCCCTCGTTCGCCTCATTCTGTCCATGAAGCCGCAGGAAGCCGAGGTTTTCGTTGATCACAGCTAGCTATCATTACGCAGAACTACGCACCCGGACTTGACAAAAGGCAACCAGCAGCAGTACAGCTTGATAATGGCAGTCCATTCGTCCAAGTAGCTCCGCCGGGTCGAGGTGATTCGTGACTCCCTCCAGAAAAGCGGCTCTTCCATCCCGCAGCGGTCGCGAGATGGGGCTGGGCTCCGGGGGATCGAGTCCGCGGTCGGCGATCCTGGTGGTCGAAGACAATCCCGAAGCCGCGGAGGCGCTCGAGCTGATCCTCACCGAGCTCGGCTATCGGCTGACGGGGACCGCTGCTTCGGCATCCGCCGCGATCAAATCGGCGGCCCGCAATCGCCCCGACCTGGTGCTCATGGACATCGGCCTCGAGGGAAGCGTCGACGGCATCGAGGCCGCGACGATCCTGCACGGCAAGCTCGGCATCCCAGTGATCTATACCACCGGGCTGTCCGACCGCAGGACCGTCAAGCGCGCCTGTGACACCGACCCCTTCGGCTACCTCGTCAAGCCGTTCGATCCCGAGGAGCTCGAGCGCTCCATCGAGCTCGCCCTCCACAGGCATGCCTCCGAGCAGCGAACCAAGAAGCGCGAGCGCCTCTGGGGAGCTCTGGTCGAGGCGGATCCGGAGGCGATCGTGGTCGCCGACGAGGACGACCGAATCGTGTCGTTGAACTCGGTCGCCGAGTACCTCCTCGGGCTCGCCGCCGAGCAGGCCGAAGGTCAGTCGACTCGCGAGGTCGTCAGGCTGGTCTCGGCCGGGACCGGTGTGCCGCTGACGCCGGCCAGCCGGGCCACGGAGCGCCGGATGACGATCCCCCTGGCCAACGCCGTGCTCATCGACCGCGGCAACGCGCGGCTGCCGGTCGGCGGCAGCGTCGCGCCGATCATCGACTCGGGCGGTCAGGTGGTGGGCTCGGTCTTCCGGATGCGGGTGATGGCGCCTGTCGGTCGCGTCGGCGCCCTCGATCTCAACGCCCTGCTCGGCGAGTCGCTGGGCATCTTGATGCACCTCCTCGGGCCGGACGTGCACGTGGTCTACGAGCTCGATGACGACATTCCCGGCATCGACGCCGAGCGCCAGCGGGTCCAGCAGCTCCTCATCGAGCTGATCGCCCTGGGCTGCGGCTCGATGAGCAAGGGCAAGCTGACGATTCGCACGGCGACAGCCGAGCTCTCCGGCGGGCTCGATCGCGGGGGCGCCACGATCGCGCCCGGTCGCTACGCGGAGCTGGCCATCACCGCCGCCAGCAGCGAGGCCGGATTGATCGCCTGGCCCGCCCCCATCGAGCTCCGCGCCTCGGGCGACGGCGATGCTGGGACGGGCCCGGTCGCCCCGGTCCTCACGGTCGCCGCTGAATGCGGCGCACACCTGATGGTCGACGACAGCGGTGAAAGACAGTCGACCGCCAGGATCTACTTCCCCGTGCATCGGGTCGCCGGGCGACCGACAGACGGAGATGCGACCGCTCCGGCGGAAAGCGAGTCGGCGGGAATCGCCGCCGGCGCCGCCCAGGCGGGGCGGCGTGGCTCCGTGGGAGCGCCGGCTCCAGACGACCCGTCCCCGACCACCGCGGTCGCCGCTCGGCTCCATCAGCGGGCGCGCGAGCTGGTCGCCGAGTCGATGCGCATGGCCCAGGACGACCAGCCTCCCGACCTCGCCGAGTGCGAGCGGCTGATCCGCCGGATGACGAGCTGCCTCGACGCCTCGCCGGAGCTGCTGTTGAAGGCGATGGACCGCGAGCAGTCCTTCTCCGCCAGCGCCCATTGCGTCAACGTCGCGGTGATCGCTCTCGAGGTGGCGACCGCCAGCGGGCTGAGCGAGGCGGAAAGGGAGCTCGCCGGGCTGGCGGGCTTGCTGCACGAGCTGAACGCCAACCGCTTTTCCCGCACCCTGGTGCAGGGGCCGCAGCGGCTCGCCGCCAAGAAAGCCGCGCTGCTGCGCGCCGCGCCGGGCCGTAGCGCCACGCTCGTCCGCGGAGGGGGCGGCGAGCACGATGCGCTCGCCGACGTCATCGCCCAGGTCTACGAGCGCGCCGACGGCTCGGGGTTTCCCGCCGGGCTGAAGGGAGACGAGATCAGCGCAACGGCGAGCGTCGTGGGCATCGCCGACGTCTTCGACGATCACATCCGCGAGCAGCCGGGGAGGTCGGCGATCAGCGGTTACGACGCCGTCTCCCGCCTGGTGGAAGAGGGCCCGGAGCTGTTCTCGCCGACCGCCGTCAAGGGGCTCCTGAGGAGCTTCTCGCTCTACCCTCACGGCGAGTTCGTGCTGCTGACCAGCGGCGAGATCGGCAAGGTCATCGCCGTCAACAAAGCCGTCCCGTCGCGACCGGTGATCAGCGTCCTGACGGACGAACAGGGCCTGCCCCTGGCCCACGAGAAGTTCGTCGATCTGGCGGAGCATCCCCTGATGCAGGTGGTGGTGGCGCTGACCCGCGACGAGGTGCCCTGGTAGCGGGACCGAGGCCGGCCGGCCGGGTGCTATCCTGACCGCTTTCCGCCGTTCCGGGCCCCCGGCGCGTCTCCGCGGGCTCCGATCCACGCCTGCCGATGAAGTTCCCGAGCCCGCCGTCCAACATCTCGTTCCCGGAGACCGAGCGCCAGGTGTTGGCGCGCTGGAAGGAGCGGCGCGCCTTCGAGCGCAGCATCGAGCAGCGCCCGGCCGACAACAGCTACAGCTTCTATGACGGGCCGCCGTTCGCCACCGGCCTGCCCCACTACGGCCACCTGCTGGTGGGGACGATCAAGGACGTCGTGGCCCGCTACTGGACGATGCGCGGCCGCCGGGTGGAGCGCCGCTTCGGCTGGGACTGCCACGGGCTGCCGATCGAGTTCGAGGTCGAAAAGCAGCTCGGCCTCAACGGCCGCGCCGACATCGAGCGCTACGGCGTCGACAAGTTCAACGAGACCTGCCGGTCGATCGTGCTGCGCTACGCCGAAGAGTGGCGGGTGATCGTCACCCGCATGGGGCGCTGGGTCGACTTCGACAACGACTACAAGACCATGGACGTCTCGTTCATGGAGAGCGTCTGGCACGTCTTCAAGACGCTGTGGGAGAAGGAGCTGATCTACGAGGGCTACCGGGTGGTGCCCTACTCGTGGCGGATCGGCGCGCCGCTGTCGAACTTCGAGGCCAACCTCAACTACAAGGACGTCCAGGACCCGTCGATCACGGTGAAGTTCGAGCTGGACGACGTGGCTTGGGTCGATACGTTGGTGAAGCGCCCGGCATCGGGCGAAGGTGAGCCGCCGCCCGACGCTGGACACGGGCGGTCGGGTGCGAGCCAAGGAGTTCGGTCGGACAGCGGCGATGACGCCCGCTATCGACACCGGCACGTTTACGTCCTCGCCTGGACGACCACCCCCTGGACTCTGCCCTCGAACCTCGCTCTCGCCGTCGATCCGGCGGCGACCTACGTGATCGTCGAGGTCGCCGAGGGCGGGAAGGGCGACGAGGCCGGCCGCCCGGGGGGCGCGGCGGCCGGCGAGAACCCCGCGGACGCGGCTAAGGGTGGGCCCGGCGGGACCAACGAGGGCGCCGTTGCCGGCGAGCGCTACGTCCTGCACGCCGACCTGCTGGCGTCGTACTGGCAGGATAGCGAGGGCATTCGCGTTCTCGGCGAGCTGCCCGGCAGCGATCTCGTCGGCCGCCGCTACCGGCCGCTGTTCCCGTTCGCCGCCGACCGCGCCGAGAGCGAGGAGAACGCCTTCACGATCCTGCCAGCCGACTTCGTCACCGCCGAGACCGGCACCGGCGTCGTCCACATGGCGCCGGCCTTCGGCGAAGACGACTTCCAGCTCGGCAAGCAGTTCGGCCTCGAGCCGTTCGATCCCGTCGACGAGGAAGGCAAGTTCACGAGCCTCATCGAGCCGTACGCCGGGGTGATGGTCAAGGACGCCGACAAGCAGATCATCCACGACCTCAAGGAGCGGGGGCTGATCCTCCGCCACGAGACCTACGAGCACAGCTACCCGTTCTGCTACCGCTCCGACACGCCGCTGATCTACAAGACGATCAGCGCCTGGTACGTGCGGGTCGAGTTGTTCAAGGACCGCCTGGTGGCCAACAACCAGCAGATCAATTGGGTCCCCGCCCACCTCAAGGATGGTCGGATGGGTAACTGGCTCGAGGGGGCCCGCGACTGGAACATCTCGCGCAACCGCTACTGGGGCAACCCGCTGCCGATCTGGCGCAACGCCGAGACCGGCGAGACAATCTGCGTCGGCTCCAAGGCCGAGCTCGAAGAGCTCTCCGGACAGAAGGTCGACAACCTCCACAAGCACATCGTCGATCGGATCGTGATCTCCTCGCCCACCGGCAGGGGCGAGCTGCGCCGCATCCCCGAGGTGCTCGACTGCTGGTTCGAGTCGGGATCGATGCCCTACGGGCAGGCCCACTACCCGTTCGAGAACAAGGAGCAGTTCGAGCAGGGCTTCCCCGCCGACTTCATCGCCGAGGCGCTGGATCAGACGCGCGGCTGGTTCTACACGCTGCTGGTGCTGTCGACGGCGCTGTTCGACAAGCCGGCCTACGAGAACGTCATCGTCAACGGCCTGTTGCTGGCCGAGGACGGCCGCAAGATGTCGAAGTCGCTGCAGAACTACCCCGAGCCCACCGAGCTGGTCGAGCAGCACGGCGCCGACGCGATCAGGATCTACATGCTGGACTCGCCGGCGCTGCGCGCCGAGGAGCTGCGCTTCGCCGAGGCCGGCGTCCGCGAGATGGTGCGCCGCGTCCTGCTGCCGTGGTGGAACAGCGTCAGCTTCTTGATGACCTACGCCCACGTCGACGGCTGGGACCCGGAGACCGACTGGTATTTCGACGAGGAGCGCCGCGAGCCGACCCACGAGCTCGACGTCTGGGTGCGCGCCAAGCTCGAGGAGCTCAAGGAGCACGTCGAGCGGGAGATGACGGCCTACAAGCTCTATCGGGTCGTCGACCCGCTGCTCGCCTTCCTCGACGATCTCACCAACTGGTACATCCGTCGCTCGCGCCGCCGCTTCTGGAAGGCCGAGCACTCCGACGACAAGCTCTGCGCCTACACCACCCTGTACACGGTCCTGCTCGAGTTCACCGAGCTGATGGCGCCGTTCACGCCGTTCATCGCCGAGCACGTCTACGAGCTGCTGCGGGTCACTTCGGAGACGCGGGCCGTCGACTCGGTGCACCTGCGAGACGTGCCGCCGCGCCGCCAGTTGTCGGCGAAGGATTACGAGGTCGAGCACCGCATCGACCTGACCCGCGGCGTCTGCGAGCTGGGCCGCAGCCTGCGCGAGAAGGCGCGCATCCGCACCCGCCAGCCGCTCGCCCGGATGCGGGTCGGGACCACCGACGCCAGGCAGCGGGAGTGGCTGAGGGCGGGCGAGGGCGTGATCCTCGACGAGCTGAACATCAAGGAGCTCGACATCCTCGACGATCCCACCGAGCTGGCCGCGGCCACCGTGAAGCCCAACATGCCGCGCCTCGGCCCGCGGCTCGGCAAGCAGGTCAAGGCGCTGGCCGCCGCACTGGCCGCCTTGCCGGAAACCGACCCCGAGAAGGTCCGCCGCCTCGCCTTCGGCGAGAGCGTCGAGGTCGACGGCGTGCTGCTGGCGCCCGAGGACGTCCACGTCGAGATGGAGCCGTCGGCCGAGGGCGAGCTGGTGGCGGCGTCCGGCAAGCTCGTGGTCTCGATCGACACCCAGATCAGCGAGGAGCTGCGCCTCGAGGGCATCGCCCGCGACATCGTGAACCGCATTCAGAAAGACCGCAAAGAGATCGACCTGAAGGTCGATCAGCGAATCGAGATCGGGGCTGCGGTCGCCAGCGAGGTCACCAGCACGGCACTCACCACGAATGCCGAGTTCGTCGAAGGAGAGACGCTGTCGCGGCTACGCGTCTTCCCGCCCGCCGCCGCGGATGATTGGGAAGGGAGCCTGGGGTGGTCGCCGGAGCACACCTTCCAGCACACGATCGAGGGCGAGCCGATCCGCCTGGCCCTCCGCCGCCGCCCGAAGGAGTAGCGGGGCAGGCCGATGCTTCGGAGGGGGCCGACCCACGCGCGCTCACTCGCGGCTCGTCATCCGCTGGGGTGGGGTCGCCGACCCACGCGCGCCCGGTCGCGGCGGCCCGCCGTCGACCCCTTCAGCGGCACCACGAGCAGGATGCGGAGCTCCTTCAACCAACCAGGTCGTCGATGCTCACGCCCAGAACGTCCGCGAGCTTCTTGACGGTCGCCACGGTGCCGTCGCGCTTCCCGGTCTCGATCTGAGACAGGTACGCGGAGGCAATGCCGGCCTGCTCGGCCAGCGCCTTCACCGTGAGGCCGCGATGCTCCCGCCACACCCGGATCGGATTCTCGCCGTCGAGAATGCGATCCACCATCTCCGCAGGCAACAGCTCCTCCTCGCCCGCGGCGAGGCGCTCTTCGAACCGGCGGACGGCCGCCACATCGGCGGCGTCCGTCACGGCTTCGACGAGGGCCTGATACTTCGCCTCCGGGAGCACCACGAGGCGCTCGCCGGCAGGGGTGGTGATGATCTGGGCGTTCATGGCGTTCTTCTCACTCATAGGCTCGGCCGCGAGGCGCGATGCGGATGACCGCGACGGTTCGAGCGTCCTCGCGGAACACCACGCGCCAAGCGCCAACGCGGAGGCGGTAGTAGCCCGGCTCGCCCTTCAGCCCGCTGACGTTTCGCGCAAGCTCCGCAGGGGCCGCAGCGTACTGTCGCATCTTGGCGCGGATTCGTTTCGCCGTGTTGGTCGGCATCCTTCGCAAGACCCTCAGGGCCTCGCGGCTGTAAACGAGTCGCTTCACCGTTTGTATCCTAGCATATCGCTAATTATTTTCTAGAACAAACAAGCGTTATGCAATTAACACACGCATTCCTCTCGAATCACATGAGATGGCCACCAACGCACAGATGTCCTGCGTTCGTGGGCCGGCATGCTCAATCCGCGGCGCCGAGATGGAGGTCATCGCCTTCATCAGGGAGAACGACGCCGTCCCTCCCCTGCGCATTTCGTACGCAGGAACCCCGGGTGCCTGGCACGTGATCTCCGCTTGGCCGAGCTTGTCAACCATGCTATGCTTTCGCTTGCTTATGAGATAAGGAGTCGAAAGGTCATGGGCAAGACGGCGCGAGACGAGCAGTACTTCTTTCAGCTGCACGGCCTCAAGGCGGAGGCCCCGGCGACGCTGAACAAGGCCATGGCTCAGGCGATCCGATCGATGCGCCCGAGCGTCTATTCAGAATCGGCACGGGAGATCACGGCCGCCGAGCTGGAGGTGCTCGAAGCCTCGGGCGCCGAC
This sequence comes from Acidobacteriota bacterium, assembly GCA_036398215.1. Taxonomy (GTDB): domain Bacteria; phylum Acidobacteriota; class UBA890; order UBA890; family UBA890; genus DASWHK01. Next base: position 18,099 of record DASWHK010000060.1, on the reverse strand, counting down.
ACGCATGAGCACGCCGATCTGCCAGATCCGATGGGCGAATACGCGACCGAGTTCGCGGCGATCCTGGAGACCAGTCTCTCGACATTGGCCGCCGCCAAACGGCTCGGCGTCCACAGCGTGCGGATCCGTCAGTTGATTGGGGACGGGACACTGCACGCCGTGCAGATCGATGGCCGTTGGCGGATCCCGGCGTTTCAGCTCGGGCGCAAGAAGTTGGTCCCAAACATCGGCGTGGTCAATGCGGTCATTGACCGGGGGCTCGACGCGGTGGCGGTCCTGCGCTGGTACACGACGCCGGACCCCGAGCTCGAAACGTCGGACGGCGAGCTCCTGAGTCCCCTCGCCTGGCTGAAGCGCGGCTTGCCGGCGGACAGGCTCGTGCCCATCGCGCGCGAATTGTGACGGCATGGTGAAGGTGCCGCGCGAGCCGTCGCTCGAGACGCTGCGCCTGCTAGAACCGACCTTCCAAGAGCTGAGGGCCGGCACGCGGCTCTGGCGCGTCTATTTCCGAGGCGGGCGACACCCGACGCGCTGGTCGGAATCCCGACATGTCGGTCCCCTCGACGGGCGCTTCGATCACCACCTGCCCGATGCGAAAGGGAATCCGGCGCTGCAGGAGCGAAGCGTGCTCTATGCCGCCCGCCAACCTTTGACCTGCCTGGCAGAGGCCTATCAGGCGACGCGCGTCATCAACCGCGACCACAAGCAACCGTGGCTGGTGGCGTTCGAGATCGCCAAGGCCGTGCGGCTTCTGGACCTCACCGGTCGGTTCCCGACACAGAGCGGTGCGTCGATGGGGCTCATGACCGGTCCGCGCTCGGTGTCGCGGCGCTGGGCGCGAGGCTACTACGAGGTCTATAGCCGGGCGCAGGGCCTCATCTACCCTTCCTCGATGCACGCCAACGAACCGGCCGTGGCGTTGAACGACCGCGCCGAGGCGGCGGAGGTACTGCCGCCCGCGCCGGCGTTCCATCGCGCCCTCGCCGACCCGGCGTTGCTCACGGTGCTTCGGAACGCGGCGCGAGCCCTTGGGTACTTCCTCCGCTGAAAACCGTCCGACACTCGCCGGAGCGGCGCTGTTGCTGATTGCCACATCGACGGTGAAGACCGTCGCCGGCGTGGCCGGCTCCCCGGTCTGGGTTTCGCATGGAAACGACCTCCCTCAGCGAGACCTCGTTGGCAATCAGAGGCTCAGCGAGGTGCGCCGACGTGCGCGGTTGTAACCGGCGGTGCGAGCGGGTATGAACTCCTGTATGGAGCGCGCACGTAGAGTCACTCTGGGCCTGACAGTGGCCGGCGCGCTCCCCTGCGTGTGCGTCGTCGCTCTGGCGGTTGTTGCGGCCACCGCGAGTCAGGGCTCGTTGTCGACCGCGACCGCCACGGCGGCGGCGGCGGTGCGCATCGAGTACGTCGCCCATGCCAGCTTTCTGATCGAGTCGCCAGGCGGCACGCGCATCGTCATCGACCCGTTCAACGGCAACATCTGGCTGGGTTACGGGTTCCCGCGGGGCATCGAGGCCGATGCCGTGCTGGTGAGCCACCCGCACTACGACCACGACGCCACCTACTACTTCCCTCACGACACGACGGTCCTGCGGCGGCCGGGCGAGTATCGAATCGGCGATGTGACGATGCGCGGCGTCGCCACCGAGCACGTCGGCGAGCGCCGCTTTCACGAGCGCGGAGAGACTCCTTACAACACAGTCTGGGTGCTGGAGACCGGCGGCCTGCGCCTCGCCCACACCGGCGACAGCCGGCCGCTCAACGAGCTCGACCTCGAGGCCATCGGGCCGGTCGACGTCGTGTTCCTCCACGCCAGCTCCTTCGGCGCCGCCGGCGCCGGCATGCTGGCGTTGCTGCGCGAGCAGCTCGCTCCCAAGGTGCTGATCCCGATGCACTACCGCCACTCCGACATCACCGAGCTCCCTGCCGGCATGCGGCCGGTGGGGGACGACATGGCCGGCCACCAGCCGGTCTATTGGGACAGCAACGCCATCGAGCTCGCTGCCAGGGCGACGGCGGGCGACAGCGCGGCGGGCGTCGGCTTGGTGACGGCCGGCGCCGGCGCGGCGGAGGCCGGCGCCGTGACGGCCGGGGCAGCCGGCGCGGTGACTTCCGGCCGCGGTGGGGCGGTCGAGCTCGACCTCTCGGCGCCCCTCGCCGGCGACCCGCGGATCCTCGTCCTGCAGCACTCGCCCGACGTGGAGCCCTGGCCCGATTCGATGCACGATGCCTGGATCGAGGCCGACGAGGGCGCCGGCATGCTGGCCGACGCCGAGACCCTCGCCGACGCCGCGCAGGCCGAGGAGTCGCTCTGGGAGGGGCTGTTCCACTACGAGACCGCCATGGACCTGGCGCCCGGCGTCCTCAAGTTCGGCTATGGCGCGGGGCGCGCCCTGGCCATGCTCGGACAGACCGCCGATGCCATCGAGACGCTCGATCACGCGCTGGCGCGGGCGCCGCTGGCAGACTGGACGGACCGGGCCCGCGTCCATATGCTGCTCGGCGAGCTGTACGAGAGCACCGATCAACCCAACATCGCGATCGAGCACTACGAGTACGTCGTTTCCCAGGAGCACACCCACGAGACCACCATGCGCGAGCGGGCCATCGCCCGCTTGCGGGAGTTGAGACCGAGATGAGCGACGCAAGCACAACCCGACGGACCGTTGCCGCGGCGATGATTACGGCTGCCGCTGCGGTGGCGCTGGTCGGGGCAACGGGTCTCGGCGCCGGCATAGCGCCGGCCTCCGCGGCGGCACTCGCTCGGCAGCGGCCGATCACGAGCCAGGACGTCTCTTCCGGGCAGCCCATCGCCGTCGCTCCCGCGCTGCCGCTGAGCGTCGTGGCGCCTGCCCAGCAGCAACCGATCACTGTGCAAGACATCCTGTCGGGCGAGCCGCTCCCGGCCGACGCCCGGGTCCGCTTCGGCGACGACCCGGCGAACTTCGGCGACCTGCGGCTGCCGGTCGGCGAGGGGCCGCACCCGGTGGCCATCCTGATCCACGGCGGTTGCTGGCTGGACATCGCCGACCTGCAGTACTTCGACCGCGTTGCCGTGGCGATCACCGAGATGGGCGTTGCCACCTGGAACATCGAGTACCGCCCCGCCGACGTCGAGGGGGGCGGCTGGCCGAACACCTTTCTCGACGTCGCCCGCGGCGTCGACCACCTCCGCGTGCTGGCCGGCGAGTATCCGCTCGACCTGGAGCGGGTGATCACCGTAGGGCACTCAGCCGGCGGCCACCTGGCGCTGTGGGCGGCGGGCAGGCCGCGCATCCCGACCTCCAGCGAGCTGTACGCCGCCGATCCGCTGCTGATCGTCGGGGTCGTCAGCCTCGCCGGCATCCCCGAGCTGCGCCGCTACCGGGAGATGGATCCGCCCACCTGCGGCGAGGGCACGGTTGACCTGCTGATGGGCGGCGGCCCCCGCGAGGTCCCCGATCGTTACCGGGCCGGCTCGCCGTTCCAGATGCTGCCGCTGAACGTCGCCCAGCGCCACATCACCGGCCGCAACGACGAGATCGTCCCGCGCGAGCAGGTCAGCCCCTACAACTACGAGTCGCAGTCCGCGGGCGATAACTCCCACACCATCTTCGTCCCGGACGCCGGCCACTACGAGGTCGTCTGGCCGGCGTCCGCGGCCTGGGAGGCCGTCGAGGCGGCGATCCGCGAGCTGCTGGGTCTTTGAACGACGGGCGGCCTCACCACGCCCTGGCGATCGCGGACGGCCACTTCCCGCATGCCTCACGACGGGCTCTTCGCACACTCCCCTTCGGAAGGGGTGGGAGGGTATTCCACGTCCTCCACGCGGCGGCGCCCACATGGTCGAGACGGAGCGGCGCGACTGGGCGACGCGGGCAGCCGAGCACTTCGGCGGGAAGCGGGCGACGCGCCCTTCGGCGGCTCACCCTGCGGTCGAAGCGTGGCCGATCAGCGCTTGTCGCCCTTGCCGTGTCGCTCGTCTCGCTTTCCGCCTGTGCTCCCGGGCCGCCCGGCGAGGCCCAGGACGCCGCCCCCGCGCCGCCGCCCGAGGTCGTCATCCGGGGGCTCGAGACGCTGGTGTCCGACGCCGCCACCGACCTGGCGCTGCCGGTCGGTCTCGAGGTCGACGCGGCAGGCAACGTGTGGGTCGTCGACCGCCGGCTCGCCCAGGTCCTCGTGGTGGCGCCCGGCGGCGCCGTGCTGCGCACGATCGGCCGCAACGGCGAGGGGCCGGGCGAGTTCCGCCTGCCGGCGAACGTCGGCGTCCGTGGCGACCGAGCCTTCGTTCACGACAACTTCCACGACGTGCAGATCTTCGACATGGCGGGGGAGTATCTCGATGCCCGCCCGACCACCGGCCGTATCTTCGACAGCTTCGACTTCACCGGCGACGGTGGCTCCGTGTACAGCAACAACCGGGTCAACGCCGGCGGCGCCCTGGTCGCCGTCGAGGGGCCGGACGGCGAGCCGATCGCGACGCTCGGCGAGCTGCCGTTTCCAGAGGCGACCAACTGGGACTTCCTGGCGCTGCGCGACCAGCTTCTGGACGGCACCATCCCTCCCGAGCTGCGCAACACGACGCTGCCGGTTGCCGCGCCCGACGGGTCGTTGTGGGCGCTCCTGCAGACCGAAGCCACCTTGCGCCGCTACGCGGCCGACGGCGCGTTGCTCGCCGAGACGACCTTCGAGCTTCCCGAGCTGGAAGGGATGAAGGAGCAGTACTTCGAGGACTTCCGGACCGCCCCGGGCAGCGACGTGTTCATCTTCCCCTCGATGGCCGACGACGGTTTCGCCGTTGGTGAAAGCCTGCTGCTCCTGTGGGGAACCGTCGCCGGCCGGCCCGGACTGATCACGGTCCACGACGCCTCCGGCGCCCTGGCGCAGCGCTGGCTCCTGCCCGAGCTCGACAGCGGCGGCGGCGGCATGGTGTCGTTGCGCCTGGCCCTCGACGTGCCGCGGCGCCGCCTTTACGTCAGCGTCTCCGACATCGCCACCGTGTTCGCCGTCGACTTGCCCAAGGAGGTGACGTTTTGAGATCGTGGGGCTCATGAACCGACGCACGAAGCTGATGCTCGCCGCGGCGCTCGCCGCCGTCACGGTCACCGGCGGGGGTGAGCTCGCCGCCTCCGGCCCACTCGCTCTACAGGCCGACTACCAGCGGCTGGCCCGCGATATCTACGCCGAGCTCATCGCCCTGCGCTCGACCGCCGACATGCCCGAGAACGTCAAGGCGGCGGCGGAGGCGATGCGGCGGCGGCTGCTGGACGCCGGCTTTCCCGAGGAGGACGTCGTGGTGGTCAGCCCGCATCCCGAGCTCGGCAGTCTGGTGGCCCGCTACCGCGGCCGGGGGCCGAACGGCGGCCCGCCCACCCGCGAGCCGGTGATGCTGATGGCGCACCTGGACGTGGTCGACGCGTTGCGCTCCGACTGGGAGTACGACCCCTTCGAGCTGCGCGAGGTCGAGGGCTATTTCTACGGGCGCGGTACCGACGACAACAAGGCCGGCGCCACCCACATCGTCGTCAACTTCATCCGCCTGCGGGACGAGGGCTACCTCCCCGACCGCGACCTGATCGCCGTGCTTACCGGCGACGAGGAGACCAGCAGCGACAGCATCAAGTACCTGGTGCGCGACCGCCGCGACCTGGTGGACGCCGCCTTCGCGATCAACTCCGACGCCGGCGGCGGCGAGCTCGTCGATGGCCGCCCCAACATCTTCAACGTCCAGGCGGCGGAGAAGCTCTACATGACGCTCCACCTCACCGCCACCAACTCCGGCGGCCACAGCTCGCGGCCGCGCCCCGACAACGCCATCTACGACCTGACGATGGCGCTGGCGCGGCTGTCGGAGTTCACCTTCCCGGTGATGGTCTCCGGCGTCTCGCGCCTCTACTTCGAGCGCTCGGCGCCGTTCAACGAGGGAAGGACCGCCGCGGACATGCGTGCGGTGGCCGCCGATCCCCCCGATCTGGAGGCGGCGGCGCGGCTGTCGGCAGCGTCGCCCTTCTACAACGCCGTGCTGCACACCACCTGCGTCGCCACCCGCCTGGCCGCCGGCCACGCCGACAACGCCCTGCCGCAGACCGCGCAGGCGACGGTGAACTGCCGCATTCTCCCCGGGCAAGATCCTGATGACGTCGAGGCGACGCTGCGGGAGGTGATCGGCAACCCCGAGATCGAGATGACCCGCATCAACGTGCCCACGCCCTCCGATCCGTCGCCGTTGACCGACGAGATCATGGGGGTCATCGAGCCGCTCGTCGAGCGGATGTGGCCGGGCGTCCCGGTGATCCCGACCATGTCCACCGGCGCCACCGACGGCCTCTACGTCCGCAACGCCGGGATCCCGGTGTACGGTGTCGCGGCGATCTTCGGCGACCCCAACGATGCCCGCGCCCACGGCCAGGACGAGCGCGTCGGCATCGAGGCGTTCTACGACGCCCAGGAGTTCTGGTACCGGATGCTGCAGCGGCTCTCGGGCGGCGGCACGGGCAACGACAACGGAGGTGATCGATGAGGCAGGCTTCACTCGCGTTCCTGTTGGCGGCGGCGCTGCTCGCCGCCGGTTGCGCTCCTCGTGATGACGGCCGTGAGGCGCCTGGAGCAGCCGGCGACCAGGCGCCGGAGATCGGCGCTCCGGAGATCGAGGTATCGACCGGCCTCGGCTTCCTGAAGGACCACGACGTCCATCAGGCGCAGTTCGCCGGCGGTCCCGATGGCTCGCTGTACGTGGTCTGGCGCCAGCCCGCCGATGGTCGCGGCTCCGACCTGTGGCTGGCGCGTCGCGGCGAGGGCGGCGCCTTCATGCCGCCGGTGCGGATCAACGATGTCTCCGGATCGGTCGGCAACGTCGATCTCGACGAGAGCCGCGCCGGCGTTGCGGTCGGCGCCGGCGGCCTGATCGCCGTCGCCTGGAGCACCGGCGACTCCGACATCCGGGCGGCGATCAGCCGCGACGGAGGCGCCAGCTTCGCGCCCTCGCTCGACCTCAACTCCGACGAGGGCTCGCGCGCCTACCGGGGGTTCGTCGACATCGACCTGGACGCCGCCGGGATCGCCCACGCCGCCTGGATCGACGGCCGCTTCGCGCCGCCCCGGGCCGAGGAGCCGGCCGAGCTCTTCTACGCGCGGATCGAGGACGACCTCGTCACGGAGATCAACCTCACCGAGCAGCAGGCCGATTCCATCTGCGGCTGCTGCCGCATCGACGTCGACGTCCGCGACGACGACACCCTGGTGATCGCCTTCCGCAACACCGGCGGCGGCTACCGCGACATCTTCCGCATCGAGGCCGGAGCGGATCGGGCGTTCGGCGAGCCGGCGCGGCTCGGGCCGCCGATGTGGGAGCTGCGCGGCTGCCCGGTCATCGGGCCGCTGAACGTCGGCGAGGCCACCCTCTGGTCGGAGGCCTCGACCGGCAAGCGGCGGATCCTCGCCGCCGTCGACACCGGCGGCGATTTCGAGGTCGTGGCCGAGGACGGCGAGGCTTGGCGCATCGAGCGGCCGCCGCGGCGGGTGGCCGGCGCCCCGCCGGGCGAGTACCTCCTGCTGCTGCCCGGCCGCCCCGGCGGCAGGATCCTGAAGGGCCGCGGATCGAGCTGGTCCGTGGTCGCCGAAGACCTCCCGCGCTGGGCGATGAGCGCGGCCGTCATCGGTGGCGACCTGGTGCTTCTCGGCGATCTCGACGGCGAGGCACAAGCTGAGTCTCGACCCCTCAAATTCTGATTGCCCTGTAAGTTGGCGGCATTTGAAGGTAAGATCCACTCCCTATTCATATGCAGCGAATTCGCGCGGTACCGCTCGCCAGGGTATAGCCATGGTCGAGCGATCATCCGGAAGGACTTCGGGACCAGCATGAGCGACGGCCTCTCGGTGCGGAGCTTCAATCTCTTTCTCGTCAACCCGGCACCGGACGCCGAGAGGATCAGCTTCTCGGTCTCGACGCCGCGGGCGCTCCCCGTCCTGGCGGCGGTGACCCCCGACGAGGACTACATCAAGCGGATCCGCCTGGTCGACCAGGCGATCGAGGAGTTCCCCTTCGACGACGTTGAGAAGGGCGATCTCGTCGGCCTCAGCGTCCACACGGCGAACATCGTCTATGCCTATCAGATGGCCGACGAGCTCAAGCGCCGCGGCGCCACGGTGGTCTTCGGCGGCCCCCACGCCTCGATCTTCCCCGACGAGGTGCTCGAGCACGGCGACGCCGCGGTGACCGGCGACGCCGAGGTCGCCTGGCCCCAGCTCCTCGACGACTACGCCCAGGGCAAGCTGCAGGAGCGCTACAAGGGCGGCCGCGTCGATCCCGAGTACTTCACGCCGGCGCGCTGGGACCTGATGAACCTCGAGCCCTACCTGATGGCCTCGGTGCAGACGGTGCGCGGCTGCCCCAAGCAGTGCTCGTTCTGCTCGGTCTGGGTCCAGGACGGCCGGGTGCCGCGGGTGCGCGCCAACGACGCCATCATCCAGGAGCTCAAGTACCTGTACGCGGCGGGCTTCCGGGTGGTGCTGTTCGCCGACGACAACTTCTATCCCTACACGCTCGAGGACATCGCCAACGCCCGTTCCGAGGAGCAGCGCGGCGACCTCGAGTACGGCTACCGCAACCGGATCGAGCTGCTCGAGCGGCTGGCCACCGAGGTCCCCGGCGACATGAAGTTCGTCACCCAGATCACCATGGAGGTGGCCGACGACCCCGAGTACCTGGCGGCGATGCGCAAGGCCAGGATCGTCGGCGTGCTGATCGGCATCGAGGCGGTCACCCCCGAGGGCCTGAAGGCGGCCAACAAGGAGTGGAACTCGGTCGGCGACGAGCTGATCGCCCGGCTCAACACGATCCGCACCCAGGGCCCGGAGTTCATCCTCGGCTCGTTGATCTTCGGCCTCGAGTCCGATACCCCCGAGTCGCTCGAGTACACCAAGGTCTTCTCGCGCGATTGCGGCATGGCGCTGGCCCAGTTCGTGCCGATGGTTCCGTTCCCGGGAACCGTCGACTTCGCCCTGATGAAGCGCGGCAAGAAGCAGCTGCAGCTCAAGGACCCCAACTACGACTACTGGCTCGATCCCAACCACCCCCGCATCCTCTACAACCACCCCAACTTCGAGAGCGACGAGCACCTGCTCCAGAAGGTCGACGAGGCCTGGGAGGACTTCTACAGCGTCTCGTCGATCATGAAGCGGTCGCGGAGCTTCGGCTACAAGGGCTGGAAGGCCCACCTCGCCTACTTCGTCCTCAACCGCGGCCTCTTCACCCGCTACCGGCGCCACGGCCTGTCGCAGGACAGCGCCGTGCGCGGCAACAAGAAGCGCCGTCTGGCCCACCTGCTCGGCAAGCTGGCGCTGCGCCTCCTGAAGGCGCCCCCGGCCGAGGGGGCCGTCTCGCTGGCGCCGACGCTGCTGGTCCGCGAGAGAAACCGCACCGCCGCCTGATTCGCCACGACGGGACCAGGTACGGGTCGACGGGACGTCATGCGGCTAGACCGTCTTGCGGTCCGTCCGGAGGCCTGCTCACCACGCGGCCCTGCGTCGGTCTCTACATGTCCAGGGGTCTCTGCAAGACTGCGCCCTCAGCTTGGGCCGCATGGAGATTGCATTCGTCCGAGTCGCGCTCTATATTGCAGAGTACTTTATCTAGGCCGGAGCGAGACACAGGATGCGGATGACTATCTCGGCGCTCGATTTCAAGCTCGGCATTCGCATGCTGCGGCGTTACCCAGGGCTTTCTGTCATCGGCGGACTGGCGCTGTCGGTGGCGATCGCCGTCGGCGTGCTCGCGTTCGAGCTGGTGAACGATCAGCTGAACCCCTCCCTGCCGCTCGATGAAGGCGACCGCATCGTCCGCATCGAGAACTTCGACCGCGCGGCGGGCGCTCTCGAGCCGCACGCTCTCTACGATTTCCAGGTGTGGCGCGGGGAGCTCAGGAGCGTCGAGCAACTCGGGGCCGCCCGGTCGACAGAACGGAACCTGATCCGTCCTGGGGTGCCGTCGCGTCCGATCCGGGTCGCGGAGATGACGCCGAGCGCCTTCCCTCTCACCCGCGTGCCGCCCCTCCTGGGGCGCACGCTCGTCGAGTCGGATGCGCTGCCGGGAGCACCGGACGTCGTCGTGATCGGAGAGGATCTCTGGCAACGGCAGCTCGGCGGCGATCCGGGCATCGTCGGCCGCACCCTGCAGCTCGGGAACACCAAGGCCACCGTTGTGGGCGTCATGCCGGAGGGTTTCGGGTTCCCGCGCTTCCAGCAGGCGTGGCTGCCGTTGCGGGAAACCGCGAACGCACCGGGGGATGGACCGCCGGTGCTCGTGTTCGGGCGACTGGCGCCGGGTGCGACACGGGCGAGCGCACGCACGGAGGTCGAGACCGTGAGCGCACGCCTGGCCGCCGCGGACCCGGCCTACCGCGAACAGCTGCGACCTCGCGTAGTGCAGTTCGCGAGCGCCGTGCCGCCGGTGGCGGCCCCGATCTTCATGCTCGTGATATTCACGGCGGTCCTCGTGCTGCTGGTCGGGGTGTCGGCGAACGTCGCCACGTTGATGTTCGCGCGCACGGTACTGCGCGAGTCCGAGATCGTCGTGCGCAGCGCTCTCGGGGCCACCCGCGGGCGCATCATCGCGCAGCTCCTGATCGAGTCGCTGGTGCTCGCCGGCGCAGCCACGCTCGCGGGGATCCTCATCGCCCTCGGGGTCCTGCGGTTCATCTGGTACCAGTCCGCGGTGGTGCGCCAGGTGCCTCAGCCGTTCTGGAGCGACGCGGGTCTCGAGCCGGCCACGGTGCTGTGGGCGATTGGGCTGGCTCTGGTCGGGACCGTGGTGGTTGGGCTACTGCCCGGCATCAAGGCGACCGGGGGACAGGTGAGGAGTGCGCTGGCTCGGTCACAGGCGGGGGCCTCCGGGCTGCGGTTCGGGGGCGTGTGGTCCTTCGTGATCGTGGCGCAGGTCACGTTCACGGTGCTGTGCCTGTCCATCGCTCTCGGCGCGACCCGGGAGGTCGTCCGCGATCACCGCATGCGCGCGGCCTTCGCGCCGCAGGATTACCTCACCTTCGAGGTGCAGTTCGACGAAGAGGAAGGAGGCCGCCTCGAGGCGGCCTATCGGGAGATGGAACGTCGGCTGCTGGCGGAGCCATCGGTCTCCGCGGTGACGCTCGCCACCGGCCTGCCCGGAGCCGACAATTCCGTGCGCCGCCTGGAAGCGCAGCGCGGCATGGAGGCGCCGTTCCTGGTACGAGGCAATCTCGACGGGATGGTGCTCTCGTCGCGTGTGGAACCGGGCTTCTTCGACGTCTTCGAGCTGCCCATCGTGGCGGGACGCGCCTTCGACTCTGCCGACCGAGGAGCGCGCACGGTCGTGGTCAACGAGTCGCTCGCACGCAATCTCGGCGGCAACCCCATCGGGATGCAGGTCCGCTACGCGGCTGTGCGCGGCGACGGAGGCGTCGTCGAGAGAGAGCCCGAACCGTGGCACGAGGTGGTCGGCGTCGTTACGAACGCGGGCATGTGCGCGACCGACCGGGGAGAGTGCGACCTCATGTGCCACGCGGCGCTGCCCTCCGAGCTCAACCCCGGCTACTTCGCGGCGCAGGCGCGGGGTGAGGGGAGCAACCTCGGCGCGCGCATCCCCTCGATCGCGCTCGAGGTCGATCCTGCCCTGCGCGTGTACGACGTCCTCCGGCTCGACGAGGTGGTGCGCCGCCGCAACCTGTCGGGGCGCATGATTGGCATCGGGTTTTTCGTGATCCTGTCCCTCGCCCTCATGCTGTCGGCCGCGGGTCTCTTCGCGCTCGTGGCGGTGGCGGTGGAGCGGCGCAGGCGTGAGATCGGCATCCGAATCGCGCTCGGCGCCAGCACACGCGGGGTGCTGAAGGCCGTATTCGCGCGGGCCGCCGCGCAGCTCGGCGTCGGGATCGTGCTCGGCAACGTGCTGTTGCTGGGGCTCCGGATTCTGCAGGGCGGGGGCACCGTCAAGATGTCCTCGCTGGTGCTGCCCATGGTGGGTGTGTCGACCCTGATGGCGCTCGTCGGCATCGCCGCATGCGTCGTCCCGGCCAGGCGGGCGCTGCGCGTGCAACCTACGGACGCGATCCGGGGAGTCGGGTAGCCTGGCTACCCGGGAGCTTCGGGCTCAATCTTTCGACGCACGCCTCAGTCCAGCCGCTTGATGAAGATGTTGCGGAACCGCGTCGAGGTCTGCCGATCGTGGTTCTGGAGGCCGACGTAGCCGCGGGGCGCGAAGTCCTCGACCTTGCCGCGGGGCTCGGCTTCCCAGTCGACGACCGTCTCGCCGTTGAGCTCGACGGTGATGTGGTTGCCGACGAAGGTGATCTTGAAGTGGTTCCACTCGCCCGGGCCCTTGGAGGCCGACTTGGTGGGCGGCTCGGCGTCGTAGACGGCGCCGGTGTGGTGGATCCCCTCGCTGCGGTCGTCGATCTGGATCTCCCAGGAGTGGTAGATGTAGTCGTCGCTGCTGGGGACGCCGGGCACGCGCACGAAGACGCCGGAGTTGGCGTTCTCCACCTCGGTCATGTACTCGAGCTCCAGGACGAAGTCGCCGTACTCGCGGACGCTGTACCAGAGCAGCCCCATCCCGCCGCTGGAGGTCAGCACGCCGGTCTCGCTGTCGAGCTCGAAGTGCCCGGGGCCGTAGTGGTTCCAGCCGGCCTTGGTGAAGCGGCCGCGGCGTTGGCGCAGGATCCGCTCGTAGCCCTGCGCCTCGAGGTCTTCCGGGCTCTGCATCTGCGGTAGCTCCCCTGAAGGACCGGCGGCGGCCGGCGGCGGCGGGACGGTGGCGCTGGCGGCGAACAGGGTGACGGCGGCGGCGAGGACGACGAAAGTGCGCGATCTCATGGGGCTGCTGGCTCCGTAGGCGGCGTCTGACTCCCGGCGCGAAATGGCGAGATGTCGGGGGAATGGTACATCTCCGGGGCCCCGGGAAGCGCGGACCCGTCGCTCATCGATCCGCCGCGGGGTTCCAGGCGCCGCGGGCTACGGCGGGGATGAAGGTCTCGAGGTCCGGCGGCGGGAAGGCGATGGTCTGGCCCCGCTCGGCGGACATGTAGGCGGTCATCAGCAGCTCGGTGACGTTGACGCCGTCGTCGAAGGTCTCGGACGGCCGCTTGCCGGCGAGAAAGGCGCGCACCATGTGGCGGTTCTCCCCCTCGTAGCCGTACTCGGCCGCTTCGGAGGCGACGATCGGCATGATGCCGGTCTCGGCGTTCTGCTTCTCGACCAGGTCCTCGCCGGTGTCGCCCTGCACCTTGCGGCTGAAGAACACCTTCGGGCCGCTGTCCAGCGAGTTGATCGACATCGAGTACTCGGGGCCGAGCAGCTCCATCGTCAGCCGCAGGCCGGCGCCGACGAAGCACCACGAGGTGGTGGTCTCGACGATGCGCTCGTTGCCGTCCGCGTCGCGGTAGACGACGAGCGAGCGGGCGAAGTCTTCGGCCGGGCGCTTGCGATAATCGAGCCGGCCGCCGGAGCCGGCGGCGAGGATGTCGGCGTACGCCGGCTGCTGCCACTTCAAGCAGGTGGTGTAGGCGGAGACCTTCACCGGTGTCAGCGACTCGCGCGGCGCCCCCGGTGCGGTGAGCAGGAAGCGGGCGACCTCCACCGAGTGGCACATCATGTCGTTGAGCACGCCGCCGCCCTGCAGCTCGCCCTCCCAGAACCAGGGCATGTGCGGGCCGCTGTGCTCCTCGGCGGCGCGGGCCAGATAGGGCGGGCCGGTGAGCGCCGCGCCGCGGGCCCAGACGATCTCCTTGCCGCGCACCACGCCGGGGGTGAAGAGCTGGTTCTCGAGGTAGCCGTCGAGCAGGCCGGCCTTCCGGGCCAGCTCGCGCATGCGGCGCGCCTCGGCGGCGTTGCGGCCGAGCGGCTTCTCGCAACAGACGCCGATCAGCTCGCCCTTGCCCGAGACGATCGTATCGACGATCTCCTCCATGACGTCGAGGCGGGTGAAGTTCGGCGAGCAGATCCACACCGCGTCGATGTTCGGGTCAGCCACCATCTCGGCGACGGTCTCGAAGACCTTGGCGTCGCCGACGCCGAGGTCCCGCGCCAGGGTCGCGGCCTCCGCCGCCGTCCGGTTGGTACGGCTGACGATGCCGCGGACATCGGCGTTGCGCACCGCCTCGAACGAGCGGATGTGGAAGCGGGCCACGAAGCCGCCGCCAATGATCCCTACCCCGAGCCGTTCCTTCGCCATGCGTATCTCCTGTCTCGCCGCGCCTGTCCGGCCAGAGCCCCGGCGCTTCGCCGGCTCCGAAGCTCCTCTGGCGGCCCCTCGTCGCTCTTTCCGTCCCGTCGGTTCGCGGCTTCGCCGGGCGCGATCCCTTACTCCGACGCCCCCGCCACGCCCCCGGGCTCGGCCCGCCGCGGAGGCCGGGCCGCCGCCCGCTCCTCCCGGAAGAACAGCATGAACGCGATCGCGCAGGCAACCGTGATCGCCACGGGGACGAGGAAGACGCGGGTCCAGTCGGTGACGCCGTCGCTGGTGAACACGCTCTGGATCCAGCCCGAGAAGTTCGCGCCGACGAAGTTGCCGATGCCGAGGATGACGATGGCGATCAAGCTCTGGGCCGAGGCACGGATGTCGGGCGGCGCCACCTGGTCGACGTAGATGAAGGCGGCGACGAAGAAGAACACGTAGCAGAAGCCATGCAGGCTCAGCGAGGCGATCACCAGCCACGTGGGGCTGCCGATCGCGAAGATCACGTAGCGGACCGGCCAGGCGATCACGCCGATCGCCAGCGTCCGGCGCATCCCGTACTTCTTCAGCGACCAGGAGAGGACGAACGCCATCACGAAGATCTCGGCCGCCTGGCCGATGGTCATCCACGCCGAGACGCTGGCCGGCGAGATGCCGATGCTCTCGGAGACCAGGAACGGCGCGGTCAGCACGTAGTAGAACTGCAGCTCGGTGGCGACCACGAAGCAGATCGCCAGGAAGATGGTGAAGTTCGGGTCCTTCAGCATCTTGAGGGATTCGAGGAACGCCCAGGGGCTGACGCCCTCGCGGCGCGGCGGCGTGTGCGGGAGGGTGAAGGCGTGCACGCCCATCACCACCGAGAGCACGGCGGCGAGCACCAGCATATCGCCCTGGAGGCCGGCGCCGGCCTGGGTGGCGGCCGTCCCCGCGACCTCCGCCCCCTGCGCGACGGTGCGCCAGGCGGCAAGCAGCAAGCCGGCGGCGATCCAGCCGATCGTGCCGCCGACCCGCACCTGACCGAACTGACGCTCGGAGTCCTCGAGGTTGATCATCGCGATCGAGTTGGTCAGCGCCAGGGTCGGCGCGTAGAGCATGCAGTAGGCGAACATCAGGACCATCAGGGTGGAGTAATCCGTTGCCCGGGCGGCGAACAGCAGCAGCACGCCGCCGGCGAGCTGCAGGACGCCGATGATGCGCTCCGAGGCGAAGTAGCGGTCGGCGAGCTGGCCGCCGATGAACGGGGCGATGATCGTCGCCAGCGGCAGCAGCGAGTAGACGGCGCCCACCTGGATGCCGCTGAAGCCGAGGTCGTTCTGCATGTACGCCGACAGCACCGGCGCCCAGGCGCCCCAGATGGCGTACTGCAGGAACATCATGATGCCGAGTTGCAGCGTCTTGCTCATTTCAGACGATTCGCTGCTGCACCGGGTCCCAGCGGACCTTGGTGCCACGAAGGTACGACTCGGTGGCCATGTGGCAGGTGATCGCCTCCTCGAAGCCGCGCTCGATGTTGCAGCTCGTGGTGCCGCCGTTGCGGATGGCGTCGACCCACTCCTTGACGTGCAGGTGGGTGGGATCGAAGCGGCGGTCGCCGCGGTAGGTGAACAGCAGCCCGCGGCTGGCGAAGTACTGCTCGGTGGCGGTGGTGACCGCGTCGATGCCGCGGAAGCCGGGCCGGTAGGTGAGCAGCGGCTTGCTCGGGTCGACCACCTCCTCGTCGATCAGGTGGCCGTAGCGGGTCGACTGGCCCTCGGCGATGACGGTCACGCCGCTGCCCACCTCCATGGTGGCGTCGTGCCCCATCAGCACCTTGCCGCGGCCGCGGCCGTTGGCGAGCGTGGCGCTGTAGAGCAACGTCAGGTCGCGGTCGGGGTACTCGTAGGCGACCTGGAAGGTGTCGGGAACGTCGCGGCCGTCCTTGTAGAAGTAGACGCCCCCCGAGGCCGACGCCGACGCCGGAATGCCGAGGTCGAGGATCTGGTTGATGGCGTCGTACTCGTGCGACAGCAGGTCGCCGGCCAGGCCGGTCCCGTAGTCGAACCAGCAGCGCCAGCGGAAGAAGCGCTCGGCCGAGAAGCCGGTCGGGTGCGGCGAGGCCGCCTCGAACTGCGCCCAGTCGATGGTCTCCGGGTTGGCGTCGTCATGAACGCGGTAGACCCAGGCGCCGATCGGGTCGTTGCGGTTGGTGGTCGTCTCCACCAGCGTGATCGGCCCGAGGATGTTCTTCGCGCAGATCTCGCGGGCCTTGACGTGGGCCTCGCTCTGGCGGTTCTGATGGCCGAGCTGGAACTGGATGCCGGCGGCGCGCACCGCGGCGGCCACCTCGCGGGCCTCCTCCTCGGTGCGGGTCATCGCCTTCTCGCAGTACACGTGGACGCCGCGCTCGGCGGCGGCGATGGTGATCCGCGAGTGCCAGTGATCGGGGGTCGCGCAGAGGATCAGGTCGACGGTCCCCGATTCCAGCAGCTCCTCGTAGGTGCGGTAGCGCCGGGCCGGCTTCTGCTCGCGGCCGCCCGGGCGGACGGGGTTGGCCGACGCGTCGATGCCGCGCTCGGCGTAGACGTCGAACAGGTCGCAGACCGCGGTGAGATCGAGGTTCAGGTCGTGCTGGTCGAGGAAGGTGGCGAGGTTCTGGTTGCGCGGATTGCGCGCCGCGGCGCGCGCCTGGCTGTCGGTCCACTCGGTGGGCGCGAAACCGGCGCCGCGGATGTCCGCCTGGCCGCGGCCGCCGTAGCCGATCACCCCCAGCCGCAGCCGCTCGCCGGGCGGGCTGGAGACGGCGTTGGGGATCACCGCCGGCGCATCGCCGGTAACGCCGAGCTCCTCGAAGATCTTGCGCCGTTTCTCGGAGGCCGTCGAGCTCTTCCGATACACCCCGTAGGCGAGGGTGCCGAGCACCGGCACCGAGGCCATCGCCTTGAACAGCTCGCGGCGGCCCCACTCCGGGCTGCGGCCGTGGGGAACGTCGTCGTCGGGCCGCGCGCCGGTTCCCGCGTCTTCGCCGGAGGACGTCTTCGGATCGCGGTTGTCGTCGTGTCGGTCGTCGTGATCGTCGCTCATGTCGGATCCTCGCGGCTGCGCTCCCAGATGCTCAGGCGATCGAGGCCGATGAAGCGGCTGGTCGGAAAGGCGAAAAGTACCAGCAGCGCCACCAGCTCGATCAGCACCTTGTTGACGAACAGATAGCTGCCCTCCGCGGGCACGGCGCTCTCGAGCCCCAGCCACGGCGGGTTGGCGATGTAGTAGAGGAACAAGAGGACGGCGCCGCTCAGCGCCGCGACGCGCTCGACGGCGCCGACCACCAGCGCCAGGCCGATCAACACCAGCCCCCACTTGTTGACAGCATCGGTCACGGCCAACACCCCGGGGTCGCGGGCGAGCGCCACGAAGGCGTCGGCGAAGGGCCCCTGCGCCGCCTGCAGGTAGCCGGCCGACGTCCAGTAGGGGTTGAGCAGCTTGGCGATCCCCTCGTACAG
The DNA here is from genome assembly GCA_036398215.1 of Acidobacteriota bacterium. Taxonomy (GTDB): domain Bacteria; phylum Acidobacteriota; class UBA890; order UBA890; family UBA890; genus DASWHK01. The sequence continues at coordinate 441 of DASWHK010000060.1, read as the reverse complement.
GAAGTGCCAGCCGATCGTCATCCGCAGCGCCACCATGGCGGCGAGCTGAGCGCCCGAGTACGGATAGGCCTCGGCGATGGCGTGGGCTGCCATCAGCGTGCTCTCCCGGATCGCGGCGTCATGAAGCTCCTGTGCTTTCGTTTCACGACCGCTCCCCGATCGCCTCGGACCGTCCCGCTCCCTTGCCGGTTCGCGCGGTCAAGGCGTCCCCCTCGCGATTCACGGTGCCGCGCTCGCGCCGCGCCATTGCCGGGAACGGATCCGCCGCCCGTCGCGGTCGATGATCAGGCAGGCGCAGGCGGGCAGTGTATCGATCAGCCGAACGCCGGCGCGGGGGCCGAGGACGAACGCCGCCGTGGCCAGCGCGTCGGCCTGCATGGCAGTCGGCGCGGTGACGGTGACGCTCACCGCCCGTCTCGGCGAGGCGCCGGTCCGCCCGTG
>DASWHK010000059.1:0-19546 GCA_036398215.1 Acidobacteriota bacterium | reverse complement strand
GGGGACGGTGGTCGAGGCGTTTGCCGGGGCGTCGGCCGGCGCCCCCCGCGCGACGCGCCTGATCGCCGCCTGCACCCGGTAGTACGTCATGCAGCGGCACAGCGCCCGGTCCATCGCCTCGCGGATCTCGGCATCCGTCGGATTCGGGTTTCGATCGAGCAGGGCCTTGGCAGTCATGATCTGCCCGTTCTGGCAGAAGCCGCACTGCGGAACCTGCTCGTCGATCCAGGCCTGCTGCACCGGGTCGAGCGTGCCGTCCCTCGCGAGGCCCTCGAGCGTCGTGATCTCGCCGCTGACCCGAGACGCCGTCGTGACGCACGATCGCATCGCGACGCCGTCGATGATCACCGTGCAGGCGCCGCACTGGCCGAGCCCGCACCCGAACCGCGGCCCCCGCAACCCGAGATCGTTGCGCAAGACATAGAGCAGCCGGGTCGACGGGTCGATATCCAGCGTGTGCGTTGCGCCGTTGACGCGCAGTGTGACGTTGCTCATCATCCATGCTCCCGTACGAGGTGTTGCATCGCTTCCGCGGTTGCTCCAGCCGTGAGGGTAGTCAGAAAGGCGGTCGCCGATCAACAGAGCGGCAGCTCCGACGCCCCCTGGGGGTGTGGCGCCGATCGCCCCCCAGGTACAATCGAGGGCATGGAAAGCGTCCTCAGCGTGTCGCTGGGCCTCGGTGTCGCTGCGGCCTGCGGCTTTCGTATCTTCGTGCCCTTCCTGGTGATGAGCCTGGCGGCCCGTGGGGGCTACCTGGCGCTGGGCGAGAGCTTCGAGTGGATCGCCGGCACGCCGGCGCTGATCACGCTGATCGTCGCCACGACCGTCGAGATCGGCGCCTATTACCTGCCGTGGCTGGACAACCTTCTCGACGTGGTGGCGACGCCGGCGGCGGTGATCGCCGGCATCGTCGCCTCCGCCTCGGTCTTCACCGGCATGGATCCCTACGTCAAGTGGACGCTGGCGGCGATCGCCGGCGGCTCGGTCGCCGGCGCCGTGCAGATCGCCACCGTGGGGGTGCGCCAGGCCTCGCTGCTGGGCACCGGAGGCCTGGGGAACCCGCTGGTGTCGACGGCCGAGGCCGCGGGCTCGGTGATCACGGCGGTGCTGGCGATCCTCGTGCCGGTGCTGGCGGCGGCGATGATCGTGTTGATTCTCCTGACCGTCCGCCGCCGCCGTGCCCGACTCCACCAGCCCGCCTGACGGGCGCTAGCTCCGGACTCGCCCGACCCAGTCGATGAGCTCCTCCAGGGCCGCGCGGGTGATCGTGTGGCCGGCGTCGAACTCGTAGAGCGTCACGTCGTAGCCGGCGGCTTGCAGCGACGCGTGGGCCCGCTCCTGACGCCCAAAGGAGTCCTGCGTGCCCCCGGCGACGAAGGCACGCAGGCGGTTGGCGGCGGCCAGCTCCTCGCCGGAAAACCACTCTTCGTTGAAGCCCGAGCCGAAGGTGGCGAAGCCCGTGAATGCCTCGTGGTTGGCGATCGCCGTCCGGTAGGTGAACGTGCCGCCCTGCGAGAAGCCCATCAAGTACACGTCGCCGATGTCGTAGCGCGCCCGCAGCGCGGCGACCACGTCGAGGATGTAGCGAATCGTGACCTCGTCGCCCTGGTCGGCGGCGCGGTCGTCGACGTCGCGGAGGTTCCAGCTGTAGCCGATGCCGTTCGAAGTCGAAAAAGCATACGGCGCCTGGGGCACGGCATAAATGATGCCGGCGTCGTGGAAAAAGGGCGCCGGCAGCGCGAAGAAATTAGGCTGCCGGTCGCCGTGCCCATGCAAGCCGACGACCAGAGTGTGGCTCACGCCGTCGCCGTAGTCGGCCGGTAGGTGCACCATCGTGCGCAGCAGAGACGCGGAGGCGACGTAGACGTCCTGACTTTCCCCGGCCTGGGGTTGCCGGACCGAGGCATGCGGGACGGGCGGGCCGGCGCCGGCCAACGCCGCCAGCACCGGGACGGGCGGGCCGGCGCTGGCCAACACCGCCAGCACCGGGACGAAAAGCAGCAACATGGAACGGCACACGGTTACCTCCTGAATCTGCCGGTGAGTCTCGCAGGCCTCTCACCCGTTTCATAGCATACGACCCCGTAGCCGGCCCGAGGAAAGGCAGCTTGTCCACCACCCCGCCGTTGCTACACTTGTGCCTTGTCGCCGAGGTGGCGGAACTGGCAGACGCGCCGGACTCAAAATCCGGTTTCCGCAAGGAAGTGCGGGTTCGACTCCCGCCCTCGGCACTACGCAGCGCCGCCGCCGGCCGGCGGCTTCGTGAAGCGCAAGCACAAGTACTTCACGTGGCCCCCGCGATGCAGCCACTTCAACATCACGGGGGCGGAAGCCGCCGGCTCCCCCGGAGCCCAGCTCTCGCCCGAGGGAACGGTGAACCGATGGCTCGGGCACGTGCTCGCGGTGGCGTCGTGCACCAGGTCAGGGCGCAGCCCGGCTTCCAGCGCCAGCTCCCGATGGTCGCCCTCGTCGCCCCACGGGTCGGGCCAGGGCCCGAAGCCGTCCTGCAACGGCGCCTCGACGACGTGCCGCGGAACGTCGAGCCGGCGCGCCGACTCGGTCAGCACGATGTCCGAGGCGACCAGGACCCCTCCGGGCCGTAGCAACCGGGCCGCCTCTCGAAAGAAGCGGCGGCGCGAGGCGAAGTGGAACATCGCCTCGATGCACAGCAGCCGCTCGAAGGCCCGCTCGGGGAACGGCAGGTCGCAGGCGTCCGCCTGCTTCCACTCGATCAGGTTGCGGTTGGCGGGCTCGATCCGCCGGCAGATGTCGAGCTGGCGGGGATCGACGTTGACCCCGACGAGGCGCATGCCGCGGTGCCGCTCGTTGATCCGGGCGATGCTGCCGCCGAAGCCGCAGCCGACGTCGAGAACGGCCTGCCGATCCTCGAGCCTGGCCATGTCGAGCAGCAGGTCGTCGAGCCTCTCCTGAGCACGCTCGAGCTCGCCGGCAACCGGCGGCCGGTCGCCCGGTGGCGGCTCGTCCCAATGGCCGAGATGGACGAACCGCCCCACCTCGCCGCGCTGGAAGCCCTCGATGAGATGGTCGAAGTACGGGGGGACCTTGGGCTGCACCATCAGCCCCAGCAGTACATCGACTCGTGGTCTTTGCCCCGGGCCATGAAGCTGCACAGCGTCCAGCGCGCCTGCGAGCCGACGACCGGGGTCACGCGATGCAGGTAGCGCCCCGAGTCGATGACGATGACGCTGCCTGGGGGAATGCGGAACTCGACCGAGTCGAGGTCGCTGATGTCGGGCTCGATGGGGCCGCTGACCTCGAAGGTCCCGGAGGTGTCCTGGCGGAAGTCGAAGATCTCGAGCGCCCCACCGTCGCTGGCCTCCGCCACACACAGGACGAACGACAAGATGGGGGGCTCGACGATGCTCCTCAGGTGACGATAGGAACGCCGCAGCGCGAACTCGTTGTCGAGGTGCGGCGGGATATACCCGCCTTCCATGTGGCAACGGACCGTGGTGAACATGTATTGCTGCCCGGGCCGGGGTCCGGGCGGGGCGTGAAAGCGTCTGCCCCCGTCCAGGCTCGCGAGAAGGTCGGCGAGGTAGCCGGTGACGCCGAGCCCGTCGGGAAGCAGCGTCTCGAGCTGCTCGTTGAACAGCTCGGCCTCCTGGAAGTAGCCGAGCAGCTCGGGGTGCGCGAGGTTGAGGTTGCGGCCGTAGAACCAGGAGTGGAACTCCTCCGGGAACCAGGTCTTGAGGAAGGGAGGATCGTGACGCTCCAGGCGCTCGCCGACGGCGCGCATCATCGCGGGCGCGTAGACGTTGTGGAGCAGCAGACCATGAATGTCGCTGCGGCGCAGCCGGTCGAACACATCCGGATGTTCGGCGGCTTGCGAGGCGTCGAGCTCGAGCAGGCGGAAGAAGCTGCCCACCGTCTTGACGCCGCCGCCTGATCGCAGCTCGCTCATGATCGATCGTTCCTTAAAAGACGCGTTGGGTCGGATTGGGGGCGGAGAACACCCAGAAGTAGTCGCCGGTGTCGCCTCTCTCCCGCTCGGCCCTCTCGGTGACGAAATCGACCTCTTTCTGCAGCTCCTGGCGCGACCAGCCCAGGCAGGAGCGCATCTTCAGCGACACCGGATCGAAGTCCAGCCGATCGCTCTTCGGCGCCCGTACCATCAGGGCCGACGGCAGCACCACACAGTGGTACACGCGCAGCGCGACCGGCAAGCTCCGCGCCCGCTCGAACGTCTTGCGGAAAGTCGCCGGATTGTCGCCGGGCAAGCCCAGGATGATCTCCACCGCCACGGTCGCCACCGACATGATCTCTTCCAGGGTCCGGGCGAAGCGTGCCTCGTCGTAGGTGCGCTCCACGTGGCTGAGCACGTCGTGATCGAACGACTGCAGGCCCATGCCCACCAGCGGCCGTCCGATCGATTCGAGAAAGGCGATGTGCTCGTCGGTGACCTTCGCCGGGTAGATCTCGCAGATCAGGTAGCGATCGCGATAGAAGCCGCTTTGCTCGGCCGCCATCCGCAGGTTACGGAAGGCGTGGTGGTTGAGGTTGAGGCCGGCGTCGACCAGGAGCGTACCGCTGACCCCGTTGCGGGCCATGGCGTCGAGCTCGTCGACCAACGCATCGACGTTCCAGGCCCGCTTCGGCGACTCGAGGGTCCCCCACTCGCAGAAGGAGCAGGTGAACGGGCAACCACGATAGGTCTGCAGGACGCCGATGCCGCCGGCGGGCACCAGGCCCAACTGGTACGGAGACGGAAGCTGGTTGAGATCCGAGAGCGCCCGCGGCCGGGTCTCGGTCCAGCCGCCGGCGGCCGGCAGGGCGAGCCCGGCGACGTTCGCCAGCGCCGCCCGGCTCCGATCGCGCTGCTCCACGATGGCCACGAACGTATCCTCGCCCTCGTTGATCGCCAGCGCGTCGATCCACTCCCTGGCGCCCGCGAAGGGCTCGAGGCTCAGCATGCTGGGCCGCGCCGAAGGTCCACCGAAGACGACCGTCCGCCGGCGATCGTCCGCCTTGAGGCGGCGCGCCACCTCGACGAAGAACGGAAACGACCACAAATAGGTGGAGAATCCGACCACGTCGGGATCGAAGTCGAGCAGCTCGGCGAGCAACGAATCCAACGACATGTGCAGCAGGTCCCACGCCTTCAGCTCGAGGCCCTCGAGCCCGGAGGCGCGCAGCGACGCTTCCACCATGCGCATGCCGTGATTCGAGATGAACTGGGGAGGCATCGCCGCATCGCGCAGCGGGTAGCAGGCGAGCAGCGCCACGCGCCGGCCGCCGCGCCGATCATCAGCAGTCGTGCTCATAGCGGTGGGATCTGCATCAGGCGCCCGGCGGGAGATGCCACCAGAACTGCCCGGCGCTGCCGCCGACGGAAGACGCCAGGTCGCCGAGGTAGCCGCGCATCTGCTGCAGATCCGCGTAGCTCCACCCGGCGCAGGAGACCATCTCCAGGGTCCTCGGATCGAACTGGACGTCCCATTCCGGCAGGCTGCGGGTCAGCAGGGCATCGGGAAGGACGAGGCAATGATAGGCGCGCACCGAAGCGGGGAACGACAGCGCGTACTCGAGCGTTCGGCGAAACCCGTCAGGGCTGTCGGTGGGCAGGCCGAAGATGATCTGGATCTCGGCGTCGGCGATCGGCGCGAGCTGATGGACGACGGTCTCGAAGCGGTCGCGCTTGAACGGGCGCTGCAGGGCCCTGAGCACGTCGTCGTCCAGCGACTGGAGCCCGATGCCCAGATAGCTGGAGCCGCCGACCGAGCCGAGGAACTCCATCTGCTCGTCCTTGATGAGCGACGGATAGACCTCGCACCAAAACCCCGCCCTCCTCAGAAAACCGACCTGACGCTCGGCGGCCGCCAGGTTCCGGAACGCCTTGGCGTTGAGGTTGAGCCCGGCGTCGACCAGAAACACCGCCGGAACGTCGGCTGCCGCATAGGCAGCGAGCTCGGCGGCGATGTAATCCTGCGAAAAAACGGTGCCCGGGTTGTCGGCCCTGCCCCATTCGCAGAACGCGCACGACATCGGGCAGCCGCGATAGGTCTCGAGATATGCCACCGAGTGGTCCGGCATCAGGCCGAGCTGGAACGGGGAGGCGATCTGATCGAGGTCGGCGATGGGGGTGCGAGGGCCGGTGTCGATCCAACCGTTCGACGTCGGCAGGTGCAAGCCGCCGACAGAGCCCAAGGCGGCGCGGTTCAGCTCCGGCTGCCGGGCGATCTCACAAAAGGTCGTCTCGCCCTCCGACTCGACCACCGCGTCGAGATAGGAAACCGGGCTGTCGTATGGCGGCAGGTCGAAGAGCGCCGTCCGGGCGGAGGGCCCGCCGAACACGATCGTGCAATCCGGGCGCCGTTGCTTGACGCGGCGTGCCACCTCGGTGAGCAGGATCGATGACCAGAGGTAGACCGAAAAACCCACCAGATCGGCCTCGAAATCGACGATGGCGTCGACATAAGCGTCGACGTCGTTCTTCCTGAAGTCGATGAAGGCGAAGTCGGTGCCCTTTAGCCCCGGGTCGGCGGCCGCCGCGGCCAGGACCCGCTTGACCCCATAGCTCGGCATTTCCATGCTGCCGGTCTCGTTGGCGTCGGTCACCGGGGTCATGCAAGCCAGGGCGATCCGCCGCTCGCCGTTGCGTCCGTTGCCCGCCGTTCGCATCAGCTGAAGTACAGGTAGACGACGTGCAACGGCGAGTCTTCGACGTTGACTGCGGAGGGCTGCGTCTCCATGGCCAACAGCGTCTCGGGGGATGTGCACGGGGAAAAATCGTGCAGCGGAGCTTGAGCGTACACTGGCACTCCATCAAGGGCAATTGAGGCCTGCCGCGCGAGCCCCTGCCGCCTCGCCCGGTGAGGTCATCTCATGAATCCGACCTGCGCCCCCTACGACACCTGCTCGATCAGGTCGTAGAGGTCCTTGGCGTTGAAGGGCTTCGACAGGTAGCCGTCCATGCCGGCGTCCAGGCAGCGTTGGCGGTCGCCTTCCATCGCGTGGGCGGTGACGCCGATGACCGGCAGGCGGCGGGACTTGCCGTGCTCGGCCGCGCGGATCGCGGCGGTAGCCGCGAAGCCGTCCATCACCGGCATCTGCACGTCCATCAGCACGACGTCGAAGGCGCCGGCGGCGGCGATGAGGTCGAGCGCCTCCTGGCCGTTGCCGGCGACGGTGACGACGTGGCCGCGTTTCTCGAGCAGACGGCTGGCGAGCCTGACGTTGACGGGGTTGTCCTCGGCCAGCAGCACCCGCATCCGCCGCCGCCCCTCGCGCAGCGAATGGCGGGTGACCAGGTCGGGGAGGGTCACGGCGCCGCCCCCGGCAATGGCCCGGATCGCGTCGCGCAGATCCGCCTGCGACACCGGCTTGGTCAAGTAGGAGCCGATGCCGAGCTCGCGGCAGCGGGCCCCGTCGCCGGGCGCTCCCGCCGAGGTCAGCATCATGAGCTCCGTGCCGCGAAACCGCTCGTCATCCAAGATCCGGCCGGCGAGCTCGAAGCCGTCCACCGCCGGCATCCGCACGTCGAGCACCACCAGCCGGAAGGGGTCGTCGCGCTCGACCGCGCCCTCGAGCGCGGTGAGCGCCTGGGCGGCGCCGTCCGCGGCGCTCGGCCGCAAGCCCCAGCCGCCGAGCATCTCAACCAGAATGCGGCGATTGGTGGCATTGTCGTCGACGATCAGAACGGGCAGCCCGACGAGCGCGCTGTCGCTTGTTTCCCGCTCAGCCTCGACGCGACCCTGGGGCAACCCGAGCCGGACGATGAACGAGAAGGTCGTCCCCGAGCCGACCTCGCTCTCCACCCACATCCGTCCGCCCATGCGCTCGGCGAGCTGCGCGGAGATCGCCAGGCCGAGCCCGGTGCCGCCGTACTCGCGGGTGGTGGAGACGTCGCCCTGGGAGAAGCTCTCGAAGATCGAGCCCAGCTTGGCGGCCGGGATGCCGATACCGGTGTCGCGGACCGAGAACCTCAGCGACACCTCCGGATCCGGGGCTTCCTGGTCGCCGGACGCCGCTTCCTGATCGCCGGGGATCGCCCCCCGATCGCCGGCGGTTGCCTCCGGCTCGCCGGCCACGATTTGCCGATCGCCGCTCGCGGGCTTGCGGACCTCGGCCGACTCGAGCGCCGCGCGAACCTCGATCTCGCCCTCGCCGGTGAACTTGATGGCGTTGCCCACCAGGTTGACAAGGATCTGCCGCAGGCGTACGGGGTCGCCGACGACCGCGTCGGGGACCTCGGCCTGGATGTCGACGGCCAGCTCGATGTCCTTTTCCTGAGCCCGCACGGCCAGGGTCCTGACGGCGTTCTCGACGCAGTCGCGGAGGCGCAACTCGATCGGCTCGAGCTCGAGCTTGCCGGCCTCGATCTTCGAGAAATCGAGGATGTCGTCGATCAGAGACAGCAGCGACTCGGAAGCCTCGCGGACGGTCTGGAGATACTCGCGTTGCTCCGGCTCCAGCCGGGTGTCGAGCGCCAGCTCGGTCATGCCGACGATGGCGTTCATCGGCGTGCGGATCTCGTGGCTCATGTTGGCGAGGAAGCTCGACTTGGCCGCGGTGGCGTCCTCGGCGGCGGCCTTGGCGGCGCGCAGCTCGGCCTCCGCCCGTTTGCGCTCGGTGATGTCGCGGATGATGCTGATCCAGGCCGGGCGTCCCGTCCATTCGATCGCGTCCGAGAGGATCTCGACGTCGAGCTTGCGGCCGAGCTTGGTCAGGTGGGTGTAGACGTTGGGAGCGTCGATGTTGGCGACGTTGATGTTGCGCCGCACCTTGTCGAATTCTTCGGGAGGGTGCAGATCGTAGGGGGTGAGCTCGAGCAGCTCCTCGCGGCTGTAACCATAGACGCGCAGGACGGCGCTGTTGCAGTCGAGGAAGCGGTGGGTCGCGGCGTCGAAGATGACCACCGGGTCCGCGACCTGATCGAACAGCGCCCGGTAACGGCGCTCGCTCTCGCGCAACGCATCGGCGGTCCGCTTGCGCTCCGCGATGTCCTCGTAGATGCCGAAGACGCCGGCGCGCTCGCCGCCCACGTGGACCTCGACGCCGTGCAACGCCACCTCCAGCAGGCGGCCGTCCTTGTGCAAGCGCTGGACCTCCGCGTACACCACCTCGCCGGCCTGCGCGTTGGCGGTGAGCCGGTGGGCTTCCCGGCGCTGCTCTTCAGGAACGATCAGCTCGTCGAGGCGGCGCAGGGTGATCTCGGCGCGCGAATATCCGAAGAGCTTCTCGAAGGCGGGGTTGCAGTCGACGATCGAGCCGTCGGAGCGGAGAACGACGATGGCCAGCGGGTTGCACTCGATCAACGCCCGCAGGTACGCGTTGTCGGCGCCGCCCCCGCGGAACGCCGGCGTCTTCTTGCGACGGTGGGTGGCCATGCCTTTCCTCGGTTCGCGCTCCCCGACCCGCCCCTCTTATGACCCGGCGACGGGTCGAAATCCGATGCTGTCGACGATCACGACCCCCGAGCCGGTGCGATCGAAGATCAGCTCGATACGCGCCGGGCGGGAGGGGTCGAGGTCGGAGTTGGCCTCGCTGAACCAGGCCAACGGCAGCACGAAGCTCTGGAAGACGGGCTCCGACTCCGAGCTCGGCTCCGAGAGGAACGCCTTGCGGAGCTGGACCTGGAGCTGCGGTTGCACCATCGAAAAGCGGCTCAAGGGAACGTCTGCGGCGGCGCCGCCGGCGTCGACGAGGCGCACGGTGAAATCGATGGGGTCGCGGGGGGCGTTCTCGTCTTCGTCCTCTTGTTTGTCGTCGTCGTCCTGCTGCTGCTGCGGCTCCTCCTGCTGCCGCTCCTCCTGCTGCTGCAGGTGTTCGGGGTGGGCTGCCTGCTCCCGCGCGCCGGACCCTTCCTCCTCCTCCTCCTGCTGTCCGTCCCCGTCCTGCTCTTTGCGCAGGTGCTCGGGCATCTCGGCGCTCTCGTCGGCGTCGGCGGCCGAGAAGAACAGCACGCCCGCCGGCTCGACCGTGAAGCCCGCCGGCAACTCGACGACGTAGCGAGAGACGCCCGGCGCCGCTTCCCAGTTGCCGGCGTCGACCGCGCCGCTCTCATCCTGTGAATCCCAGCCGAGGTAGACGCCGGCGGTTTCCTTGGTGCGCGACTTCATCGCCACCCGCTGCTCGCGCCAGACGGTGAGGTCCTCGCCGCGCGTTCGGCCGCCGGGGATGGTGGCGGTGGTCACGTCGACGTCCTCGTCGAAGGTCGCCACCTTCAGCGACCGCGAGTCGTCGAACTCGAGCAGGAAGGCGGTGTCGGGCAGCCAGCCGGCGCCGGCGCGGGCATCGGCGAACAGCGGCAGATAGCCGTGCTCGCCGCCCAGGGCCGCCTCGAGAAAGGCGCTGATGTACACCTCGGCGATTCGCCGCTGCTGCGCCTCCGGGATCAGCCCCCGGGTGCTGAGCGAGCGGCCGGAGGGCGGTCCCGAGTCGTGGTCTCCCCAGACCTGGTTGAACTGGCCGTGGTTGGCGCCCATCACGTACAGCGACGACTTGAAGCGGTAGGCGGCGCCGGAGAACCCCACGTGCTCGTACTGGCCGGCGCCGTTGAAGGAGCTGACGTCGCCGTCGTTGGCGCCGTGGATGACGAAGTAGTTGACGTCGAGCAGGTCGGTGAATCGCCCGCCGGGCTGGTACTGGCCCATCACCGGGGCGATGGCGATGACGGCGCCGATCTCGAAGCCGTAGTCGAACGGCACGGTGGCGTCGTCCGGGTAGTACGGCAGCCGGTTGAAGGCCGCCGCCACCGCCACCGCCTCGCCGCCGCGCGAGTGACCGATGAGCCCGATTCGGCTCATGTCGACCTTCCCCCGGAAGGGGTTGGGCCCCGCCGGAGCACCCTCCCCCGCCGGCGTGCCGTCGGCGCCGGCGGCGAGCTCGCCGGGGCCGTCGGTCTCCGGAGCGACCGCGCCCTCGTTCCAGGCCTTCCAGACCTTCAGATGCTCGAGCAATAGCCAGCCGCGGGCGTCGTTCTCCTGGCGGATGCTGCCGTTGATGAAGTTCTCGTCGACCGAGACCAGGATGTACCCGCGGCTGGCCAGCAGCTCGCCGAGATAGCCATAGCCGGGGTCCGAGTACTCGTACATGCTGTGGTTGCCGTGGACGATGAGCACCAACGGGAAGGGGCCCTCTCCGTCGGGATACCAGACACGGCCCTGCAGCGGCAGCTCGTCGCGGTCGAAGCCCCAGAACTGGCGCCGCTCACGGCCGTTGTCGCCGTTCCATTCGTCCAGGAACGGACGGCCGTCGACGGTGGCGGTGACCAGGTCGGCACGGCGGCCGAACTCGGGCCTGCGGATATCGGCGCCGCTGCCGTAGGTCAGCTGCCGGACGCCGAAAGGACCGGGCTTGGCGGGGTCGGGAACCGCCAGCTTGGCGACCCGGGCGCCGCTCTCCTGCGCCGCGATGGCCGCGGCGTTGCGGTACTCGAGCCCCTCGTAGCCGGAGCTGCCCACCCACCAGAGCATGAAAACGACGCTGCCGAGGCCGAAGACGATCGCCGCAACGGCGACCCGCCGTTGCAACGCCGGGAGGCCATCGCGGCCGCCGGCGATGGCGGCGAGCCCGGCCCCCAGCAGCGAGAAGGCGACGATCCCCCAGACCAGGCCGCGGGAATCCTGGCTGAAGGGAAAGGAGCCCGCGAGGATGCCGCCGCAAGCGCCGAGAGCCAGGCGATAGCGCCACGGAAAGCGCGAGACCAGCGCCGCCAGCAGGACGATGCCGACCCCCCAGAGCCCGGCGTCGCGGACGCCGCGGAGGGCGTTGGCGAGCCGGTCGGCGGTCGGATGCGGTAGCAGTGCGCGGTGCAGGACCGCGTCGGCGACCACGACCACCGTGGCGATCAGCAGGCCGAGGGCGGCGCCGCGGAAGGCTCGGGCGCCGGGGGCGTTGCGGCACCAGGTCGACCGCATCCACTCACGGGCGCGGAACAGGAGCCCGAAGGCCCGGGGAAAACGCATCGCGGCGCCCGCCAGCGACTCGATCACCTTGGCCCGAATGTCCATGCGGCCCGAATGTAGCGTTCCCGGAAAAGCGTTGCAATGAGAAGGTCGCGCTCGGCGGCCGCGCTGCGGGCGGCGTTCCCGGCCATGCCCTCCACGATCCCGGTCGCTACCGGCCGCTTCCCACCGGCGGGCTAGAATGCCTCCAATGAACGTGCTTCTGATCTCCACCTACGAGCTGGGACGGCAGCCCTTCGGCCTCGCCTCCCCCGCCGCCTGGCTGCAGCGCGCTGGGGCGCGAGTGGCCTGCCTGGACCTGTCGGTCCAGCGGCTCGACGAACGGGAGGTCCGGGACGCCAACCTGATCGCCCTCTACCTGCCGATGCACACCGCCACCCGCATCGCCGTGCAGGCCCTCGACAAGCTCCGCGACTGGAACCCGCAGGCGCACCTGTGCGCCTACGGCCTCTACGCCCCGGTCAACGCGGCCTTCCTGCGGCGGCGCGGCATCCAGACCATCCTCGGCGGCGAGTTCGAGGAAGGCCTGGTACGCCTCGTGGAGAGGCTGCGGGGCGGCGGCGGCCCGGCCGACCCGGAGATCTCGCTGGCACGGCAGCAATTCTTGCCGCCGCGGCGCGAGGGGCTGCCGCCACTCGACAGCTACGCGCATCTGACGACGGCGACGGGCGAGCGCCGGACGGTCGGGTACACCGAGGCGAGCCGCGGCTGCAAGCACCTCTGCCGCCACTGCCCGGTGGTGCCCGTGTACGGCGGCCAGTTTCGAATCGTCCAGGCCGACGTGGTCCTCGACGACGTGCGCCGCCAGGTCGAGCTCGGCGCTCGCCACATCACCTTCGGCGACCCCGACTTCTTCAACGGCCCCGGGCACGCCGTCACCATCGTCCGCCGCCTCGCCGAGGAGCATCCGGGGCTGAGCTACGACGTCACCATCAAGGTGGAGCACCTGCTGCGCCACGCCGAGCTGTTGCCGCTGCTACGCGACACCGGCTGTGCCTTCGTCACCACCGCCGTCGAATCACTCGACGACGACGTCCTCGCCCTGCTCGACAAAGGACACAGGCGCGCCGATTTCTTCGAGCTCGTCGGCCGCTGCGCCGCGGTCGGCCTGGCGCTGCAGCCGACCTTCATCCCGTTCACGCCGTGGAGCAGCGTCGAGAGCTACGAGGACCTCCTCTCCACCCTCGCCTCTCTCGACCTGATCGCCCACGTGCCGCCGATCCAGCTCGCCATCCGCCTATTGATCCCCGCCGGCTCGCGTCTCCTCGAGCTCGGCGAAGTCCGCGATCTGGTCGAGGTGTTCGACGAGGCCGCCCTGGGTCATCGCTGGCGCCACGCCGACCCCCGAGTCGACACCCTGCAGCGCGACGTCGAGGCGTTGGTGGAGGACGCCGACGGGGACGCCGGCCGCGACGCGACGTTCCAGTCCATCTGGGGGCGGCTCCAGCGGGAGCTCGACCGGCCCGCTCCCCTGCCTCCGACGCCGCCCGGCCGTCCCCGCGTCACGATCCCTTACCTGAGCGAGCCCTGGTACTGCTGAGCCGAGCCCACCGAGGAGCAGTTGGCTCCTCTCTGAGTCGGGGCTCCGCCGGAGCCGCGCCGGAGCGCCTGCGCCGGCGGTCCCCGGACGCGTCCGAGCGGTGCGGGGGGGATGAGCTCGAAGATCCGGCGCGGCTTCTGCCAGCGGAGCGGTCCGAGCCGGTGCGCGGGGGGATGAATTTGGTACTTGCCCACGGGATTTCGACACGTCAAAATCTTCATCGATCTCGTGACGCCACAGTCGGCGGCGGCGTCCGGCACGATTGATGACATGGCTAGCAAGTCGCGTACATCGGCGTTGAAGCAAAAGCTCGAGGCCAGCAAGCGCCTCCGTGAGAAGCGCAAGGCGGAGCGCGCCGCCCTCAAGCGCCAGCGTCGCTACGGCAGGCGCGAGGGCCCGCCGATCGCTTCCCAGGAAGAGCTCGAGGATCTCGGCCTCCTGGCGCCGCATCCCGGCCGCAAGCCGAAGCTGTTCGGCTTCGAAGAGGAGCAAGTCGACCTCGAGGAGGCCCTGAATCTCGAGGACTTCGGCGGCGCCGGCGACCTCGAGGATCAGGACTTCCGGTAATCGCGCGCCGTCCGGGCGAGCAGCGGGTGGCGAAAGCAATATGCCAACCCCAGCAGGCCAAGCTGGGCGACGGCGCCGGGGGCGAGCGCCGGGGTGGCGCCCTTGAGCGACTCCCAGATCAGCTCGAATCCACCGCGCGAGGGGTACATCTCGAGCTCGAACTCGACGTTGCCGCTGTAGTGCTGGTAGACGCCGATCCCACCGGCGGCGACCAATAGCAGCATGAGCATCTGGAAGCTCCGCAGGCTCGCCGCGCCCGGCCGCAGGATCAGCAGCGCGACCGCGATCGGGCTGGCTCCGAGCAGTACCAGCGGCAGCAGCTGCCACCAATCCTCGTAATGCTCCAGCAGGATGAGCTCGGCGAGCGTGCCCAGCGCCCCCAAAAGGAATACAGCCAGCAGGACGCGGCGGAGCGGGCCGGCGCCGGCGGGATCGTCGCGATCCACGGTTGGCGCGGTTACTTGACGTAGACGTAGCGGGCCAGCCGCGCCACCTCGTGATCGTCGACGTACTTGCCGATCTCGCGCCGGAACTGCTCCATGTTGACGTACGGGCGGTACTCGAAGAACTCTCCCACCATCCGCTCACCCATCCCCGGAATGGTCAGGAAGTCCTCGCGTGTTGCCGTGTTCAGGTCCATCGGCACGAAGACATATTGTTCGAAGCGGGCCACCTCTTCATCGTCGACGTACTTGCGGATCTCGCGCCGGAAGCGAACCATCCCCCCGTCCCACGGTCGATACTCCTCGAACTCGTGGGCCATTCGCGGCCCGGTGCCGGGAATCAACAGCAACTCTTCCCGGCTGGCGCTGACCAGGTTGACCGGAACGAACAGCCGCACGTAGACCTCGGCGCGCTGGGCTTCATCGAGCCCGGCCTCGCGGAGCGCCGCGTCGAGCTGCAGAGCGCTCAGGTAGGGGCGCCCGTCGACGAGGGCGCGGGCGATCGTCGCGTCGATGTGCGGCAACGCCGCCATCTCCGCCTCGCCGGCGATGTTGGGGTTCAGCACCCCGCCGTTGGTGCCGACCTGTGCGGCTGCCGGCAGGGCAACGACGAGCATCATGACAACGACGACGAAAAGACCGATCCGCTGCATCGAGTTTCCTCCTGTCCGGGCCGGCCCGAGGTCGGCGCGGACGAAGTGACATTGCCTGAGATCGAGTCTCAATAGCCTAGCAAAGATCGTCCAGCGGGCAAGTGGAGCGCCGCCGCCGCCAAAGAATCCGGAAGGCGGCCCACGGCGGCGGCCGCGGTTTTTTCGGCAACCGCCGCGAAACGGCTGCGGCCGGACGCACGAAACCCCGCCCCGGCGGGTTGCCGGAACGGGGCCGTGTGAAGATCAGACGGATGCCTGCTCTTCGACCGCCCGAAGCTCAGCGGGCGTCGTTGCGCAGCTTGCCGACGAACAAGCCCGACCTCCCCGAGGTGAAGATCACGATCCCGGAGTCGAAAAAGGGGTAGTTGCTCCACGAGCTGGCGCCGCTCATCCCCTCGGGGCTGGTGTCGAAGTAGCCGATCGGCTGCGGGTCCGCGGGGGCGCTGACGTCGAAGACCCGCAGGCCGGCGTCGTAGTTGGACTGGTACATGATGTCGCCGACCACGTAGAGGTTGTGGTCGGTCGAGGTCACGTCGGCGATGTACTCGCCGATCAGCACCGGATCGTCGAGCTCGCGGACGTCCCAGACCAGCGTGCGGGTGCCTTCGACCAGCCCCTGCGGCTCGTCGCCCTCGTCGTTCATGTAGAAGTAGGCGTGGTCCTCGGTGAGCCATCCCTGGTGGGTGTAGGCGACGTTGGGATAGCTCGACATGCCCACGGCCACCGGGTTGCGCTTGTCGGTGACGTCGGCGATCGACAGCGCCGTCTCGTTGGACCCGAAGCAGATCTCGCGGCCGCTGTAGCGGTCATCGGGACCGTTGTAGATGACGCACTGGGCGTCGTGCGAGTAGCCCGTGCCGCGCCGGCCCGTGCTGGTGTCGGCGAAGCAGCCGGCAAACGCCGGGCGCTTGGGATCCTCGATGTTGATCATGTGGAGGCCGCCGCCGCAGGTCTCGCCGCCGCCGCTGGCGCCGACGACGAACGCGAAGGCCGAGGCCTCGTTGATGACGATGTTGTGGGCGCTGTTGATCAGGTCGTAGTGGGCGTCCTCGGTGAACACGATCGGCTCGCCCTCGAACTGCCGCAGCCGGGTCAGATCGAAGACCTGGACGCCGTGCTCGCCGGCGCCGTCGGAGACGATGTAGGCGTGGTCGGCGCGCACCTTGATGTCGCGCCAGGTGCTGCCGCGGGCCCCCTCGTGCATGTCGAGCGTGCCGACGAAGACCGGGCTGTAGGGGTCGGTGACGTCGACGAACGCGGCCTTGTCGGTCATGCAGACCAGGGCGTACTCCCTGCCGGTCTCGGGGTCGGTCCAGCCCCAGATGTCGTTGGTGGTCATGCCGCGGTTGCCGCCCATCTCGCGGATCGGCAGGAACGACAGGATGTCGACGCCCTTGCACGGATAGCGGTCGATCATCCCGTCGGCGCACTCGCGCAGCTCGCCGACCATCGCCGGCAGGCCCTTCATGTCGCTCACGACCTTGCTGCGGTCCCAACCGTCGTAGCCGCGAGTCATGATCATCGCGGTGCCGGCGCCGCGGTCGTCGCCGGGCATCCCGGCGACCATCACGTCGCCGGCGAGCGTCAGGGTGGCGCCGAACTGCTCCCGTCCGCTCAAACCGGCGGGACCGAGCTTGCTGGCGGCGGTCCAGTTGCCCTCGGCGTCGCGGCCGAGCCGGTAGATGGTGCCGCCGCCGGCGCCCGGCGCGCCGACGAAGACCTCGCCGTTCGCCACCGCCAGGGCGCTGCCGAAGCCGGCACCGGGGGCGGCGTCGAAAGGCTGCAGGCTGAGGTCGCTGTCCCACTCGCCGGACTCCTCGTCCCAGGCGTAGACGGCAACCGAGCCGACGCCGCCGTTGCCGCCGGCGGCGCCGATCAGCGCCTCTCCGCCGGCCATCGTGATGGCGGCGCCGAAGCCGGCGCCGGCCTCATCGGGCTCCTCGGGGAATCGCGCCAGACGTTCCCAAGAATCGCCCTGGCGGCGGAACGCGTAGACGGCGCCGGCGCCGCGGCCGGTGCCAGGCGCGCCGATCAGCAGGTGGTCCCCGTCGATCGCGATCGCGGCGCCGAACTGCGGGCCGCTCGGCCCCCGTCGCCGGCGTTGCGGCTGCGCCTCTTCCTCGGGCTCCTCTTCCTCGGCATCGCCGGCGAGCCGGGCGACCTGCTCCCAGCCCTGACCGCGGCGGGCGAACACGTAGGTGGCGCCCTGGTTGCCGTCGGCGCCGGTGGCGCCGACGAACAGGAAGTCGCCGCTCATCGCCAGCGAGCCGCCGAAGCGGTCCTCGGGGCTGCCTGCCGCGGCCACGATCGTCCCCGCCGGCGCCCAGGAGCGCCCCTCACGGACGAACCTGTACACGACGCCGCCCGCGTCGGCCACGGCGCTCACCAGCAGCTCGCCGGGAGCGGCGATGATCGCGGTGCCGAAGCCGTCGCCCTCGGCGGGGCTCGGAGCGGTCAACGCCAGCGCCTCGTTCCAGGCGCCGCCCTCGAGCCGGTACACGTAGACGAAGCCGGAGGGCACCAGCGTGCCCGGCTCGCCGATGAATACCGCTCCATCGGCGACCGCCACGGCGCGGCCGAACCCTTCTTGTGCGACCGCAGGGGTCGCCAGGGCCGTCATCACGGCGAGCGAGAGGAGTGCGGGAGCGATCTTCTTCACGGTCCACCTCACGGGCTTGGGGGGCTTCCGCCGGCCATGCCTCGCGGCCGCGCGGCAACCCCGGGGTCTCTGCACCGGAATTCGCCCAGCCTAGCGGGATTCCCGGCGCCCGGCAACGGCCGCCCCCGGCCACGGCCACCTCCCGGAACGGCCGGCTCCGGCCGCTGCACGCACGACGCCTCCGGCCACGGACGCGCGAAGCCTCGGCCACAGACGCACCATGCCTCGGCCACGCAGTCGCCGGCACCGTCGCGCCCCCGGAATCGCCCGGTCCGGGCGCCGCCACGCGGGGCGCTGCCAACCGCTTGCGCGGCGCCGGCCGAGCGTATATAAACGTTCTGTCTCTAGATGTTTTGTTTGCATGAGCTCGAACGCCAGTCGGCCCTGCGCCAACTGGCCGTGAGAAACCCTCGCAGCCCTTCCGAAGGTGTGCGAAGAATTTCCTGCCATTCGCCTTCCATGGCGCCCGCGAGCACGATCGTCGTGGGCACGAAACGGAGTACCTGAGATGGACGTCAAGCTGCCGCTCAAACCGGACGTGTTCCTGATCTTGATGATCCTCATCGATGGCGAGTCGCACGGCTACGGCATCATCAAGGAGGCCGAGAAGCGGACCGGCGGCGAGCTGCAGCTGCAGGCCGGCGCCCTGTACCGGCGGCTCAAATGGATGCTGGAGACCGGGCTGATCGAGGAGCTGGACGCTCGCGAGGCGTCGCCGGGAAGCGACGAGCGGCGCCGCTACTACCGCATAGCGCCGCTCGGCGTCGAGACCGTCGCCGCCGAGGCGACCCGCATGGCCGCCCTCGTGGACGCCGCCCGCGACCGTGATCTCGTCAGGGAGCCCGGCCGTTGACCCTCCCCGCGGGCCGGCGCCCCTCCGCGCCCCGTCCCCCTTCGGTCCCGATCCGCTCGATGCCCGTCTCGCGGCGCCTCTACCGCCTCGTCTTGCTCCTGTACCCGCGCCGCTATCGCGAGCGCTTCGGCGCCGACCAGCTCGCCACCGCGGTCGACCTGTTCCAACGCGCTGCCCACGGTGGCGGCCGCCGCGGCCTGGCCGTCGCCTGGATCAAGGCGCTCCGCGACGCCGCGCTCGAGAGCGGCCGGCAACGACTCGATTCGTACCGCGTGCCCGCCGGGCGCGATACCACGGCTCCCCGAGGAGAAATGATCGTGTGGGATGACTTCGTGCAGGACCTTCGACTGACGCTGCGGGGCATGCGGCAACAGCCCGGCGTCACCGCCGCCGTTCTTCTCACGCTCGGCCTCGGCATCGGCGCCAACACCGCGATCTTCAGCGTCGGCGAGGCGGCGCTGTTGCGCTCGGCGCCGGTGGTCGCCCCCGAGCGGCTGGCCGCTCTGTGGACGACCTGCCGGGCCGGGACGCCCAGGTGCTCCTCGTCCTATCCGGACTACCTCGACTATCGCGACCGCAGCACGATGTTCGCCGACATCGCCGCCTACTCGTTCGAGCGGGCCAGCCTCGGCGACGAGGCCGGGGCCCGCCTCGTCGACGTGCTGGCGGCGACCGGCAACTACTTCACGCTGCTGGGCGTCGATGCCGCCGCCGGCCGCGTTTTCGGGCCGCAGGACGAGCGCGAGCGGCGCACCGTCGCGGTGATCAGCCACGACCTGTGGCGCGATCGATTCGGCTCCGATCCGAACGCGATCGGCCGCCCGCTCCGCCTCAACCAGGCGGCCTTCGAGGTGATCGGCGTCACCCCCGAGGGCTTCGAGGGGCTGCACGTCGGCGGCGG
>DASWHK010000058.1:0-3134 GCA_036398215.1 Acidobacteriota bacterium | reverse complement strand
GTGATGTAGGCGACGTGGGCGGTCTTGCCGTCGCAGGCGGCCTGGACGCGGGGCTCGCTCTCGCAGGTGCAGCGGCTGTCGCCGCCGGCGTCGTCGGCGGCTTCCATCGCCGCCATCACCCGGTCGGCCAGCGTCCCCGTGGCCTTGGTGAAGGCGAGGGCGGCGTCGTAGGCGACCCGCTCGCTGAACAGGATGTTGCCCTGGACCTGGTAGAAGATGTCCTGGCCGACGCGGCCCGAGACGTGCAGCGCCGCGAAGCGGTTGTTGGCACCGCTGAAGCCGATGCTGTTGCCCTCCATGTCGATGATCCCGAACTGGCGGCGTTCGATGTTCTCGTCCTGCCTGAGCATCTCGAGGATCTCTTCCGGGTCGGTGCCGGCGAGCAGCTGCTCATAGACCAGCATTTGATTGGCGCGCGTGTTGTCGACCCCGGCCTGGCAGGCGGCGATGCCGATCCCCGGCACGATCACCGCCTGGATGTCCATCAGGTCGCGCGAGGGCCGCGGCGGGAAGCGCGACTGCGGCACGCAGGTCGCCGAGGCGATGATCACCTGGCCGGTGCTCCGATCCAGCGCGATGATCGACCAGGTGGCGAACGCCGTGGAGTGGAACGCCAGCACGAACACCAGGGCCAGAACGGCACGCTTCATCGTCGACTCCTTTGCGTCACGGTGGAGCGGCGTGCGCCAGCGCCGGACCCACACGGTTCCGTCACGCCACCGGGTGAGCGGAATCATGTCGGGTCTCGGCCACGCCGACAACCGCAACCTGTATGATACGAAACATGACGCTGATCGAGCTCGATGTGGATTCACGGGTTCGACGCGCCCCTTCCCCAGCAAGGACGACCGCGCCCCCATGCTCTTCGCCCGCGCCATCCTGATCGCCGGCACCGCTGCCGTCGTCTCGCTGATCGCCTGGGCCGGCGTCGCGATGCAGACCGCCGCGCCTCAGGAAGACTACCGGGACCCCGACCAGAACCCGGCCTACTACCAGGCCGGGCCCTTCCTCGACGGCTATCACTTCAACGAGATGCCGCTCGATCCCGACAGCCGCTTCTACCCCTCGTCGGCGACCACGCTCAGCGGCGACTACTACTCGCAGCAGAAGCTGATGGACGTCGAGCGCTGCGGCGACGCCGGCTGCCACCCCGACATCTACTCGCAGTGGTACGAGTCGACGCACCACGTGGCGTCGTTCAACGACCCCTGGTACCGGCGCACGTTCCAGTTCTTCGACGAGCGCTCGGGCCGCCAGCCGGCGCAGTGGTGCGCCGGCTGCCACGACCCGGCGGTGATGATGACCGGCGAGCTGGTGGCCAGCGCGGAGATCGACTTCGAGTCGTCCGGAGCCAACATCGGCATCTCCTGCCAGTTCTGCCACAGTGTCGGGGCGATCGACCCGGCCCACACCAACGCCTCGTACCAGCTCGCGCCCTCGTATCCGCTGCCGTTCGAGGGCACCACCGATCCTGTCGAGCGCGCCGAAGGCAACCGCATGCTGCTCGAAGACGAGGAGCTGATCCGCCGCCACAAGGGCGACCGCCGCAAGCCGTTCCTGGTGCTCGGCGAGTTCTGCGGCACCTGCCACAAGCAGAGCCTGATCACGCCGGTCAACAACTACAAGTGGCTGCGCGGCTTCGACGAGTTCGACGGCTGGCAGAACAGCGGCATCCCCGGCTACTCGGCGCGCTCCTTCTACTACCCGGAATCGCCGATGACCTGCCAGAACTGCCACATGCCGGAGGTGCCCAGCAACGACGCCGGCGCCGACGCCGGGCTGGTCAACTCGCACCGCTTCCTGGGCTCCAACACGGCCCTGTCGGCCTTCCACGGCTACACCCGGCAGTTGGAGGCGACCGCCGACTTCCTCGCCGACCAGCGGCTCACCGTCGACATCTTCGCGGTGCAGCCGGTGAGCGGCAACGCGCCGGCGGCGCTGGTCGCGCCGGCCGAGGCCTTCGAGATCTCCGTGGCGCGCGGCGCCGAGGTCGGCGTCGAGGTGGTGGTTCGCACCCGCGGCGTCGGGCATCTGTTCCCCGGCGGCACGATCGACTCGAACATGGCCTGGCTGGAGCTGGCGCTGCTCGACGCCGGCGGCCGGCCGCTGCTCATGTCGGGCGGCATGGACGAGCAGCGCTTCGTCGATCCCGATGCCCACTTCTATCGCGGCGTGTTCCTCGACGAGGCCGGCCAGGAGCTCAACAAGCGCAACGGCTGGGACCGCCGCGCCGCCGTCTACGTGCGGATGATCCCGCCGGGGGCCGCCGACACGGTCCACTTCCGCTTCACGGTTCCCGAGGACGCCGCCGGCGAGATCCGCCTGCGCGCCCGTCTCAACTACCGCAAGCACAAGCAGGCCTACAACCGCTGGGCCCTGGGCGCGACCCCCGATGTCGAGCAGCCCGCCCTGACCCTGTCGCTGCCGCGGGTCGATACGAGACAGTGGGTCTACGACGACAGCAAGGTCATCGAGCTGCCGACGGTGCTGATGGCCGAGGACGTCTTGAGCCTGAGGGTCGTCGAGGGGGCGGCGCCCGGCATCTGGACGGACGGGTCGCCGGTCACGGAGGCAGGGCAGGTACTTCTGCGGCCCGAGCTGCGCAACCGCTTCAACGACTTCGGCATCGGCCTGCTGCTGCAGGGCGACGTGCGGCGCGCCGTCGAGACCTTCCGCTGGGTGCAGCAGATCGACCCGGCCTACGCCGACGGCTTCATCAACGAGGCGCGCGCCTGGATCGCCGAGGGGAGCCTCGGGCAAGCAGAGGCCGCCCTGCAGAAAGCCTTCGCTCTCGAGCCGGACTCGCTCAAGGCCTCGTACTTCATGGCCCAGGTCGCCGCCGCCTACGGCGAGTACGACCGCGCCATCGAGCTGCTCGAGCGGGTCAAGCGCGACTTCCCCTACGACCGCCAGGTGCGCACCGACCTCGGGCGAATCGACTACCTGACGGGCCGCTACGACGACGCCGTCGAGGAGCTGCTCGCCGCCCTGCAGATCGATCCCGAGGAGCTCGCCGCCCACTACACCTTGATGCTCACCTACCAGGCGATGGGCGAGCCCGAGAAGGCCGCCATCCACGAGTCACGCTACCGCCGCTATAAGGAAGACGAGGACATCCAGGCGCTGACCGGGCC
>DASWHK010000057.1:0-2894 GCA_036398215.1 Acidobacteriota bacterium | reverse complement strand
GGGGCTGGCCTTCGGCCTCGGCTGGCTGCTGCGCGCCGAGCTGGGCGCGCCGGCGGGCCTGTTGCCGGGGCCCGCCGCCAGCTTCGAGCAGCGGGCCGCCACGGCGTCCGACGCCCGCGCGCCGGAGCGCGACGAGCTGCCGGGCGTCGAGCGGAAGACCCTTGCGGGGACGCCGAGCGGGGCCGGCGCCGCCAACGAACAAGCTCCACTCGATGCCGCACGTGCCGATACCGACGCCGCGACGAGGGCGGCCGAGCAGGCCGCGGCGCCGGAATCTCCGATCACGGTCACCGGAAAAAGCCCGCTGGTGGAGGTCGTGCCGCCGCCCGGCGCCCCGCTGGCCGGGGGAGCGGCGGGCGAGCCGGTGGCCGGCGCCCCGGCCCAACGCCAGCTTCAAGAGACCGGCCAGGCGGGGGCGGCGGGGGGCCGCGCCGCGGACGAGGCCTTCCGTGCCGCCCAGGCAGCCGATCCCCTGGCCGTCGGCAACGCGGCCCTCCCGGATGTCGCCGGCCCGCCAGCCGCCGCCACCCCCCAGCCGCAGGTGCTCGGCGCTCGCGCCGAAGAGGTCGGGGCGGAGCGCTTCGAGCTCGAGGCGGCGGCCGGCGCGATGAGCTTCGCCACGGCCGATGCGCCGGGAAGGTACTTGCCGGTCTCGGGCGGCGAGGTCGAACATTGGCTGGGAGCGACGCCGCGCCGCCTGCCGGAGCTGACCCTGCTGCGCGCCGAGGTCGGCCCGCCGCCAGCCGCGCCGGACGGCCCCGTCGGCTCGCCGCTCGTGCGTCTGGTGTACCGCTCGGAGAACGGCCAGGAGATCACCCTGACCCAGCAGCTCACCGCCGCCCCGCCCCAGCAGCTCCCCGTCGCCGGAACGGAGCGTGGGGGAGCGCCCGTCGACCCGGACGCTCGTTTGAGCGCGGAAGCTGCCCGCCGGCGGGCGGCCGCCGACCGCGAGGTTCTCTTGCGCGCCGACATGGCCGCCGACGACTTGCCGGCGACCGTCGTCGAGCCGGACGGCATGGTCACCTACCGTTGGCGCGACGCCGATGGCTACCTGCTGGCGTTGTCGGGTCTGGTCGACGCCGACGTCCTGAGGGCGCTGGCGGACCGGGTCCGTTAAGACTCCCCGACGATCCAACAAACGAAACGGCGCCCGCATGGGGTCCGTGAAGCACGGAAACGGAGACGACGATGAGAGCAGCCTTGCTGGCCACGATCGTGGCCCTGACGGTGGTCCTCGCCGGCCAAGCTACCGCCGGCCAACCTGCTGGCGGTCAGCCTTTCGCCGGCCAACCTGCCGCTGGCCAACCTACCGCCGGTCAGCCTTTCGCCGGCCAACCTGCCGCCGGCCGGCTCGCCGCGGGCCAGGTGGCGGCGGCCCCGAGCCTGACGATCTACACCCAGAACCTGGCGCTGGTGCGCACCAGCCTCGACCGCATCCTCGAGCCCGGCGCGTACACGGTGCGCGTCGACGGCCTGCCGACCAACTTCCAGCAGGACACCCTGATGATCCTCAATCCCGAGGTCACGCTGCTGGGGACGCACGGCTTCGTCACCTACCAGGGGGCGACGACCGGCCCCGGCGCCTCCGTCAACATCGACCTCGACGTCGCCGCCCGCGTCGACGAGCTGTCGCTGGCGTTTCTCACCGGCGGCATGGGCTGGTCGACCTCGTACGCGATGGTGGTGGCGCCCGACGACGCCAGCGCCCGGGTCGACGGCTACGCCACGATCCTCAACAACTCGGGGGCCCGCTTCGACGGCGCCGAGATCCAGCTGCTGGCCGGCACCATCAACCAGGCCGGCGTCAGCGGCGGCCACGTCTACGGCATGATGGACGAGATGCGCGCGGTCGCGGAGCTCGTCGCCCAGGCGCCGGCGATGACCGAGGCCGGCTTCGCCGGCTACCACCTGTACACGGTCAGCGAGCCGCTGTCGCTGCTCGCCGGCGAGTCGCGCCGCATCCGGATGTGGGGCGCCGAGTCGGTCGCCACGACCAAGGAGTACCTGCTGGCGCAGGCCTTCAACTACTACCAGCAATACCCGGAGCCGATGGTCCAGCCGGTGACCGCCCGCTACCGGGTCGACCGGCCCGCCGGCACCGAGCTCGGCGACGTGCCGCTGCCCGCCGGGCAGGTGCGCATCTTTCAGGCCGACGACGCCGGCCGCCTGCAGCTCCTCGGCATCGCGGCGATCGCCAACACGCCCAGGGAGCAGGAGCTGTACCTGACCACCGGGCACGCCTTCGACATCATCGCCACCCGCACGCAGACCGACTACAGCCGCCCGCAGAGCAACGTCCACGAGTCGGAGTGGCGGGTCGAGCTGACCAACGAGTCCGACGAGGACGTCACCGTCCAGGTCCTCGAGCGGTTGGCCGGCGACTGGACGATCCTGCAGTCCAGCCACACGCCCGAGCAGCTATCGGCCGGCGCCGTCCTCTTCCGCGTCGAGGTCCCCGCCGGCGGCGAGGCGACGCTGACCTACAGGGTCTCGGTGCGCAGCTAGCAGGGAGCTTGCGACCGCGAGCATCCGCGCACAGCGATGAGCCGCTCGAACCCGCCAACGAAGTCGTCGGCGAAGCGCACCTTCACCGATGTCAGGTTGCTCGTTCCGAGAGGCTCGTGCGCTCAGACGCGGACGACGATCTTGCCGGTGCTGCGGCGTGACTCCATCAGGCGGTGGGCTTCGGCGATTTCGTCGAGCGCGAAGGTGGCGCCGACCACCGGGCGGATCGCGTGGTCGGCGACGAAGGCGGTCAGCTCGTTCCATAGCCGCGACATGAGCTCGGGGTCCTTCAAGAGGTAGCCGATGTGGGTGGCGAGCACGCCGCGGGAGGCGACCGCCAGCCGCGCGACGTCAGCGCGCGGCATGTCCCGCCAGGTGCGCCACCACGA
>DASWHK010000056.1:0-9823 GCA_036398215.1 Acidobacteriota bacterium | reverse complement strand
GGCGCCGCGCCGCGGGCCGCGCAAGGGGCGTCGTCGCCACGCGGTGATTGCCGCGGCGGGCGCGGTGTTGCTCGCAGCCGTCTCTCCCGAGCCGCCGCCGGCCCAGATGCCGGGGATGCAGCACGAAGGCCACATGATGGGTCCCGTCGACGCCGCCGCCTGGCGGATGCCGCCGATGGGGAACATGCCGATGATTCCGGGGCTCGAGAACGCCGTGCCGCCCGACGATCCCTATCTTCCCGGGATGGGCGTGGATCCGACGATGTTCCCCGAGGCCCGCCCCAACGAGGTGCTCGACCTCGCCGACGGCGACCAGATCGAGCTACGGACGACGCTGGTGCGGCGGCAGATCCACGGCAAGACCTACGTGATGTACGGCTACAACGGCCAGTATCCGGGGCCGCTGATCCGCGCCCCGCAGGGCGCCACGATCGTCGTCAATTTCACCAACGACATCGAGCTGCCGACGACGGTCCACTGGCATGGGCTGCGCCTCGACAACCGCTTCGACGGCGTGCCCGACGTCACCCAGGCACCGGTGCGGCCGGGCGAGAGCTTCCGCTACGAGGTCCACTTCCGCGACTCGGGCATCTACTGGTACCACCCGCATATGCGGGAGGACATCCAGCAAGACCTCGGCCTCTACGGCAACATGATGGTGGCCCCGCCCGAGGCCGACCACTACGGCCCGGCGCACCGCGAGGAGGTCGTCATCCTCGACGACATCCTGATCGACGAGCACGGGCTGATGCACTTCGGCGCCAGCACGCCGACCCACGCGCTGATGGGACGCTTCGGCAACGTCATGCTGGTCAACGGCGCCACCGATTACTCGATCGCCGTGCAGCGCGGCGAGGTGGTTCGCTTCTTCCTGACCAACGTCGCCAACTCGCGCACCTTCAACGTCACCTTCGGCGGCGCCCGGGTCAAGGTCGTCGCCTCCGACGTCAGCAGGTTCGAGCGGGAGCAGTGGGTACAGAGCGTCGTGATCGCCCCGGCGGAGCGCTACGTCGTCGATGTCCTGTTCGATGAGCCGGGCGACGTGCTGATCGAGAACACCATCCAGGCCATCGACCACTTCCGCGGCGAGTTCTTCCCGCACGTCGATCTGCTCGGCCGGGTGACCGTCGCCGAGGAACCGGTGGCCGAGGACCTCAGCGGACACTTCGGCGAGCTGCGCGATCATCCGCGGATCCAGGCGGAGATCGACGCCTACCGCCCCCACTTCGCCAGGCCGCCGGACATCGAGCTGGAGGCGACGCTGCGGATCCGCGACCTGCCGCTGCCGATCGTCCTCTCGATGGAGTTCGAGAAGGGCCTCTACGTGCCACCGATGGAGTGGAACGACACCATGCCGATGATGAACTGGCTGTCGACCGGCAAACAGGTGACCTGGATCCTGCGCGACCGCAACAGTGGCGCCGAGAACATGGAGAACGAGTGGACGTTCGCGGTCGGCGACCTGGTCAAGATCCGCATCTTCAACGATCCGGAGAGCATCCACCCGATGAACCACCCGCTGCACATCCACGGCCAGCGCTTCCTGGTCACCGAGGTCGACGGGGTCGCCAATCCCAACCTGGTCTGGAAGGACACCGCCATCGTGCCGGTGGGCTCGACCGTCGACTTTCTCGTCGAGATCACCAACCCTGGCGACTGGATGATGCACTGCCACATCGCCGAGCACCTGCACGCCGGCATGATGCTGCTGTTCCACGTCGAGGGTTAGCAGGCCGTGATGACCCCGGCATCCGCCATGTGCTGACCCGATTCCTCGGAGCTGGCGGCGAGCAGGAGTAGCCGCCGGACGACGGCTCGGAAAAACCCGCCCATCGCCGTTACCTTGCCAGGGAGGCGTATTGCCATGTTGGGAGGGTCTTTCGATGGCTTTCCATATCCTGGTGGTAGACGACGACGCCGACGTTCGCGACATGCTCACCCGCTTTTTGAAGAGGCGCGGATATGCGGTCGATCAGGCCGCCGACGGCGAGGAAGCCCTTCGCTCGCTGCGTAACCGTGATCCGGACCTCATGCTCCTGGACATCTACCTGCCGAAGAAGACCGGCCTCGAAGTTCTCCGCGAGATGAAGGACGCCGGCCTGCGCGTCCGCACCATCGCCCTGTCCGCCATGCCCGACGACCAGATCGTCGCCAGCAGCCTGTCGCTCGGGGCGGTGTCTTTCATGGCCAAGCCGTTCGACTTCATGGATCTCACCGCGCAGATCGACGCCAACCTGGTGGCCAGCCTCGACGCCTGACGCGTTCGGCCCGCCAGCGGCGGCGGCCGTCAGTTCTGCAGGGCGCCCAGGCGCAGGCGGATGTTGCGGTGGAGATGGTCGAGGTCGAGCGGCTTGAGGAGATGGTCGGAGGCCCCCAACCGCAGGCACTCCTGGGCGTCGGCCGTATCCGCGTAACCCGACATCGTGTAGATCAGCGGCACCGAGACCTCCAGATCCTGCATCCGTCGTAGCAGGTCGTGGCCGTTGAGGCGCGGGAGGAACAGGTCGACCAGCATCACCTCGGGCGTTCGCTTGTTCAGCTTTCGAAACGCCTCCTCGCCGTCCGCCGCGGTTTCGACGTCGAAGCCCCGCTCCGAGAGATAGCGGCTGAGGAGGCCGCGGATCCCCGGCTGATCATCGACGATCAGCACCTGCGGCCGGCCGGTCGCCGGGCTCTCGGTGGTGGTCACCGAGGCCGCCGAGATCCGCAGGGTTTCGAGCGGCGTGTCGAACTCCAGGCCGAGCAGGACGCCGCCGGACTGCGGGCTGACCCGGCGAACCTCCGCCCATACGGTGTCGGGCTCGATCCGGCCGGTGGCCGCCATGAAGCGGGCGATACAGCGGGTTCTCTCGCACAACTCCGCGTCCGCCACGATGGCGCAGCCGCCGCGGCTCACGTCGCGCATGACGCCGTGGACGGTCGGCGGATCCGACGTATCCGGAGCGGCGGGCGTCATCGCCGTCAGCTGTACCGGCAGGGAGAGGCCGGTGCGCGGGAAGCTGCGGCGCTCTCGGGTGTTGGCGTCAGTTTCCATCGGGGACACAGCGTTACAGGGGGGATAGGCGCGGCGGGCGACGATTTCGACTCTCGAGAAAGATGATAGGGGAGAGCCTCGGCGCCGCGAAGACGAATCGTCGCGGGGCGACGAACGGCGAGAAGTGCGCGTGCCCAGCTTGCCGGCGCGATGGTGAGCCTCGATGATGGGGCATGCTCGGTTCCGGCACAGGCGGCGGGGTGATGCTGGTGGGCCTCGGGCACCTGGGTGGCCCGTTGCTCGATCGGCTCGCCCGCAGCCCGCGGGTCGATCGGATCGTCGCCTGCAGCCGCGACGCCGCCCGGGGCGAGGCTCGCTGCAACCTGGCGCGGCTGAGCGCCATGGCGGCGGGGCGAGCTGCGGCGATCGAGTTCCAGCCGCTCGACGTCACGCGGGGCGACGAGCTGGCGGAGGCCGTCGCCAAGGCCGCCCCCGAGATCGTCGTGATGGCCGTGTCGCGGCGGACCTGGTGGCTCCTCGACCTCTTCCCGGAGGCCGCCGCGGCGGCGCTGCGGCGGGCCAGCTTCGGCGCCTGGCTGCCGTGGCACCTGGGCCCGTCGTTGCTGCTCGCCCGCGCCCTCGTGGTGGCGGAGCATCGGGGCGCCGTCGTCAACGCCGCCTACCCCGACGTCGTCAACCCGGTGCTGGCGGCCGCCGTCCTGACGCCCACCTGCGGGGTCGGCAACGTCGACGAGATCGCCGCCAAGGTCCAACTGCTGGCCGCGGCACGGCTCGGGGCGTCTCCCGGCGAGCTCGAGATCACCCTGGTGGCCCATCACGCCCTGCAGCCCTTCGTGTTCTCGGAGCGGCCGCTGCCGGCCGCCGGCGGCTACCCGCCGTATTTCCTGCGCATCGCCCATCACGGGCGTGACGTCAGCGAGGAGCTCGGCGCCGAGGAGCTTCTCGGCCGCCCGTGCCCGCTGCCCGGGGGACCGGCCTGGGGCACGTTCACCGCCGAGTCGGCCGGTCGGCTCATCGACGCCTTGCTCGCCGAGGAGCGCGTTCGCCTGCACGCGCCCGGGCCGGGCGGCCTGCCGGGCGGCTATCCTGTCGGCGTCGGAGGGCTCGAGGTCGAGCTCGCCGACATCGAAGGACTTTCCCGGGAGCGGGCGATCTCGATCAATGCGGCCGCGCAGCGGTTCGACGGAATCGCCGGAATCGAGGAAGATGGGACCGTTGCGTTCACGGCGGCGACGGCCGCCGTGATGCGGGAGGAGCTCGGCTTCGATCACCCGCGCCTGCGGCCCGAGGAGGCGCAGGTGGTGGCCGACGAGCTCGATGCCCGTTTCGTCGAATTCGCGCGGCGCCACGGAGTCAATTTGTCGAAGGCTTGCGGTTGAGCGGGCCAGGCACGGCGAGCTCGGAGGTTCAGTGAAAGGATTGCGAGGCAAGAGGGTTCTGGTCACCGGCGGGGCGAGCGGCATCGGCGCCGCGACCGTCGCGCGCTTTCTCGAGGAAGGCGCCGAGGTCTGCGTCCTCGACATAGACACCAAGGCTTGCGAGCGGATGCGGCAAGACTTCGAGGGTCTCGCCGGCTTCGTGGTTGCCGACGTTCGCCACCGCGATCAGGTCGAGGCGGGCTTGCGCCGCGTTCTCGTGCAGCTCGGGGGTATCGACGTCGTGATCAACAACGCCGGCATCAGCATTCGCCACAAGTTCCTCGACATCAGCCCGGAGGAATGGGACTGGGTGCTCGGAGCGAACCTGACCGGCGCCTTTCACGTCGCCCAGGTAGCCGCGCGCCACATGATGCGCCACGACGGCGGCGTCATCCTCAACACGGCGTCGACCAACGGCACCCTCGGGTACCCCGGCTACGCCGACTACAACGCCAGCAAGGCGGGCCTCATCTCGCTGACCCGGACGATGGCCCTCGAGCTCGCCCCCAAGGTGCGCGTCAACGCGGTGGCGCCCGGATACGTCATGACGTCGATGCAGAAGCGCGAGTACTCCGCGGACATGCTGGCGGCGGTGAACGCCAAGATCCCGCTCGGCCGTCACGCCCAGCCGGCCGAGGTGGCCGGGCTCTTCGCCTACCTGGCGTCGGCGGAGGCGGCGTTCATCAACGGACAGGTGTTCACCATCGATGGCGGCGAGACCGCCGGCGGCCTGGCGAGCCGCTGATGGGTCGCAGCACCGGCGGATCCAAGGCCCTTTTCGAGCGCGCCGTCGCGGTGATGGTGGAGGGCGGCAGCTCCCCCTCGCGCGGCCCGGCGAACTACGGCGCCTATCCGCTGTTCATCGAGCGTGGCGCCGGGGCCCACGTCTGGGATGTCGACGGCAACCGCTACGTCGACTGGATGCTGGCCTACGGGGCGTTGCCGCTCGGTCACGCGCATCCGGCGATCGTCGCGGCGATCGGCGAGGCGGCCGCCGGCGGAACGCTGTTCGCCGCCGCCACCGAGGTCGAGGTCGAGGTCGCCGAGCTGATCGTGGCCATGGTTCCGGGGGCCGAAAGGGTCCGCTTCGCGAACACCGGCACCGAGGCCGCCATGGCGGCGATCCGCCTGGCGCGAGGGATGACCGGGCGGCCGAAGTTCATCAAGTTCGAGGGCCACTACCACGGCTGGTACGACGACTTCCTCGTCAACGCCCACCCGCACCCCCCGGCGAGCCTCGGGCACCGTAACGACCCGGTGAAGATCGCCGAGAGCTCGGGGCTCAACCGCCGCGCCCTCGAGGACACGATCGTCGTGCCGTGGAACGACGTCGGCGCGCTGCAGCGGGCCGTCGAGAGCGAGCGCGGCCGGATCGCCGCGGTGATCACCGAGGGGATCATGGCCAACATCGGCGTGATCCCGCCGCGGCCGGGGTACTTGAAAGCAGTGCGGGAGATCACCCGGGACAACGGCATCGTCCTGATCCTCGACGAGACGGTGACCGGGTTTCGGATCGCCCCGGGAGGGTGCCAGCAGCATTTCGACGTCGGCGCCGACCTCGTCACCTTCGGCAAGGGTGTCGGGGCCGGTCTTCCGGTCGCCGGCTTCGCGGGCCGGGCCGACCTGATGGAGGGGTTGGCCTGGGGCGGGGTTCTCCATTACGGGACCCAGAACGCCTCGCGGGTGGGAATGTTCGCCGCCGCCGCCAACCTCAGGGAGCTGCGCAAGGACGGCGGGCAGGCGTTCGCCCACATGTGGCGGGTGGGGGAGACGCTCGCCGCGGGCTTGCGGCAGCGGTTCGCCGCGGGTAAGGTGCCGGCGATCGTTCAGAACGTTGGCCCCATGCTGCAGGTCATGTTCACGGATCGCGACGAGGTAGGCGATTTCCGTGAGTTTTGTGACTTCGTCGATCGCCAGCGCTACCGGCAGTTTGCGTGCAGCTTGTTCGAGCACGGCGTCTACATGAGTCCCTCGGCGGCGCTGCACTCGGTCGCTTGCGTCCCCCATACCGACGACGACATCGCAGCGACGTTTGCAGCCGTCGAACGTGTGTTGGGCATCTGAAGCCACCGGTGCCGGAGGGCGCGGCAGGGGGACGCCATGAACGGAGTGGGGGAGCCGGCGCCTGCGGGCGGCGGGCGGGACCTGGACGGCAAGGTGGCGATCGTCACCGGCGCCGCGTCCGGCATCGGCCGGGCAACCAGCGAGCTTTTTGCGCGCCACGGGGCCACCGTCTGCGCCGTCGACATCGACGTCGCCGGGCAGGCGGTCGCCGACGCCATCGTCGCCGCCGGCGGCCAGGCGATATTCTTCGAGGCGGACCTGACCCGCTCGATCGACTGCGAGGCGATCGTCGCCGCCACCGTGGAGACCTTTGGCGCCGTCGACGTGCTCTGCAACAACGCCGGGATGATCCGCCGCGCCACCATCCTGGAGACCAGCGAGGCGGATTGGGACCGGATCATGGCCGTCAACGTGAAGTCGATCTACCTGCTGTCGCGGGAGGCGATCCCGCCGATGGCGGCTCGCAAGGCGGGGGCGATCGTCAACACCGCCTCGGGATGGGGGCTCAAGGCCGGACCGCGGGCCGCTGCGTACTGTGCCTCCAAGGGCGCCGTCGTCCAGCTTACGAGAGCGATGGCCATCGACCACGCCGCCGACGGCATCCGCGTCAACTGCATCTGCCCGGGTGATGTCGACACGCCGATGTTGCGCCAGGAGGCTGCCGAGCTCGGCCTGCAGGAGGTCAGCTTCCTCCGGCAGGCCTCCGATCGCCCGTTGGGACGGGTGGGCACGCCGGCCGAGGTCGCCGAGGCGGTGCTGTACCTGGCCAGCGACGCGGCGTCGTACGTTACCGGCGCGGCCCTGGTCATCGACGGCGGCGGACAGCTCGGCCCCTAGCGAGTTTCGCCACGGCCTGCTAGACGCTCCCCTTGTGTTCGCCGGTCGGTCGGTCTTTCATAGTCGCGCCGCGATCGTATGAGCCCACCCCCGTCCCCGAGGAGATGCCGCCATGCTCCGACGTTTCGCCTTGACCGCCAGCCTGCCTCCGTCCCCCGCCCGCTCTCTCGCCGTCGCCCTTCTCGCCGCCGGCCTTGTCGTCCTGCCGGCCTGCGGCGGCGGGGCCCAGGCGCCCGCCGGCGACACCCCGGCGACCGAGAGCGAGGCCGACCTTCTCGCCCGCGCCCGGGGCATCCACGAGCGCGTCATCACCATCGATACGCACGACGACATCCCCGGTAACTTCGGGACCCCCGGCGTGATGGACCCCGGCGAGCGCAGCGAGAGCCGCCAGGTGGACCTTCCGAAGATGCGCGAGGGCGGCCTCGACGTGGCGTTCTTCGTCGTCTACGTCGGCCAGCCGCGTGGCGCCAACGGCGGGCTCGATGCCGAGGGCTACGCGGCGGCGCTCGACGCCGCGATGCAGAAGTTCAACGGAATCCATCGTCTGGCCGAGGAGATGTACCCCGACGAGATCGGCCTGGCGACCAGCGCCGACGACGTCGAGCGGCTGGTCGCCGCGGGCAAGCTGGTGGCCGCCATCGGCGTCGAGAACGGCTATCCGATGGGCGAGGACCTGTCGCTGATCGCCCGCTTCAAGGAGCTGGGCGCCGGCTACATGGGGATCACCCACAACGGCCACAACCAGCTCGGCGACTCGCAGACGCCCATCTGGTACGCAACCGAGGACGAGCCCGACCGGCCGCTGCACGGCGGCTTGAGCGAGCTCGGCCGCCAGGCCGTGGCCGAGATGAACCGCCAGGGGATCATGGTCGATATCTCGCACGCCGGCAGGCAGACGATGCTCGACGCCCTGGAGGTCTCGCAGGCGCCGGTGATGGCCTCGCATTCGAGCGCCCGGGCGCTGCGCGATCACGGGCGCAACCTCGACGACGAGCAGCTCCGTGCCCTCAGGGAGAACGGCGGGGTCATCCAGACGGTGGCGTTCGCCAGCTATGTGAAGGACCTCGATGCACGCGACGATGCGATCGACGCGCTGCGCGAGGAGCTGGGGCTCGGCGGCGGCCGGGGTGGGCGCGGGGGCGGCCGGGGGGGTGGCCGCGGCGAGCCGGAGATGACCGCCGAGGAGCGGACCGCCCGCGAGGCGGCGCAGGCGGAATTCGACCGCCGGATGGTCGATATCGACGCCCGCTACCCGACCACCACGGTTGCCGACGTCGTCGACCACGTCGACTACATGGTGGAGCTGATCGGCATCGACCACGTCGCGATCAGCTCCGATTTCGACGGCGGTGGCGGGGTCGAGGGGTGGGACGATGCCTCCGAGACCTTCAACGTCACCCTGGAGCTGGTGCGCCGTGGCTACACCGAGGAGGAGATCGCCAAGATCTGGGGCGGCAACACCCTGCGGGTCTGGCGTGAGGTCGAGCAGATCGGCGAGCGCCTGCGCGCCGGGGGGATGTGAGGGAAGGCCGCTCGGTGGCCGAGGGCCCCGGGGACGATGTCGTCCAGCATCCGATCGACGGGCTCCTCGACCTGCACCAGTTCCGGCCCGAGGACGCCCGCGACGTCGTCGGCGACTACCTCGATGCCTGCCGCGACGCGGGGGTCCTCGACGTTCGCATCGTCCACGGCAAGGGGAAGGGCGTCCTGCGCCGGATCGTCCATTCGCTCCTCGATCAACGCGCGGACGTCGAGTGGTTTCGGCTGCAGGCCGGCGGCGGCGGCTGGGGGGCGACGATCGTGCGCTTGACCGGCGGCCCGGCGACCGCAACGGCGCGGCGGGAGACGCGGTGAGCCGCCGGGCGGGCGCCCGGGCGCGAAGCGGGGTCGGAGGCCCGGACCGGTGCAGCTGACCGCGCTCGACTGGCTCGTGGTCGGGGTCTACGGGATCGTCGCCCTCGGCACCGGGCTGTATTTCGCCCGGCGGGCGGGCAGCGGCATGGGGGAGTTCTTCCTCTCCGGCCGTAAGCTCCCCTGGTGGCTGCTGGGGACCTCGATGGTGGCGACGACGTTCTCAACCGACACGCCCAACCTGGTGACCGACCTGGTGCGCACCGGGGGGGTCAGCCAGAACTGGCTCTGGTGGGCGTTCCTGATCACCGGCATGTGCACTGTGTTCTTCTACGCCAAGCTTTGGCGGCGCTCGGGCGTGCTCACCGACGTCGGCTTCTACGAGCTGCGCTACTCGGGTCGGTCCGCCGCCTTCCTGCGGGGCTTCAGGGCGATCTACCTGGGCGTGTTCTTCAACGTGATGATCATGGCGACCGTCACGCTGGCCGCGATCAAGATCGGGGGCGTCCTGCTCGGGCTCTCGAAGTACGAGGTCGTGATGTTCGCGGGAACCGCGACGGTCCTGTACTCGGCGACGTCCGGGCTCTGGGGCGTGGTCGTGACCGACCTCCTCCTCTTCGTCATCGCCATGATCGGCTCGCTGGCCGCGGCCTAC
>DASWHK010000055.1:0-7485 GCA_036398215.1 Acidobacteriota bacterium | reverse complement strand
CCGAGGATCGCCGCCAGCGTCGGGGCGATGTCGACTACCGCGGCCGGCGCGTCGTAGAGGCCGGGCCGGATGCCGGGGCCGCGGAAGATCAGCGGCACGCGGCGATCGTAGTCGTGGGGTGATCCGTGGGTGGCGGCCGAGCTGCCCCACAGCGACAGCGGCTGGAGCACGAGGTAGAGGTCGCCGACGCGATCGGAGTAGAAGTTGCGCCAGGCGAGCAGCTCGAGCTCGTTGCTCGGCTCGCGGTCCTCGAGGAGCTCCTGGCGCGAGAAGACGGCGACGACGTCGGGGCGCGACTCGAGGTGCTCCCGCGCGGCGGCGATGATGGTATCGGTGTCGGCGCCTAGCTCGGCGGCCCTCTGGCGATCGACGTGGATCCATCCCGATGCGCCGCCCCGGAACCAGCTCTCTTCGCCGAGGCTCTCGCCGAGCCGTTCGCCGACGTGTTGGTTGATTCCGCGAGTGATCTCGGCCATAGCTACGCGCTCGGCATCCTCGCCGAGCTCGCGGCTGTGCTCGGGCAGCGGCACGACGCCGTGGTCCGAGGTCAAGACGATCAGCGTACGGTCGAGGCCGACGATCTGGTCGACGAGCTCGAAAAACTCGCCGAGCATGCGGTCGACGCGGAGCAGTTGGTCCTGGACCTCGCGGCTGTGCGGCCCGAAGGCGTGGCCGATGGAGTCGGTCGAGGACAGACCCACGGCGAGAACGTCGGTGACACCGTCGCCGCCGAGGTCGAGCGCGTGGATCGCCGCGCCGGCGAGATCGAGCGTCGCCTCGTCCATGAACGGGGTGGTCTGGATGCTGCTGGCGAGCGCCCGCCGATCGGTCGGGAGCGGATGGGGGAACACGTTGCCGAAGTTCCGCCCGCCGCGCTCGCCCTCGAAGTCGTCGGGCCGCGAGAGCTCATAGGCGGATTCGGGCGCCAGCAGCTCCCAGGAGCCGCCCGCGAACGCGCTGAGCCAGTCGGCGGCGTTGAACGCCTCGACCCAGACGGGCAGCGTGTCCCGGAAGTAGGTGCTGGTGACGAAGCGGCCGCTCGGCGCGTGCCACCAGTAGACGTGCTCCGCCTCCGGCGTCATCAAGATCGCCGAACGGTCCTTGCGCGATACCGAAACGGCGATCGAGTCCGGGGAGCGATCGCGCAGCCAGCCGACCAGGGAGGTGCCGCGGAACTGGAAGGGCGAAGCTCCCGAGCCGCCGTCCGGCTCCGGCAGCCCGACGAGCCGCTGGCCGGGGTCGCTGACCGCCCCCTGGCTCCGCTCCAGCGTCCGGTCGTACCAGGAGTTGTCGACGATGCCGTGGTCGCGGGGGTAGACGCCCGAGAGCATCGCCGCGTGCCCCGGCCCCGTCGTGGTGATGGCGTGGTCCTGTCGGGCATTGGTGAGCACGGCGCCGTCCTGCAACAGCATTCGGAGGCCGCCGGTGAACTGTTCTCCGAAGCGATCGATGTAGTCCGTGCGCATCTGATCGACCGCGACCAGCAGCACGAGCGCGGGCTCGGCGACGGCGCCGGAGGTGGAGCCGGTGCCGGCCGGACCCCCCGTCGCGCATGCCAACGACCACAGGACCAGGAGCGTGGCGGACAGGGCGCGAGTCGGTCGCATCACGAGGAACCGCCGGGTGGGTTGACTGCCAATAGCCAGGGATTTCATTGAGGACTGCTCGAACTGTAGCCAGGCGTTGGCCCGCGCGCAACGAGCGGGCGCCGCCCCGGCCCTGTATCCTTTCGCCCGCGCCGCTTCAAGGGTCGGCGATCCGCCTTGAAAACCGCGGCCGCTGCCGCGCCGATGGGAGCCAGCCGATGCGCAAGGAGCCTGCCTTCGCCACCAGCCGTCGCGACTTCCTCCGCGCCGGCGCGTTGTCCGCCCTGTTGCCGCTGCTGCCGGTGGCGCCGCCGCCCCGCCGCCGCCAGGGAGTGGTTGTCAACGACATTCACTCAGGCCTCAATCCCACCCGCGTCGCCGAGGTGCTGCAGCCCGCGTCGGTCGGTGAGCTGCAGGGCGTCGTCCGCGGCGCCGCCGCCGATGGCGCGGCGATCAGCATCGCCGGCGGGCGCCACGCGATGGGCGGGCAGCAGTTCGGCACCGGCGCGCTTCTCGTCGACGCCGGGCGCCTGAATCGGGTCCTGGAGCTCGACGTCGAAGCCGGCATCGTCGAGGTCGAGGGTGGCGTGCAGTGGCCGGAGCTCGTCGACTGGCTCGAGCGCCGCCAGGCCGGAGTCGAGCCCGCCTGGGGCATCGTCCAGAAGCAGACCGGCGCCGACCGCCTGTCGATCGGCGGCGCGCTGTCGGCCAACGTCCACGGCCGGGGGCTGCGCTACCGGCCGATCGTCCAGGACGTCGAGTCTTTCGACCTGGTGGCGCCGGACGGCTCGCTGCTGGCCTGCTCGCGGCGCGAGAACCGCGAGCTCTTCTCGCTGGCGATCGGCGGCTACGGCCTCTTCGGTCCGATCGCGAGGGTGCGCCTGCGCCTCGCCCGGCGTCGAAAGATCGAGCGCGTCGTCGAGCTCCTCGACGTCGACGGGCTCATCGAGGCCTTCGACGAGCGAATCGCCGCGGGCTACGAGTTCGGCGACTTCCAGTACTCCACCGACCGCGGTGGCGAGGCGTTCCTGCGCCGCGGCGTGTTCTCCTGCTATCGGCCGGTGGCCGACGACACTCCGGTTCCCGAGGCCCAGGCGAGTCTGTCTGACGACGACTGGACGCAGCTCGGCTACCTGGCGCACGCTGACCCCGGCCTCGCCTTCGACCTCTACGCCGCCCACTACCTGCGCACCTCGGGGCAGATCTACGCGTCGGATAGCCACCAGATGAGCTACTACCGCGACGACTACCACTTGGCGCTGTCGCAGCTGTTGGGCGTTGCGCACGCGGGCACCGAGATGATCACCGAGATCTACGTGCCTCGCGATGCGCTCGCGGCCTTCATGGACGCCGCGCGACGCGACCTGCGCGACGGCGGCGCGCCGGTCATCTACGGCACCATCCGTCTTATCGAGCGGGACGACGAGAGCTTCCTGGCGTGGGCCCGCGAGCCCTGGGCGTGCGTGATCTTCAACCTGCACGTCGACCACACCCCGGCGGGCCGCGAGGAGGCCGCGCGGGTGTTTCGCGGCCTCATCGACCGGGCGCTCGAGCACGGCGGCAGCTACTATCTGACCTACCACCGCTGGGCGCGACGCGAGCAGGTGGAGGCGGCGCACCCGCGCTTTGTCGAGTTCCTGCGGGCCAAGCTACGCTTCGATCCCGAGGAGCGCTTCCAGAGCGACTGGTATCGCCATTACCGGGACTCATTCGCCGACGCCTTGGAAGGCTAACCCGCTCGGCGGGCGGGCAGCTGCCGCGCTGGGCGGCGAACCATCTCGGCGGGCGGCCAGCTGCCCCGCTAGCCGACTCGGCGCGCGGTGGCTGTGGCGCCGGACGGCTGGTCGACGCGCCGGCAAGAGAAGGATGGACGTATGAAGAAGATCGCTCTGTTCGCCGCCGGGGGCATCGTGCTGCTGGTGGTCGCCGTCCTCGGGATCGGCGCCCTGCTCCCCCAAGACCACGTCGCCTCGCGCAGCGCCCGCTACGCGCAGCCTCCGGAGGTCGTCTGGGAAGCCATCACCGACTACGAGGCGTTTCCCTCGTGGCGTTCGGGCGTCGACGAGGTCGAGCCGCTCGCCACGGCGGGCGCCAGGGGATGGGTGGAGCGCGGTGCGACCGGCGCCCTGCCGCTCGCGATCGAGGAGTCGTCGCCGCCGCGGCGGCTGGTCCTGCGGATCGCCTCCGACGACCTCGGCTTCGGCGGCACCTGGACCTACGAGATCGTCCCGGACGGTCGCGGCAGCATGCTGACGATCACCGAGGACGGCGAGGTCACGAACCTGTTCTTCCGGTTCATGTCGCGCTTCGTGTTCGGCTACACGGCGACCATCGAAGGCTACCTGCTCGACCTCGGGCGCAAGCTCGGCGAGGAAACGACGATCCTGTCCAACGGCGGCTGAGCACTGATCTCATTACCGCCACGTTACCTCCATGGCGAAGAAGTGGGCGAAGACGGCGCGTGGCGGGTTGTTGCGCTCGTCCGTCTCGGGACTCCGGATGTAGAAGTCGAGCTGCTGGGCCGCCGGGTTTACGGCGCCGGCCGGCGAGGTCTTGTCGAGGAGCGGATAGTCCACGCGCAGCGTTTCCCGGTCGCGCATCCCCTGCGTGACCATGAAGTGCATCTGGTAATCGTCGTACAGGGGCTCGCCGTTCAGGGTGGCATGGCCGTAGCCCCAGCCGGCAAGCCACAGGAACGACTTCGGCCAGTTGGTGTCGCCGCAGCCCGAGTCGCCGTGCTCGTAGAGGTAGGCGGCGATGCCGCCGTGCTGGCAAGGGCTGAACTCGTTGAAGCGATCGATCGCCAGCACGAGGCGCCCCTCGGGGAGCTCGAGCTCGGCGCGGAAGGTGCCGGTGTTGGCGATCTCATTGACGTCGATCTCCACCGTGCCTTCGACGGCGCG
This sequence comes from Acidobacteriota bacterium, assembly GCA_036398215.1. Lineage (GTDB taxonomy): Bacteria > Acidobacteriota > UBA890 > UBA890 > UBA890 > DASWHK01. The sequence goes on along the minus strand of DASWHK010000055.1, from coordinate 2,996 downwards.
CGCGCTGGAGGCGTCGTTGTCGATGTGGTCCCAGCCCGGCGGATCATCGAGGGTTCCGACCTGATAGATGCGGCCGGCGCCGAGGACGAAGCGGCCATCGTAGAGGTCGTGTTGCTCGGGTGCGTAGACGGTGATCTCGGCGCCGGGCTGTTGCCGCGGCGTCGCCTCCTGCCACAGGAGGCCGAGCGAGCCGCCAGCGGCGAGCAGGGCCATCGCTACGATCGTGGGCGAGAGCTTGTGTCGCATGATCGGTGGTCTCCTTCTCTTGGATAATCGGAGGGATCGAGGGACTTCAGAGGGCTCGGCGTCATCGGTCATCCAGCGAGTAGACGATCTCGAGCTCGCTGGTCGCGCCCGCGTGGACGTTGACGGGCTGCGAGCGCCGGCCGAGCCGCTCGTGCCAGATCTCGAGCTCGTAGCTACCGGCGGGCACGTCGTCGAGGCGGAAGCCGCCTTCGGCGTCGCTTACGGCATGGTACCGGTGGCGGTCGACGCGCACGAAGGCCTGCATCCAGCCATGGACGTCGCACAGCACTGTGATCATGCCCGGCTTCGAGGCGGTCACGGCTACCCGCATTCCCGCCATCGGCAGCGCCACGTTCCGCACCAGCGCGCCATAGAAGTGGACCGTGTGGAGGATATGGTCCTGACTGGTCGCTTCGATCGTGCTGCCGGCCGTCAACACCGCGACGTGCGGCGCGAACTGGCATTCATAGTTGTCGAGAACCAGCCGGCCGGGTGGGGCGGCGGGAAGCTCCTCGGCCGCCAGACCGCCGAGGGCGACGATGACGTTGCGGATGCCGCGCGACGCCTCCGCGACGAGCAGATCGCCGCGGCTCTGCACCTCGCCACACACCGCAGGATCGGTGGTGTTCGCCACGGTTCGCGGCCCGGGCGTCTGGTCGCCGGCGAGACGCACGACCCCCTCGATCGTCCCGGCCGCCGCCGGGACGGGGCGAGGCCGGTCGACGGTCGTAGCGCCGAGAGCTGCCAGGGCCACGATAGCGCTGCCCAGCAAGCTGCCGGCGATGGGCTTGAGTTGCATGGCTGATTCTCCTCGTTCGGGTCGCCGACGCTCCAAAGAGTACCTGTATAGTCTGTGGGGCCAGCCGCGCAAGGGGAGCTGTGAGCCGGCTGGCTTCCTGTACAAACTAGCCGTCTGCAGCGCGAGGATCCATGTCATCTGCACGCCGTCGGCGCCGGACCCGAAGGCGCGGACAGAGGAGAGAGAATTCGACGCCTGAGACGGCGCCGCTGGCGCCGGCGGCGGCGTCGCGGCGCGCCTTCGTCCTACCCCTGGCGCTGGCGCTCGGGCTCCTCGCGGTGTCGTTCGCGCCGCGCGTCCACGACAACGCCGTTCTGGCGCGATCGTTCTGGGGCGCTGCCCTGGCGCTGCTGCTCTGGCAGGCGGTGCTGTTCGCGAGGGTCCAGCGCGCCGGCGACGGGCGCTCGTTCCGCACGGTGCTGCGTCCCCAACACTACGTCCAGGCGATGGTCCAGTTGGCGGTGTTCGCCTACTGGGGATACTACTGGCGGCCGGTCTACGACTTCGCGCCGCTGCTGGCGGCGCAGCTCGCGTTCGCCTACGCCTTCGACATGCTGCTGGCCTGGTCGCGCCGCCACGACTACGTGCTCGGCTTCGGCCCGTTCCCGATCATCTTCAGCACCAACCTGTTCCTCTGGTTCCGCGACGACTGGTTCTACCTGCAGTTCCTGATGATCGCCGTCGGGTTCCTCGGCAAGGAGTTCGTCCGCTGGCAGCGGGAGGGCAACCGGGTCCATATCTTCAACCCGTCGGCATTCTCCCTGGGGCTGTTCTCGCTGGTGTTGATCGCCACCGGCGCCACCGAGCTGACCTGGGGGCGGGAGATCGCCACGACGCTCACCCTGGCGCCGCGCATCTATCTGTTCCTGTTCCTGTGTGGCCTGGTGGTCATGTACTTCTTTTCGATCACGCTGGTCGCCGGCTCCGCCGCCATCGTGCTGTTCGGGCTGAGCGCCGCGTACTGGAACGCCACGGGGGTCCCGTATTTCATCGATTCCGAGATCCCAGCGGCGGTGTTCCTCGGCCTCCACCTGCTGGTGACTGATCCGTCCACGTCGCCGCGGAAGCCGCTCGGCAAGGCCCTGTTCGGCGTCCTCTACGGGCTCGGCGTGTTCGTTCTCTACACCCTGCTCGGCGCGATCGGGGCGCCGACGTTCTACGACAAGCTGCTGTGCGTGCCGTTGTTGAACCTGAGCGTCCAGTGGATCGACCGCCTGGCGCGCCGGATCGAGGAGCTCTTCGCCCCGCGACGCTGGGGGGAGTGGGCCCCGCTGCGCACCAACGAGGCCCACATGGCCGCCTGGGTCCTCTTCTTCGCCGCCATGGCCGCCGTCGGATCGACCGACGGGACGCACCCCGGCGACACCCTGCCGTTCTGGGAGCAGGCCTGTGCCGAGGGCCGTCGAAACGCCTGCGACCGGCTGCTCGACATCGAGTCCTCGTACTGCGGTGACAACTCGGCATGGGCCTGCAACGAGCTCGGGGGCCACTACACCGAAGGAAAGCTGGTGGCGGCGGACCCCGAGCGCGCCAGCGGCTTCTTCGCGCAGGCGTGCGAGCTGCGCTACACGCCTGCCTGCCTCAACCTGCTGGAGCGGGATGATGGCTTGCGGGACGGTCTCCGGCACACGGAGCCGCGGCAGCTCGACCTGAGGCTCCTGCTGCGCGAGGCCGGGCCGAACCTCCTCGAGATGCCCGAGCGAGACCTGTTGGCGCGGGCCTGCCGGCATGGATGGACCTTCGCGTGCGAACGGAGCTCACCGTGATGCGGTCACTCGCCTTGCGACGGCCGGCGGCCGCGGCCGCGGCGGCCCGGGTTCTTTGCGGCCCGGTACGCTCGCCCGGGCCGGAGTCGGCTCGCGGCCCGCGGTGGTGGGCGGTTGCGGTGGCCCTGATGCTTGCCGCCGCCGTTGCCTGTGGCCGCTCCCCCTCCGAGTCGTCGGGCGGCCCC
>DASWHK010000054.1:0-6325 GCA_036398215.1 Acidobacteriota bacterium | reverse complement strand
GTCGCCGAGCTGCATCACCAGCTCGCTGCCGTCGTTGCTGAACTTCAGGACCTGATGGCGGCCCTCGGCCCCGCCGCTGTCGACGACCCAGACGTGCCGCTCCGGGTCGTAGGGACTGATGTAGACCTGGTGCGGCAGGGTCAAGATGGGGTCCCACTGGCTCCACTGCTCGACGATGTTGCCGTCGCCGTCGGCGACGACGATGAAGTTCGTGCGGCGCAGCCGGCCGTTGCGCGGCTGGTTTCGATTGGCCGGCCAGTCGCCGCGGGTCACCACGAGGATGCGGTCGGGGGTATCCACCGCGACGCCGGCGACCTGCCCCCACGACCACTGGTCGTCGTGATCGGGCGCCGCCTTCCACCAGCCCTCGACGACGTCGTAGTGCCCGGTGCGGTCGTCGCCGCCCTTGGTAGCGGCGGCGTCCGACATGCCGGATCCCGATGCCGCTGCCGGTGCTGCCTGGTTTTCGCCGGCGCAGCCGGTGACGAGGGCCGAGGCGGCGAGCGCCCCGACGAAAGCGATCAGTAGCGACTCTCGGGCGCATAACGAGCGAGTCTTCATCGTCTGGATCCTCCGGGGGCTCCGGCCCTGGCCCCTGACGCGCCGGAGACACCGGGTGCCGCGGCGGCTCCCGATTCTCCGGAGCCCCCGCGCCCATCGTCCGCCGGGGCCCACGGGTCGTTCATGCCGGCCTTCGGACAGGAGTCTCCGGTGTCGAGGAAGTGGGTGTGGAGACACTCGAACGAGGCGCCCAGTGCAAGCAGCAGCTCGACGGTCTCCGGGTAGGCGACGCGCGTAAAGAAGCCGGCCCGGCCGCCGCGCGCCATGTCGGCGGTCGATTGGCCCAGCCGCGTGATCGCGGTGACGTCGGCGCCCCGGGAGACGAGGTACTCGATGAGCTCGTTGTCGCCGCGCGACGCCGCGTAGTGGAGCGGCCGGTACCCCCAGGAGTCGGACAGGTTCACGTCGGCGCCGTGCTCTTCGACCAGGTACTTGACGGCCGGCAGGAACTGGTCCGGCTTGTTGCGCACGCTGAAGGCCCCGAGCCCGAGATAGCCGCCACCGGCCGCAATATGGATCGGGTGGGCGTTCGGCGCCTCTACCGGGATGTAGGGCAACGCCGAATCTTCCTGCTGCCGGCCGTCCTGCTGGCGCCGCTCCCGCATGCCGACCTCGGGCCATGCGGTCGGGATGTTCGGGTCCGCGCCGTGGGCCACGAGGAGCTTCATGGCCTCGAGGTCTTGCGCGAAGACGGCGCGCCAGAACGGCGTCGCGCCGGTCAGGTCGATCCCCATCTTGGTGAGCCCGAACTCCCAGTACCACAGATGGGTCTTCAACCGGACGTTCGGGTCGGCCCCGGCCTCCAGGAGGGCCGTCAGGACGTCGATGTGCTCGGCGCGCTGCTGGTCCTGCGCCCGCGGCTGCGGATAGTTGGATTTCGGCGCCCACTGGGTCTGCAGGATGGCGAACAGCGGCGTGGCTCCGTCAGTGGTGGCGGCGACGTCGGGGTCGGCGCCGTGCTCGATCAGCACGAGCGCCAGGTCGAACTGACCGTTGAGCGCCGCCATCAGCAGCGGGCTGGTTCGATCCCCGGCGCTCGCCTGGTCGATATCGGCGCCCCCCTCCAGCAGGGCAACCGCCGCCTCGACGTGGCCCTCGCGCGCCGCGAACAGCAGCGCGGTCATGCCGCCGGTCTTGCCGACCAGCGCCTCCCGATAGGGCGGGCGCACAACGTCGGGGCCGCCCGGGTAGTCGGGCGAGCTGCGGGCGAGCGAATGGGCGTCGACCTCGCCGACGTCGTAACCGGAGCGCAGGAACTCCCGCTGGATCCCGATCGCGGCCTGTACCGCGCTCGGGCTAGCCTCCCTCGCGCCGGTCTGCCGGTTCGGCCCGCCGAGATCGTCGCCGGGGTAGCCCACCTCGTCCGGCACGGTGCGCAGCTCGCCGAGCGCCTGGCGAAATCGTGCGCTCGCTGCCTGGTCGAGCGCCAGGCTGCGGAGCACGTCGACCACCTGGGTACTGATCGCGGGGTCCGCGCCTCCTGCCAGGAGCGCCCGGACGGCCCCGGCGCGACCGGACCCGGCGGCAAACATCAGCGGAGTCTGTCCCGCCGACCATTCGCGGGCGTTGGCATCCGCCCCGTACGCCAGCAGCGCCACGACCGCGTCCGCGCCGCCGGTGGCCGCAGCCGCCAGGTGCAAGGCCGTCACGCCGCTGTTGGTGGTGACGGCATCAGGGTCGGCGCCCGCCTCCAGCAGCCTCTTGACGACGGCGGCATGCCCTCGCCGGCTGGCCACGTGAAGCGGCGTGTAGCTCCCGATGCGCGTCTTCGCCTCCAGCGCCGCGGACGCCGAAAGCAGCACGCCGGCAACTTCGGCGTGGCCGCGCTCGGCGGCCCAGTGCAGCGCGGTCATGCCGTCGCCCGCGGCCGCGTTGACGTCGGCGCCTCGCTCGAGCAGCGCGCTCACGGCATCGGCGTCGCCCCGTCGCGCCGCCTCGATGATGGCGGAGTCGGATTGCGCCGGGTTGGGCGAGGCGGTGAAGGCCGGCACGAATGCGGACCCGGCCACCAACACCGCGATGCTCAGCAGCCCGCCTCTCATGGCCTGGCGCTCCCGGTGTCGCCGCTCGACGCGGGCCCGGCCGTGAAATCCAGGGCGAGCTCTCCGTTGCTGTCGCCAAAGGCCTTCATGTCGTGCCCGAGCTTCTGCATCAGGCTGACGAAGGCGTTCGCCATCGGGGTGCCCTCGGGAGCTCGCAGATGCAGCCCTCCCTCGAGGACGCCATTGGCATGACCGAGCAGCAGCAGGGGCGCCCGACGGTGGTTGTGGAGGTTGGGATCGGCCATCGGAGATCCCCAGACGATCGCCGTCTTGTCGAGCAGCGAGGCATCGCCCTCGACCGTATCGCGCATCTTCTGGAGGAAGTAACCGACCTGGCTGAGGCGATAGGTGTTGATCTTGTTGAAGTCCAGGATGTCCGCCGGGACGTTGCCGTGATGCGACGCCCCGTGGAAGGACTTGCCGGTGCCGCTCTGCGGGAACGCCCGATTGGACTGATCGAACCCGGTCTTGAAGGTGATGACCCGGGTGAGGTCGGCCTGCAGCGCCAGCACCTGGAGATCGAACATCATCTGGATGTGCTCCTCGAACGAGTCGGGGACGCCGGAGGGCGCCTCGGGCATCTGCCGCTCTTCGCCGCTCGAGTTGCGCGCCTCGACCAGCTGGATCCGCCGCTCGATCTCGCGGATGTGATCCATGTATTCGTCGAGCGCCAGGCGATCCGCGGCCCCCAACGCGCGCTTCAGGCGCGAGACCTCGGTCACGATCCAGTCGATCATGCTGCGATTGGTCCGCCGCCGGGCGGCCCGGTCTTCGGGAGTGTCGCCGGCGCCGAACAGTCGCTCGAACACGACGCGGGGCTCGCGGATGGCCGGCAGCGGCTGGTTGGGCGAGGCCCAGGCAAGCGACGTGGTGTAGGCGCAGTGGTAGTTGTAGGCGCAGCCGCCGCCGCGGTCGATGCCCTCGATACAGAGCTCGAGCGACGGCAGCACCGTGTCGCGCCCGACGCGTCGCGCGTGGAGCTGATCGAGCGACGTCCCCAGGTGGATGTCCGATCCCTGGGTCTGCTTCGGGTGCGCCTGGGTCAGAAACACCGCCGTCGATCGGTCGTGGTCGCCGCCGATCTCCTCGGCGCGGAAGGCCTCGGCGGACCGGCAGTCCGTATTGGACACGATCGTCATGTAGTCGCGGAACTCGGCGAGCGGCGCCAGCTGGCTGTTGGGGCCGATCTCGAAGTCGCGTCCAAGGCGCGCCGGGGCGAACAGATGCTGGGAGTCTCCCCAATCGCTGCAGCCGGCGGCCCCCATCGACTCCTCGATGCACACCAGACGGGTAAAGTCGGCCGCCCCGGCCCCGGCCTGCCACGGCTTCCCCGCCGGGATCATCGCCTCGAGGGGCGGCAGCGCGACGCACGCACCCACTCCCCGGATGAACGTGCGGCGGGACAGGTGCTTTCCGGTGATGAACGGCATGCCTACCTCCCCGGCTCGGCCTGTTGGTCCGTGGCCGCTTGGGATTGCGACATCTGGAAGGGATCGCTCGTCACGACGCCCAGGATGAACGCCGACATCCTGTAGTCATTCGCCTCGGCGTCGCGCACGATGGCACGAATCTGGGGCTGGTCGAAGTACTCGACCCGCCGGCCCAGCGCGTAGGCGAGCAGGTTGGTTGTGAAGTTGCGCAGCAGCGGAACGGGACGCTTCATGAGCACGTCGATCAGCTCGCTGGGGGTGCTCACGTCGGTACCGTCGTAGAACGTGCCGCGCGTGTCGAGCAGCGCTCCGTTCTCGCGAGCCCGCACCCGGCCGGTGACGTCGTAGCCGTCCAGCGCCAGGCCGATCGGGTCCATGAATCGGTGGCAGGCGTGACACGTCGGGTTGGCCCGGTGGATCTCCAGGCGCTCCCGGGTGGTCAGCAGACGGCCCGCCGCGGCGCGCGCCGTGTCCTCGAACGCCGGTATGTCGGGAGGCGGCGGGGGCGGCGGCGTTCCCATCAGCACTTCCATCACCCACTTGCCCCGCAGCACGGGAGAGGTGCGTGCGGACATCGAGGTCAGCAACAGGACGCTGCCGTGCCCCAGCACGCCGCGTCGGGTGTCGTCCGGATAGAGGACCCGGCGAAACTCGTCGCCCGACACCCCCGGGATCCCGTAGTGGCGCGCCAAGCGCTCGTTGAGGAACGTGTAATCGGCGGTGAACAGCTCGAGCAGGCTGCGATCTTCGCGAACCAGGTCGTCGAAGAAGAGCTGTGTCTCGCGCACCAGATCGTCGCGCAACTGGCCGGTGAAATCGGGGTACAGGTACGGCTCCGGCAGGCTGTCCTCGACGTCCTGGAGCCGCAGCCACTGCGTCGCGAAGCGGGTGGCGAGCGCTGCGGAGCGAGGATCCTCCAGCATCCTTTGGACCTGCCGCGCCAGGATCTCCGGGTCGGAGAGGCGGCCCTCCACGGCCAGCTGGAGGAGCGCGTCATCGGGGCTCGTGGCCCAGAGGAAGAACGACAGGCGGGAGGCGAGGTCGACGTCGCTCAGCCGATAGCTCGCGCCCGGCCGCACGTCCGCCGGTTGCCGCTCGAGGCGAAAGATGAACGACGGGCTCGCCAGGATCGCCTGCAGCCCCGTGCGGACGCCGACCTCGAACCCCTCGTCGGCGGCGCCGCGATCATAGAAGGACAGCGGACCCGCCAGATCCTCCGCCGTGACCTCTCGCCGGTACGCCTGCCGCGCGAGACGCGAGAGGATCGCCGCCGCACAGGGGCGCTCTTCGCTGGGCGTGGTCGGGTGGCAGGTGAAGATCTTCTCGCGACTGGCCGTTTCCGAGACGCCGACCGCGTGCCGGGGTCCGGTGACCAGCAGCTCGCTGACATGGGGCAGCGCGGTGATGCCGTAGTTCGCCCAGGCCTGCGAGTCTTCACCGCCGACGAACGACCACGCGGGCGGGCTGAAGCGGTCCTCGTAGGGGCCCTCGATCTTGCGCACGAATGCCGCCGCGACCTGGCGCTGGCCGGCGCGGACGAAGATGGGCTCGGTCCGTATCCCGACGTTCGAGCCGCCGCCGTGCACGAGGCCGAGGGTGGCCACGCCCTCGCCGTCGACCGAGATGTCGATGTCCTCGAAGCCGGTACCGGCTCCGAACAGCGTCTCGATGGCGAAGACATACTCCCCGTCGGCCGGAAAGTGGTGGGTGACGACCATGCCGCCGCGGGTGCCGTACGGCGTTCCTTCGATGTGGTCCCAGGCGTGCTGCGAGACCTCGATCGGGTTCGTGTACTTGACGGTGCCGGGGAGCGCCTCGGGGTTGCCAAGGGCGAGGCGGCTGACCTCGCCGGCGGCCCGCATATAGGCCTCCACCAGCGTCGTCGAGAGCCCTTGGGCGTCCGACATGTTGTCGAAGCTGCCGAGGTAGGTGTCCGCCGGGAGCCAGCGACCGGCATCGACGTCGAGCGCCAGGAGGTCGCCAATCACGCGCTCGTACTCGGCGCGGTTGAGGCGCTGGAACCTGCGGACGCCGGGCTTCGGATCGGCGGCCGCGGCCGCGTCGACGACGTGCTCCAGCGTTTCCACGAGCGTCAACAGCGTGTCGGCGGACGGGCGGCGGGCGTTGGGCGGCGGCATCATGCCGGCCCGCAGCTTGACGATCATCTTCTCCGCCACTTCGGCGCGCTCGTGGGCGGCGGCGACGTCGAAGGTCTCGAGCGAGAGGTTGCCGGTCAACATCCGGTCGTTGTGGCAAACGGCGCAGTACTGCCGAATGGCCGGGTTCAACTCC
>DASWHK010000053.1:0-25470 GCA_036398215.1 Acidobacteriota bacterium | reverse complement strand
CCTTGTAGGTGCGCGGCTTCGCCATCGCGAAGTCCTTGCCGTACTTCTCGGTGATGACCTGCCTGGCCTCCTGTTGCGATTGCGCCGAGACCCGGGTCGAGTCGGTGCGCATGTAGGTGATCAGGCCTACCGAGCCCTCGTCGCCGATCTCGATGCCCTCGTAGAGCTGCTGGGCCACCCGCATGGTCTTGCGGACCGCGAAGCGCAGCCGCTGGGCGGCGGCCTGTTGCAACTGGGAGGTCGTGAACGGTGGCTTGGGCGTGCGCTTGCGCTCCTTGGCCTCGACCTTGGTGACCGGCCACTCGACGCCCGAGGGCTTCAGGCCGACGACGTTGCCCTCGTCGTCTGTCTCGATCGTCGGGTCGGCGACGCCGAGGTCGGCGAGGATCGCCAGCGCCGCCTGCTCGTCGGGAACGCTGAGCTTGTCGCCGTCGCGGCGCTGCAGCTCGGCCTCGAAGACCGGCGGCTCGTCGCCCTCGAGCCTGGCCTTGAGTGACCAGTACTCCTCGGGGACGAAGGCCTCGATCTCGCGCTCGCGGTCGACCACCAGCCGCAGCGCCACCGACTGAACGCGCCCGGCGGAGATGCCGCGCCGCACCTTGTCCCACAGCAGCGGCGAGATCTTGTAGCCCACCAGGCGGTCGAGGATGCGGCGCGCCTGCTGGGCCTCGACCTTGTCGATGTCGAGCTCGCCGGGGTGGTCGAAGGCCTTCTTGACCCCCTCCTTGGTGATCTCCTCGAGCAGGACGCGGACGACCGGCTTGTCGCCGGTATTGAGCAGCTCGACCAGGTGCCAGCCGATCGCCTCCCCCTCACGATCGGGGTCGGTGGCGATGTACAGGGTGTCGGCCTGCTTGGCCGCTCGCTTCAGCTCGCTGATGACCTTCTTCTTGTCCTCGATGGGCTCGTAGGTGGGCTTGAAGCCGTGATCGACGTCCACGGCGAGGCCCTTCTTGGGCAGATCGCGCACGTGTCCCATCGATGCCTTCACGTCGAAGGCGCTACCCAGGTAGCGATTGATGGTTCGCGCTTTCGCCGGCGATTCGACGATGACGAGCGACTTTCCCATGGTTCCTTGGCCGGGGCCTGGTCACGACGCCGGGTTGCGTACGATCGACGAACCCCGACGCCAGAGGATCAAAAAACGGTAGCACACGGCGTCAAGCACGCTCGTAGCGCTGGCTGCCCACCGAACGTATCAAGCCTCGAACTTCGAGATCCGTCAAGACCGCCAGCAAGGTGCCGACGCCCAGGCGGGTGGCGTTTGCCAGGCCGTCGACGCTGCAGCCGCCGCGCTCCGGGATGGCCTCGAGCACGGCCCGGCCGGCGTCGTCGAGGCCGGCGATGGTCGAGGCGCCGGAGCCGCGGGCGCGCTCGAGTCGGCGGCGGGCCGGGTTCGCGACCGCGGGGCGCAGTTGCTCGAGCACGGACTCGACCCCCGTACAAATCGCCGCCCCGTCGATCAACAGCTCGATGGCGCCCTCGCTGACCGCGGAGGCGAGGGACCCCGGCACCGCCAGCAGCTCGCGGTCGTAGTCGGCCGCGTACGCCGCGGTGATCTTGGCGCCGCTCTGACGTGCCGCCTCGACGACGACCACGGCCAGCGCCAGCCCCGCGATGATCCGGTTGCGCTGCACGAAGCTCGACTTGCGCACCTCGGTGCCGGGCTCCAGCTCGCTGATCAGCGCCCCCGAGGCGGCGATGCGCCGGGCCAGGACCCGGTTGGCGGGCGGATAGACGCGATCGATGCCGCAGGGCAGCACCGCGATCGTCTCGCCGCCGCCGTCCAGGGCGCCGCGGTGGGCGGCGGAATCGATGCCCCGGGCCAGCCCCGAGACCACGACCAGCCCGGCGCGGGCCAGATCGACGCCCAGCCGGTGGGCGATGCGGCGGCCGGACGGCGTGCAGGCGCGGGAGCCGACGACGGCGATCCCGTGGCCGTGCGGCAGGCTGCCCTTCACCCAGATCCGGTCGGGCGGATCGTTGATCTCCCGCAGCAGCCGGGGGTAGGCGTCGTCGGCCAGGGCGAGGATCGAGGCCCCACGGGGGGCGCCCGGCCTCCCGGGCCCCGCCGTCGCTCGCTCTCGGTTTGCCTGCCGGTCAGAGTGCCGCATCGATTCCATGAGACGGCCACGGCGGGGGCTTTGTCCGCGGCGGCGGTTTCATTCCTGGCCGGGTCGTCGTGGTAGATCCCCGCCGGTGGCGGGGCTTTTTCACGCCTGTCGGCCGCGGCACATGCCCTCTTCTGGCCTGTTGGCCGCAACACATGCCCTCGACGCTCCGCTTGCGAGGCAAACCGGCGCGTCAGTACAATCAAGGGGTCCCCCCAAAGTCCCCTCCGTTCGGGTCCCCGCAGGCGCGTTGCTCCGAGAGGGATAGGTGTTCATGTCGTCATTCTCAGTCCTCACAGCGCAGCCGGAAGACCGGTTCCATCGCCGGAGGCCCGCCTCGCGCCGGATACTTGCCTGGCGCTGCATGCCCGGCGGGCGGCTCGTCCCCGCGGTCTTGCTGGCGGTTGCCGCAGCCGTCTTGATCGGCCCCGAGCCCGCCTACGCGCAGTATGAAGACCGGGCGCGGGACCAATGCAGGGACGGCGTGCGGGCCGCCGACGCCGGCCGTTGGGAAGAGGCGGAGTTTCGCTGGATGAAGGCCATTGCCATCGACGCCGCCGTTGCCTGCGGGTACAACAACCTGGCGGTGCGCAACGAGCGGGAGGGCGACTACGACAAGGCCGGGGAGCTGTACGAAAAGGCCTTGGAGCTGGCCACGGGCGAGGCTCGCGCCGACATCCTCGCCAATCTCGACAGCTTTCGCGCCGCCCGCACCGCGGAGACCGTCGAAGGCGATCCCGACCCGGATTCCGGCGCCGGCGGGACAAACGACCGCGACCGCCGGCTGGAGGTCACCATCTCGGTGCCCGAGGCCGAAGGCCGCGACCTCGCCGACTTCAACCGCATCCTCGTCGGCCCCTTCATCGTCACCACGCCGGACGCGCCGGTGCCGGTGGGTCCGCGGGCCGTCGCCTACTTCCGGCGCCGGATCGTGCAGCGCAGCTTCCTGCAGTCGGTGGACCTGCCCGGGAGAATCACATCGAATGCGGCCGATCCCTTCCAGGACGCCGAGATGTGGAAGGAGATGGCCGCCGAAACACGGGCGGACCTGATCTTCAGCGGCCGCATCGGCCTGGAGTCCAGCAGCGACGCGCGGGTGGTCGAGGAGCAGATGCGGGCCCCCAACGGCGAGATCACCACGGTGGCGCGCTTTCGCAACATCATCGAGTACGACGTCATGCTGCACTACGTGCTGCTGCGCGGCGACGACGGCACGATCGTGGCGGAGGGGGACCTCGAGGCCAGTCGCGAGTTCGCGGCCGACGACGAGATACCGGCCGACGACATGTTCGTCGAGACGCTCGAAGAGCTGCTGCCGGAGTTGCTCAACGTCCTCACGCCACGGCGGATCGAGCAGACGCGCGTCCTGATCTATTGAGCTGAGGAGTCGAGCGGGAGGCAACCAATGAATCTGAATCGAGAGCCAGGATCACGGCCCACGGGGGAGCCTGACATGGAGATCACCAGCAGGAAGATGAACCGCAGCCGCCGCGCGCCGCAGCCGCGTGGCTACCACCTCGGCATCCCGGGCATGGCGCTGGCCGTGCTCGTGGCGCTGGTCGTCACCCTTGCCGCGCCGCTCAGCGCGTGGGCGCAGCGTCCGGCGGCGCAGGTCGAGGACGAATCGGGCCAGAAGACCGGCGCGATCTACCAGGCCCCCGGCAGCAAGGGCACCGCCCAGGGCTTCTCCCTGCAGATCGCCCAGACCGGCTATGGCACGACCTACGGCAAGAACAAGGTCACCTACAACAGTTTCGACTTCTGGGTCTACCGGGCGCCCCACTTCGACGTTATGTACTACCCCGAGGAAGAGGCCTACCTCGACGAGGTGGTGGCCTTCTCCGAGACCGCCTACCAGCGGCTGCGGCAGCTGCTAAACCACGACCTTTCCGAGCGCACGCCGATCATCTTCTACCTGACCCATACCGAGTTCGAGCAAACCCACATCTTTCCCTACTTCCTGCCCGAGGGCGTGGCGGCGTTCGCCGAGCCGATCGCCGGTCGTCTGGTGCTGCCGGTCGACGATCCGCCGGACGAGCTCCTCAAGCTGCTCACCCATGAGATCACCCACATCTTCGAGTACGACTTCTTCTACGGCGGGGAGGTGGGCCGCAACCTGCGGATGGCGCCGCCGACCTGGGTGATGGAGGGGCTCGCCGAGTACGTCGCCGACAACCTGACGTCGCTCGACGAGATGTTGCTGCGCGACGTCGTGTTCGCCGACGAGATCCCGACGCTGTTGCAGATGACCTACAACAGCGGCTACTTCGTCAACTACGTTCTCGGCCAGGTGGTCTTCAACTACATGGCCGAGGAGTACGGCGAAGACGGCGTACGGATCTTCCTCGGCGAGGTCCGGCGTGATCTCGGCCAGGACATCGATCGCGACCTGGAGCGCGCCTTCAACATCAAGCCGGCCGAGTTCAACGAGCAGTTCCGCGCCTGGTTGCGCGCCAGGTACCTGCCCCAGGTCCTCGAGGACGACGACGCCGACGACTTCGGCATCGGCATCTTCAGCCACATCCCCGACGCCGACCGTCCCTCGGCGTTCTCGCCGGCGGTATCGCCGGAGGGCAACGAGTTCATCGCCGTCTCCGTCGATACCAAGCGGCTCAAGCTCGACATCATGCGCTTCGACATGGACACCGGCGAGGTGCTCGAGAACCTCACCGACGGGATCAACGGCGACTACGAGTACATCGTCGCCCAGGGGCTCACGGTCGGCTATCGCTCGGGCGCCGACCTGTCATGGTCGCGGAACGGCACCCAGGTAGCGTTCTTCGGCCGCACGCCGCCGACCCGGACGTTGTACGTGATCGACGCCGAGGACGGCGAGCTCATCTACAAGAAGAAGCTCGACGACCTCGACCAGGCGCTGTCGCCGACGATCGGCCCCGATGGCCGGGTCGCCTTCGGCGCCCACCTCAACGGCGTCCGCGACATCTGGATCTACGACCCGGTCAACGACCAGCTGCTCAACGTCACCCAGGACGAGGTCTACGACTACGCCCCGGTGTGGTCGCCGGACGGCCGCAACCTGGTGTTCGCGTCGCACGTGCTCGGCTACAAGAAGCTGTTCCTGATCGACCTGACGCGGCCGCAGCAGCGGGTCCAGCTCACTTTCGGCCAGTACAACGACACCCAGCCGACCTTCTCGCGCGACGGCTCGCGCCTGTACTTCGCCTCCGATCGCACCGGCAAGTACAACCTCTACTCGATGGCCCTGGCCACCGGCGAGGTCGAGCGCTACACCAACATCCTAGGCGGCGCGTTCTTCCCGCAGCCGCTGCCGCAGAACGTCAGCGCCAACGGCGACCTGCTGTTCAGCAACTACGGGAACGGCCGCTACGAGCTCTACCTGATGGACCTCCCCCAGCCGCTGGAGAGCTATCTGGCCGAGGACGAGGCCCTGTCCGACGAGCAGGTGGCCCAGATCGAGCAGGAGATGGCCGACGCGGCGTCGGTGCAGCTCGACCAGAGCAATATCAGCCAGTCGCCGACGGCGGGCTGGCACATCTCCAACATCAACGTCGCCGGCGGTTACGGCAGCTACGGTGGCAGCGGTACGGTGCTCGCCGGTCTCGCGATCGAGGTCGCCGACCTGCTGGGCAACCACCGGATCCTCGGCGTGTTCGGCTCGGTGTCCAACCAGCGCAACCTCTTCGGCGCCTACACCAACAGCAGGAGGCGCATCAACTGGGGGGTCACCGGCACCAGCGAGCGGAGGTTCTTCTTCACCCAAGACCTCAACAACATCGGCTCGCTCGACCGCACGGCGTTCTACGGGCTCGACGGGGCCGAGATCTTCGCCGCCTATCCCTTCAGCCGTGACCTCCGCCTCGAGATGTCGGCCGGCTACTACGATCAGAACTTCCTGTTCGATGCGGCGTTCCTGACCACGGCCGGCGACCTGGTTCTCGGCCAGTACCCGAGCGGAACCTACATGCCGCTGGGCGTCTCGCTGATCGCCGACAAGGCGCGCATCCGCGAGTTCGGGCCGTTTGCCGGCTGGCGGACGCGCCTCGACGTGCGCTACGCGCCGCCGGCGGTAGGCGACCTGACGTTCATCGACTACGTCGTCGACCACCGCATGTACTTGCAGCTCACGGCGCGCAACATCATCGCCTCGCGCACCTGGCTGGCCTGGAGCACCGGCGAGGATCCCAGCGTGTTCTTCATGGGCGGGCTCAACCAGTTGCGCGGCTACGAATGGCTGCAGTTCTCCGGCAACCGCGCCTGGTTCACCAACCTCGAGTACCGCTGGCCGTTCATCGACGAGGTTCGCGGCGGGACGTTCGCGATCACCGACATCCGCGGGCTGTTCTTCCTCGACGTCGGCGGCGCCTGGTTCGACGGCTTCGACTTCGACATCGTCGAGGACGGACGGCTGAGGGACGCCCTGGCGTCGTTCGGCGGCGGCATCATGTTCGATCTCGGCCCGATGCCGTTGAACTTCTACCTGTCGCAGCGCACCGATGGCAGGGAGCTGTTCGGCGGCCTGCGGTTCGATTTCTACATCGGTCCGCGGTTCTAGCAGGCCGAGGTGGAAGTGTGATGGGTTCGGAGTGTCTGCCTCGCAGGTGAGCCGGACATTCCCGGAAGGGTGGTGAAGTAGTGGGCGTTTTCGAGATCGACGACCCCTCGATCGACGTCGAGGCGCTCGAGAGGCGGGTCGCGGCGGCGATCGAGGCAAAGCGGGGGGTGAGGTTCAGCGATGCCGAGCTCGAGGAGCTGCGGGGCGCCGAGCTGAAGCCCCGCTTGCGGCGCGAGGAGCTGCCGCGCGGCTGGCTCGCCGAGATGCCGGCGGTTCGCAGCCGTCTGGCGGAGATCTCGGCGCCGCCGAGCGCCGAGATTACCTACCGGCCGGCCGACGACCTCTACGCCCGCAAGCAGCAGGGAGCCCGGGGGTCGGCCTTGCGCTTCTTGCGCCGGCTCGCCCGGCCGTTCTACCGGGCGACGCTGGTGAACCTCGAATCGGTGCTCACCGAGATGGGCGACGAGATGAGGGGGCTCGCCGGGCGAATCAACGACCAGGGGAGCTGGGCCGGCCGGCAGCTCAGCGACATGACCGGGCAGCTCGAGCGCTGGCGCGAGCGCGACCTGCACCTCTATCACAACCTGGTGACCGAGATCACCGCCCTGCGCCTGCAGCAGACCCACATGCAGGACCGCATCAACGAGCTGATCCGCCAGCTCGACACCCTGAAGGAGCGCGAGCGGGCCCTGGAGGCCCTCACGGTCCCGACGGATCGCGGAAACGGCCCGTCGGGGCGCGTTGTCGAGTAAGCGACCCGCCCCGTGGAGTTGCTGCCAGCCATCGACTCTTCACGTCGCCCGAAGTTCGGTAGCGTCCCTAAACTCGACGCATCCGCCCGAATCGAGGTGCTTCGGCCTGTTCCAGCGGCTTGCCGCGGTACCGGTCGGAGCCGTACAATGAATCGGTTACCCACCCCCCCGAAGTCCGAGACAGAGAACATGTACGCAGTCATCGAAAGCGGTGGAAAGCAGTATCGCGTCGCCGAGGGTGACGTGGTCCGGGTCGAACGGCTAGCCGGCGGTGTCGGCGACGAGGTGTCGATCGACGCGGTCCACCTGGTCGCCGATGGCAAGAAGGTCCACGTCGGTCAGCCCACCGTGGGCGGCGCCAGCGTGCGCGGCACCGTCGTGGAGGAGGGCCGCGGCCGCAAGCTGTTCTCGTTCAAGAAGAAGCGGCGCAAGGGATACCGCCGCAAGATCGGCCACCGGCAGGCCTTCACGGCGCTGCGCGTCGACAAGATCGTCGTTTCCTGAGGACATCGAGCAATGGCGCACAAAAAAGGCCAAGGCAGCAGCCGCAATGGTCGTGACAGCAACTCGCAACGGCTGGGCGTGAAGCGCTTCGGCGGCCAGTTCGTGACCGGCGGATCGATCCTGGTGCGCCAGCGCGGCACTCCATTCAAGCCCGGCCAAAACGTCGGCCGCGGCCGCGACGACACCCTGTTCGCCACCGCGGACGGCATCGTCGCCTTCGAGGACAAGGGCAGGCAGGGAAAGTTCGTTTCCGTGCGGCCGGTCCCGTAAGCGGCGGCGCGCTGTCGATCCGCTCCTCGCCGCCCGCCGTAAGGCGCGATTCCGGCGCCGCCGATCCCGACGCCAGCAGGCCGTCTAATGTTCCGCGACCTGGTACGAGTTCGGGTTCAGGCCGGTGACGGCGGCCGCGGCTGCGTGGCGTTCCGGCGCGAGAAGTACGTTCCCCGCGGCGGTCCCAGCGGCGGCGACGGCGGCAACGGGGGCGACGTCGTGGTGGTCAGCGTCGCCAACTACGCCCAGCTCGGACATCTCCGCGAGGGGCAGGTCTTCAAGGCCGAGCGCGGCGCCCACGGCGAGGGCAGCGGCCGTCACGGCCGCAAGGGCGGTAGCCGCGAGATCCCGGTTGCTCCCGGAACGCTGGTCAAGGACGCCGAGACCGGCGCCTTGCTCGCCGACCTGGCGGAGGAAGGGGAGCGGCTGCGCGTCGCCGCCGGCGGCAAGGGCGGGCGCGGCAACGCCCGCTTCGCTACCTCTACGAACCAGGCGCCGCGGCACGCCGAGCCGGGGCTTCCCGGCGAGCGCCGGACGTTGCTGCTCGAGCTCAAGCTCATCGCCGATGTCGGCCTGGTGGGGCAGCCCAACGCCGGCAAGACGACCTTGCTGGCCGCGCTCACCGGCTCGAAGGGGAAGGTCGCGGCCTATCCGTTCACGACCTTGGAGCCGAACCTCGGGATTCTCGAGCTTTCCGGCTACCGGCGGGCGGTGCTCGCCGATGTCCCCGGGCTCATCGAGGGGGCGCATCGCGGCGAGGGGCTGGGCCTCAACTTCCTGCGCCACATCGAGCGCACCCGGGCGCTGGCGCTGCTGGTCGACGCGGGGACGGCGGAAAGCGACCTGGTGAGCGACTACGAGGCGGTTCGCGAGGAGTTGCGCCAGTACAGCGAGGCGCTGCTGGAGCGGCCGCGGATCGTGGTGGCGACCAAGACCGACCTGACGCCGGCGGCCGGCCGGCTCGCGGAGCTGGAGGCGGCGGCGCGCCGCGATGGCGCCGCCTATTGCGCCCTGTCGGCGCACAGCGGCGAAGGGTTGGACGATTTCGTGGATTGGGTGGCTCGGCAGGTTCCGGAAACGAAGGCGGCGGTGTCCCCGTAACGGAGGCAAGAGGAATGCAGGTCAAGCGGGTCGGCGTATTCGGAGGGACTTTCGACCCTCCCCACATCGGACATCTCATCGTCGCCGAGCACATTCGAGAGACGTTCGGTCTCGAAGAGATGTACTTCATGCCCTGCAACCAGCCGCCGCACAAGCAACGCGACGACCTCTCCGACGCCAAGCACCGCTTCGCGATGGTGGTCGCCGCAACCCTCCACAACCCGGCGTTCATGGCCTCGCCCATCGAGGTCAACCGGCCCGGAAAGAGCTACAGCATCGATACCCTCCAGGAGCTGGCCGGCGACATGGGAGAGAGCGTCGAGATCGTCTTCGTCAGTGGACTGGACGCCTTCCTGGAGATCGAAACCTGGAAGGACCACGAGCAGATCCTCGACCTCTGTCACATGGTCGTCGTCGGCCGTCCGGGCCACCGTTTCGACGAGGTCGCCGGGCTTCCTGAGTGGATTCGCGAGCGGATCGTCGACCGGCGCGCCGGCGGGGAAGCCGGGGCGCCGTGCTTTCCGGAGCAAGGGCGGCGGATATTCCTCTCGGAGGCCGTCCTCATCGACCTCTCCTCGACCGACATCCGCGGGCGGATCGCCGCCGGCCGCAGCGTCCGCTACATGGTGCCGGCGGAGGTCGAGCGCTACATCCGCTCGCACGGCCTCTACCGGCCGGTCGACGTGCCCCAGGAGGTCGCCTCGTGAGCGAAGCCGAGAGCGCCGGCCGCGAGCTGCAGATCGAGGAGCTGCCCACCAGCCTGAAGCTCATCGTCGAGACCGTCGCCGATCTCAAGGGCACGGAGCTGCTGGTACTCGACGTGCGCGAGCTGGCCAGCTTCACCGACTTCATGGTGATCTGTAACGGCCGCAGCGACCGCCACGTGCAGGCGATCGTCGACGCGATCATCGCCAAGCTGCGGGCCGAGGAGGTGACGCCGCTGCACACCGAGGGGTACGAGCAGGCGAACTGGGTGCTGGTCGATTTCGTCGACTTCCTCGTCAACGTTTTCACGCCGGATACGCGCAACTTCTACCAGCTCGAGCGGGTCTGGCGGGATGCCCCGGTGCTGGTCGGCGAACGGCCCGAGCGCGCCCCCTCGAAGGGCCGCGATGCCGCCGCGGCCGCTGTCGAATCCGCGAAATCCGACGATCCCGGCGCGGCGGCCGCCGAACCCGACGAGTTCTGAGCCCGCGGCGTGGCCGATCCCGCCCTGGTGCTCTGCTGGCCCGGGAAGACCTCGGCCGCCTACGCCCGGCTGGGGATCGACGAGTACCTGGCCCGGATCCGCCGTTATCGCAGCTGCGAGATCCTGACGGTCGCCGAGGAGCCGCCGGGCAAGCAGTACAGCGCCGCCCACCGCCTGGAGCGGGAGGGGCGATCGCTGCTCGACCGTCTCGAGGCGGTGCGTCCGTACTACCTGGTGGCCGTCGATCCGCGGGGAAAGTCGATGGATTCGAGGGATTTCGCAGACTTGCTGCGGCGACAATGCTACGATGTTGCGCGCACTTTGGCGTTCGCGGTGGGCGGACCCGATGGCCTCGCCACCGGGGTTCGCGAGCGGGCCGACCTACTCCTCGGCCTTTCGCGCATGACCCTCCCGCACGACATGGCGCGGTTGTTCCTGGCCGAGCAGATCTATCGCGGGTTCACCGTGATTCACGGCCATCCTTACAGCCGTTAGGTAGTAGCTTTCGCAATCCGGGCGCGGAAACGGGCCCTTTCGACAAGGCATCGAAGTCCCAATGAGAGCAACGGAAAAGAAGAAGCTTCGCGAGAAGCTGGAACAGAAGCGACGCGAAGCCAACGAAGCCTATCGACGCTCCCAGGCCGTGAACCGGGAAGCGACTGCCGAGCCGCTCCAGGACCTGGCTGACCAGGCCTCCGAGGGGTATCGGAAGGAGTTCCTGTACAGCCTCAGCGACAGCGAGCGCCAAACGCTCCTGCAGGTCGAGGAGGCCCTGCGCAGGATGGATGAAGGTACCTACGAAAAGTGCACCTCGTGCGGCAACAAGATCCCGCTGCCGCGGCTGAGGGCGATTCCCTGGACGTCGCTCTGCATCGAGTGCCAGGAGCGCGAGGAAGCCGGGAAGAAGCTCACGGGCTGAGAGTGCAGGTCTGTCGTCGCCAGACCCATCACACTTGCACCACGGCCTGCTAAAGTGTCGGAATGTCGCTGCGCAACCTGCTGACCATGCTGGCGGTTTTCGCGCTCGTTTCCCTGGGCGTGTGGACGGCGACGCTCAACACCGACACCGTCACCTTCCGGGCGCCGGGCTTTCCGCCGGTAGCGTTCGAGACCTCGCTGTGGGTGGTGGGAGTTCTCGCCATCCTGGGCGGCGTTCTCGGGACGCTGCTGTACACCCTCGTGCTGTCGTCGAAGGCGGCGTTCATGCGCTGGCGCCGCAAGCGTGTCGACCAGCGCTCGGCGGAGAACACCGAGCTCATCCAGAGCGGCCTGAAGTCGGCGGTTCGCGGCGACCACCGTGCGGCGCTTGAGAAGTTCGAGAAGGTGCTCGAGAGCGAGCCGGAACGTCTCGATGCCTGGGTCCAGGGCGGCAACGCGGCGCGCTCGCTGGGCAACCTCGACAAGGCGGTCGACATGCACATCCGCGCCCGCGGCCTGTCCCCCGACAGCTCCGCCGTGCACGACGCGCTGGCGCACGATTTCCAATCCCTGGGCGAGTACGCCCGCGCCGTCGGGCACCTCGAGCAGCGCCTCGCCGCCGACCCCAAGGGCGACCCCGAGCTGTTTGAGCGGATGCGCGACCTGCTGGCGCGGCGCGGGCGCTGGGACGAGGCCTTGCAGGCCCAGGAGCGACGCCTGAAGCTGCTGCGCGACCCGGTGATCCGGGCCGACGAGGAGGCCGTCGTGCGCGGCCTGCGGTTCGAAAAGGGAAGGGCCTTGGCGGACGAGGGCGGCTCGGAGGGTCGCCAGCAGGCGATTGCGATCTTCGTCTCGCTGCTCAAGGACGACCCGACCTTCGTCCCCGCGTATCTGCTGCTGGGCCGCGCCCGCCTCGACGAAGGCGATTCCGAGGGCGCCGTCGAGGCCTGGAAGACCGGCGTCGCCCGCACCCACGCGCTGGTGCTGCTCAACGAGCTGGTGAACCATTTCTTCGCCGAAGGGGACCCGGAGCAGGCGATTCGCGTCTTTCGCGAGGCCGCCGAGACGATCGAGGGCGAGGACGGCCGTGCCGCCCGCCTCGGGCTGGCGCTCCTGTACGCGCGGTTGGAGATGATCGAGGAGGCTCGCGAAGAGCTCGAAGCCCTCGAGGAAGAAGTCGAGTTCTCGCCGACGGTTGCCTATCACCTGGCCAAGCTCAGCGCCCGCGAGGGCAATCCCGCGGACGCCGCCGATCGCTTCCGGCAGATCATCCAGGCCTCCAACATCCTCGACCCCGGCTACCGCTGCAACCACTGCGGCGCCCAGCACGAGGCCTACGTGATGCACTGCGCCGAGTGCGGCCGCTGGGGAACGGTCAGGCTCGATACCAGCGAGGAGCTCGAGCCGGTCAAGGAGCGCGGCCTCAACGCCCCGCGCGTCTAGCCGGCGTTCCTCCTCGCCATTCTGCTGCGGGCGCGGAGAGGCCCGTGGGGCGATTAGAATGCGGGCTGGCGGTCTTTCCCGGTATGCCCTGGTGCGTCCTGACGAGCAGTTACTCGTCCTCCGGAAACCGCGACTCGGTGGCCGTCTCATGAAGGGGTGCGAGGCTTCCACGATTTCATCGAGAGAGCCGGACCCGCGACGCGCTTCCGTTGCGGCTCCATCGCGCCCAAGCTGCGCGCGGAGCTACGAGCCGCCGCCGCCGATCTTGGCGCCGTGCTGTTTCCCGCCGTCTGCCACGGCTGTGGGGGGCTCGCCGTCGAGGGCGAGTGGCTGCCGCTGCTGTGTGACGCCTGCGGCGACGGGTTTCCGTTCCACGAGGCGGAGCTGGAGGTTCCGCGGCCGCTCGCCGCGGGCCTGGCGCTGGCCCGCTTCGAGGGGCCGGCGCGCCGCCTGCTGATCGAGCTCAAGTTCAACGGGCTGCTGCGGGCCGGCCGCGCGCTGGGTGACCGGATGGGCTGCGCCGGCGGCGCGGCGGCCCTCCTGGCCGACGCCGACCTGATCGTCCCCGTGCCCCTCCACTGGCGGCGCCGTTGGCGGCGGGGCCATAACCAGGCGGCGGTCCTGGCGCGGGCGCTCGGCCGCACATGGCGGTCGGCGGGCGGCCGCGCGGTGGCTGTCGCTGCGCTGCGGCGGAGCCGAGCGACCCGGCCGCAGGTCGGCAGGGATCGAGATGACCGGATGCGCAACGTGGCGGGCGCCTTCCGCGTCCGCGGCGCCCATGCCGAGCTCGTCGCCGGCAAGGCGATCGTCCTGGTCGACGACGTCGTCACCACCGGGGCCACCGCCGCCGCCGCGGCGCGCGCCCTGCTCGACGCGGGGGCCCGCGAGGTGCGGCTGTACGCCGCCGCCTGGGCGCCGTGAAGGGGGAGGCGCGGGGCGCGCCCCGCGCCCGCCGACGGCCGCTGCGGTGGCCGCGTCGAGCCTCCTCGGCAATGGCTCCGGCGTCACCTGCGGCGCTCCTACGTGCCCCCACACGCGAGGCCCCAGAAATCCGGGACGCGCTCCGGGAAGCGAGGGCCTGCTGGCTTCTACAGCGGCAGAGCGCCAGACCCATCGGGTTTCACAACCGCTGCTAGGCCTCGTCGTCGGCCCAGCGGAAGCCGGTTTCGGAGGGCGCCGGCGGCATTGGGCTCGCCGGCAGCCCGGCCTCCAGCTCCGGCCGGTTGTAGCCGCGCGGCGCGATGTCGTTGGGGGCGTCGGCGTGGAACAGGCTTGCCAGGTACTGGGCCTGGCCGCGGCCGGCGCCGAGCTCGAACTGGCCGCCGCTGTACATGGCAATGCCGCGGCCGGTGCAGTACTCGTACGTCCGCAGCAGCTCGGACAGGAAGCCGAAGCGCGACGGCTTGATGTTGATGCAGCTCGGCTCGAACGGCAGCGTCACGATGTCGGCCAGCGAGTGGAGGTTGGCGTCCCAGGTGATGCGGTCGCGATGATCGGCCAGCGCCGCCTCGGTTTCGCCATCGAGCTCGGGATCTTCGATCCAGGCCTCCGGCAGCCCCTCGGCCACCAACCGATACAGCTCGGCGTCGGCCGGCGGGCCGCTGAAGTCGCCGCGGTACAGCCCCTTGAGATCGACGGTGTCGACGACCCCGAGCTCGGCGAGCTCGTCGATCAGCTCCGCCGTCCAGCTGCTCGAGAAGTCGACCTTGAAGCGCAGGCCGGGGTAGAGCTCCAGCAGCTTGCGGAGCGGCTCGCTGGTGGCGGGCTCGCCGAGGCCGATCGACTTCACGAAGCGCAGCGGCGCAGGCTCGATGCCGAGGGCCTCGGCCAGCGACATCCCCGCCTGCCGCAACGCCAGGTCGAGCGCCGCGCTCTCGAAGGCCCAGCGCCGGTAGAGGCCGAAATCGGGGCTCGACGGGGGGCGGGTGAACAGGCCGATCTCGTCGAGCTGCCGCGAGAATCCGTGCAGCGTGTAGCGGCCGGTGACCGGAAGGTCGGCGCCGTGCCGCCGGAGGAGGCGGTGCTCCTCTTCGGTCCAAATGACGTCCTCGCCGCTCCCCTCTTCGCCGCCGCCACGCAACAGGATCGAGGTCGTGGTCCGGCTCCAGCCTCCGGGAGTTGTCTGCTCCAGAGGCTCGAACCGGAGCGCGGCGATCTCGAGCGAAAGGTCGGCGAGCTGCGTGTACAGGCCCACGACTGCGTCCGGGTTGGTGGTGGGGCGGATACGGACATCGGGACGAAGCCGCAGGGCATCGTCGCGGTCAGGTCCGCATCCATCATTGAAGATTCTCACGGTCGCTGTCCAGACGACACCGCCCGGAAGTCCCCCGCCCGGAGTCACCGTCCGGAAGTCACCGCCCGGAAGTCCCCGTCCGGAGGTCACTGTGCGGAAGCCACCGTCCGGAAGCCACCGTCCGGAAACCACTTGACAGCCAGGAGCAACTGACATAGAAAGTCTATGCTAAACCATAGAAAACCTATGGAGGAGCTGATGGCACGATCGAAGGAACGGCTCGCGCTGCTGCGGGGAACGCTGGATCTGCTGATCCTGCAGACGCTGCAGGATGGCCCCATGCACGGCTACGCCGTCGCCGCCCGCATCCAGGAGGGCACCGGCGACGTGCTGAAGGTCGAGGAGGGATCCCTGTACCCGGCGCTGCACCGGATGGAGCGTCGCGGCTGGATCGAGGCCGATTGGGGCCATACTGACGCCAGGCGGCGGGCCCGCTTCTACAGGCTGAGCGCCGCCGGCCGCCGCCAGCTCGAGGACGAGCTGCAGCGCTGGCGGCGCTTCAGCGCGGCGGTCGAGAAGGTCATCGAGCCGGCGTGAGGTGAGTGATGAGCTGGTTCGAAGGGTTGTTCGGCAATCGGCGGCGGCGGGCTCGGCGCTCGGCGGGAGATCCCGCGGTCCGCGAGACGGTGGCCCGCGAGATCGACGAGGAGATCGGCTTCCACCTGCGGATGCGGGCCGAGGACAACCGGCGCGCCGGCATGGACCCGGAGAGCGCCGAGCGGGAGGCCGAGCGCCGCTTCGGCGACATCGACAGGATCTCCCGCGCCTCGCGCTTCCAGCGGCTGGCGCCCCCCGATCCGGGCGGCCGCGGCTCCTGGGCGAAGCGCCTCGCCGCCCTTCTCGACGCCCTGCGCCGCGACGCCCTCTACACCCTGCGCGGTTTCGCCCGCAGCCCGGGCCTGTTCGTTGCTGCCATCGTAACGCTTGCAATCGGCCTGGGGGCGACCACGTCGATCTACAGCCTGGCGAACTGGGTGCTGCTGCGCCCGGTGCCCGGGGTCGAGGATCCCGAGCAGCTCTCCGACGTCTGGGTGGGCCGCTACAACGACGACGAGGGGTCTTTTCGGGTGAGCAGGCTGTCGTACGCGAACTACCACGACGTCGCCGATCGCCTGACCACGGTGACGGGCCTGGCCGGCTACCAGCACACGGGCTTCAGCGTCGCCAGCCGGCAGGGCGACGCGACGGGCCTGTCGGGGGCGGCGGTCACCGCCTCGTACTTCGACGTGCTCGGCGTCGACGCGCGCCTCGGGCGAACGATCAGCCCCGACGACGACGATCCGGCGAATGGCGCCGAGATCGTCGTCATCAGCCACCGGCTGTGGACGACGATGTTCAACCGTGATCCCGAAGTCCTCGGCAAGACGCTGCGGCTCAACGGCCTGGTCTTTTCGATCATCGGCGTCGGGCCGGAGGGGTTTCACGGGACGGAGCTCGGGGGCGACCTGGACGTTTGGATCCCGGGCGCCAGCTACGCGCGGGCGCGCCACTTCGACGATCCGGCGCGCTACGCGGGGCGCGAGAACGGCATGTTCTCCACGCTGGTGGCCCGCAAGTCGCCCGAGGCCACCTGGGAGCAGGTCGACGCCGAGCTGGACTCGATGGAGGAGTGGCTGGCGACGGAGTTCCCCGAGGCCAACGAGAGCTTTCGCGAGGTGGGCTTCACGGTGTTCGGCAGCTTCGGGACGGAGCCGCTGGGCCGCGACCACCTGGCGCGCACCCTATCGCTGCTGCTCGGCGTCAGCGCCCTGGTGCTGCTGATCGCCTGCGCCAACGTCGCCAACCTGCTTCTGATCCGTGGGCTCGGGCGCCAGGCGGAGGTGTCGCTGCGCAAGGCCCTCGGCGCTGGTCGTCTTCGCCTCCTCGCCCAGCACCTGACCGAGGGCGCGGTCCTGTGGCTGCTCGGCGGTGCCCTTGGCGTTGCCGTTGCCTACGGTCTGAGCCGCTTCTTCGAGGGCGCGCGGGTCGGCTATGCGACGGTTGCCGGGATCGCCATGGACGGGCGGGTGATCGGCTTCGCGACCTCGACGGCGCTGATCGTCGGCGTGGCCTTTGCGCTGTTCCCGGCCGTGACGGCGCTGCGCGCGGCGCCGGCCGGGGTCCTCAAGGAGGGCGGGCCGGCGGGGGGTCGCCGCACCGTCGGTGTGCGGTCCGTGCTGACCGTCTTGCAGCTCGCGGCGTCGTTGACGCTGCTGATCGGCACGCTGTTGCTGGTGCAGACCTTGCGTAACCTCAGCGCCGTCGATACCGGCATCGATGCCGAGAACGTCTATGCCGTCGGGGGCAGCACCAACGCGCTGGGCTACTCGCAGGAGCAGACCTACGACTACTTCCGCGAGTTCGAGCGCCGACTCCAGCTACATCCAGGCGTCGCTTCGGTGGCCGTGGCGACGCGGGTGCCCTTTCGCTGCTGCGGCTCGGGCACGCGGATCCGCCCGGCGGGCGACACGGCGGGCGAGCGACAGCTCGAGCCCGGCTCCAACATGCTGTTCTCGCCCGATTACTTCGAGGTGCTCGGTATCCCGCTGTTGAGTGGTCGGAGCTTCGAGATCGGCGACATGCGATCGCCGGGCCGCGAAGGACGGCCGGTCGTCGTGCTCAGCGAGTCGCTGGCGCAGCGCCTGTTTCCGGCGGCGGAGGCCGTCGGACGAATGGTCGAGTTTCCGTTCGGGAGTCGGGAGGATCGTCAGTTCGAGGTCATCGGCGTCGTCGGTGACGTCCACTTCGGCGACCTGACCGCGCCCCCCGAGCCGGTCGTCTACGAGCCCGCCGGGCTCGACGGCTCCTACTTTCCGCAGCAGTACGTGGTGGTCCGCCTCGACGCCTCCATCGACGTCGCCGCCGTCACCCGAGACATCGGCGCCCAGCTCGACGCGGCCCTTCCCGTCGGCACGATCATGTCCATGGAAGAGGCGCTCGCCGGCGCCCGCGCCCAGTGGACATTGCTGGCGAAGCTCATGAGCCTGCTGGCGGTGGTCGCCGCCACGCTCGCCGCCGTTGGGCTGCACGGCGTGGTTGCGTTCGGGGTGAAGGCGCGGGCCCGCGAGATCGGCATCCGCATGGCGTTGGGCGCCGAATCGGCGCGGGTCTTCCGCCTGGTGCTGCGCAGCACGCTCGGCATGACGATCGCCGGCCTGGTCTTCGGCCTCGGCGGCGCCGTGGCGCTGGCCCGCGTGCTCGAGAGCCGCCTGTTCGGCGTCGCCCCGTTCGACGTCGGCACCTGGACGCTGGCCGCCGCCGGCCTGGTCGCGATCGCCCTGCTTGCCTCCTGGCTGCCGGCCCGCCGCGCAACCCGCGTCGATCCCGTAGAAACGCTGCGGTCGCTGTAACTCCGGCAGGGTCAACCGACGCCTGTGCCCGCCGGAGTGAGCTGACGTGCATGGCCATGGGTGCCCGCCTCTCCGACGGCATCCGGTCGGAACTCCTGAGCCGTGGACGTCCCTCCTCTTCGACGGCATCCGGCCGGAATCTCCTGAGGCGTGGCCGTCCAATGGAGTTGAAGAGCGACGGACCTGAGCTATATACTAAACATAATCTATACTAAATAAGTGATGTGGACGATTCTTGAGCACCGCCGGGTCGGCAAGCGCCTGGGACGCCTCCCGGTCGAGATCTTGAAGCGGTACGAGAAGTGGAAGGACGTGGTGACGTTCTCGAGGCCGGAGGGACTGCGGCTCATCAAGGGGTTCCACGATGAAGCGCTCGAAGGCGCTTGGCGCGGGCACCGCTCCTCGCGCCTCAGTCGGCAACACAGGGTAATTTATCGGGTGCTTTCTCGAGAGATCCTGGTGGAGGTGATCGATGTCACAGCGCACGACTACAGAGCAAGATAGCCGCAAGGACTTCCGGCCGGCGCGGCGGTCCGTCGAGGTTTCGGTCGGCGAGTCGGTGCGGATTCTTCGTGAGCTGCAGGAGCTCAGCCAGAACCGGCTCGCCGAGCTCACCGGTATTCCGCAGTCGACGATCTCTGCGATCGAGAACGACCGGGTCAAGCTCGGCGTCGAACGCGCCAAGACGCTGGCGAGGGCGCTGCGGGTGCATCCGGCCGTCATCGTGTTTCCGGGGTGGGACGTGGAGAAGGAATCGGCCGCCTGAGCCCGAGGCCGGGATGTCGCGCCGCCCCGTCGGAGCTCGGTGACCTCGATCGGGGATAGACGGGTTGCGGCCGGCAACGCTTCTGGTTTCGTCCGCCCGTGCCGACACGCATCCGGAGAGTGATCCGATGCCAGCGACAACACCGGACCTTCACCGCTGGACGCCAGCGCTCCGCCGTGCCGTCATGGCGCTTCGGCCCGGCTTCTTCACCTGGCCACTCGCGGAGCGAGAGCGTTTCGCCGCACACCTGTCGCGCGCCGATCGTGCGGCCCTGGAGCGCGTGCTCCTGAAGGAGCTGTTCGGGATCACGGCCGGAACCGATCACGAGGTCGCCCGTGCGATCGACGAGCTCGACCTCGATCAATGCAACGTCATCAACTCGGCAGTGCTGCCGTTCTTCGGCATCGGCAAGGACAGCTTCTACCTGAACGAGCTCTTCGCGGAAGGCGATAGCCTCCTGCGCTACGAGACCGTCGCCGACTGGGATCGCGCGGAATTCGATTTCCAGGAGCGTGTCCGCAAGCAGGAGGATCCGGAGTACGCCGGCCGCTCGTACCTCGGGTACCTGTACGGTGGCTGGGCTCGTCTGTTCGTCGACGACCGGTTCACATATGGTGTCCTCTCGATGGCTGCGGCCTACGTGCACGCGAAGATCGAGTCGTACGCCGAGGATGTGATCGACACTCTCATCCCCCATCGCTACGTTCCCGGCGCGGAGCACGGCAAGCGAGTATCCGGCGGCTACCAGTGGGATTTACGTCCGGATGCCGGAGGCCGTGAGGCTGCTCTCGACGAGCTCCGACGCCGCTGCTACACCTATCTCGCCGACCGCCACGAAGTGCTCGCAGGATCCTGGGACCAGCAGGGGCTCGGTGCCGTTTCTCTCGTCGATCGATGCGAGGACGGCGAGCAGACGCTCGAGGTGATCTTCACGGACCCCACGGCCCTGCAGGCCGTCCGTTTCCGTTCTTTTCTCGACGACTGCCGACGGCTCGAACGCCCGGCGACCGAGCTGAACCCCCAGATCGCGGCCGAGAGGGCCACGGCCGAGGCCTTTCTCAGCAGCGCACTCGAAGACATCGAAGCCAACCTCGATCCCGCCGTCGTGCCGCTGCGCAGGAAGCGCAAGGTCGTGGTCGCGCCCGAGGCCGCCGACTTCCTACTCCACCTCGAAGAGGAGTGACTGCCACGTTTCGCTCCGGTCGGTCGCGAATCCAGGTAACATGACGTCTATGTCATCCAAACGCTCTGCCGTCGCCAACCGGTCGCCTGACGAGGTTGCGCAGATGCGCCGTTGGGTGCGAGCGTGGCAGAAAGCCGGACCGCGCCTTGAAGCGATTCGCAGGCGCGAGCTGCGGGAGCTTGACGCCTTCACGGCGATTTCCTGGCTTTGCGGTCCGGCGAACCACGACGAGCCGCCGAGGGCACCCAAGCCGACGTCGGGTCTGATCGAGCAGCAACGGCTCTTCCGCGCCTTGCGCCGGCCGTGAACGCGGTCATTCGCGCCGCGGCCGATCTCCAGGCCGTGTGTGACGCCCGCCGGGTTAGTTGGTTGGCACTACCCGCGAACGCGTTGCCCGCCGTCGCCGCTGTGCCTCGACGGCAGCCTTGTTTCGCGGCCGGAGGACCCTGCGGTTTGTTCCGCCCATGCCGGGACACGGGCTGCTAGGATCGGACAATGAGAAGGCTCCTCGTGGGATTGCCGCTGATTTTCGTCGGTCTCGTCGCCACCTACGGGGCCTGGGCGTACTGGGAGGTGCTGACGAAACCGGCGGCTTTGCTACTCGGCGGCGCCATCGGCGCTTGCCTGACAGCCGGCTTCTTCGTGTTGGGATGGAGACCGGCCCATCCGGCCACCCGTTACCAGTCCACCCTGCCGTCGCCATGGGATCGGAAGCGCTGGCGCTGAGGGGCGGTGGCGGGCAAGTACGCCGACTCCACCATCGAGGAGGCGTCGAACCGGGGGCGCGACCCCAGCCTCGCCCATTGCGGTGGGCCCGGCCGCGGAGTTGAATGTCCGCCGACGGGCCCTCCGAGGGGTATCTCCGGGCCGTCCGGCTACCGCGGCCGGCGCCGCCTCGGGGGGTTATCGTGTCCCCGAGCCGTACGGCTCTTGCCCAACGGGGCCCGGCCCGCGTCGGCCCCGGCCCAGGAGTTCAGCCATGTCCCAGAGATCATGCAGCGAGGCAGTGCCGCGCCGGCGGACGAGAGCCCGGCAACTGGTGGTGGTCTTCAACTGCTTCCTGGTGGTGGCCGTCGCCTGCGCGGCGCCGCCGGAGCCCGACGAGGACGCCAGCGGCCCCGCGTCCCCGCCGGCGGCCGGGGCGACGCCTCCTAGCGGGGGCGCCGCGGCCCCGGCGCCGGCAACGGCAGAGGCGCCCGTCTCCCCGGCGGCTGCGGCCCGCCCGGTGCTGGCCCGCGGCGAGGGCAACGAGCCGGGCCCCTGGGTCGAGGTGACCGGGCTGTCGCGCGGCGGCGACGGCACGGTGACCCTGCGGCTGACGCTGGTGAACGAGCAGGGCACCAGCGAGATCGGCGGCTACGATCTCGTCCACCCCGAGCACGAGGTCGCCGACTTCGCCAGCGTCGGCGGCGTTCACCTGCTCGATTCCCGGACCATGACCAAGGTCGAGGTCGATCGCGGTCCCGACGGCCGCTGCATCTGCAGCCGGCGGATGTCGGTCGAGCCCGGGGGGCGGGCCCACGTTTGGGCCAGATACTCGGCCTTGGATCCGGCAACCGCGAGCGTCAGCGTCATGGTTCCGGGCTTCGAGCCCATCGACGGGGTACCGGTGACGGCAACGACCACGGCCGCGGCCCTGGCCAGCGCCGCGACGCCAATCCGCGCCGAGGGCGCCGCGCCGGGCACGTGGATCGAGGTGACCGAAATATCGCGAGCCGCGGAGGGCACCGTCACGGTCAGGTTCACCCTCGTAAACGAGACGAGCGACGACGAGCTCGGCAGCTACGATTTCACCCATCCCGATTTCGAGGTTCCGGACTTCGCCACGGTCGGCGGCGTGTACCTGCTGGACGGCGGCTCGAGGAGCAAATGGAACGTCGACCGCGACAGCGCCGGCAAGTGCATCTGCGCGGAGAGCGTATCCGTTCGGCCGGGCCAGCGCCTGCGCGCCTGGGCGCGGTTCTCGTCGGTGCCGGCCGAGGCCACCGCGGTCACCATCATCGTGCCGGGCTTCGAGCCGGTCGACAACGTCACGATCGGTTCCGGGCCGGCTGGGTAGGCTGGAGACGCCCGTGCGGGCGCTGGGGATGCATCCGGCCGCAATCGTGTTCGCGGCGTGGGACGTGGGGAAGGTCGGGCTAGGACTCGAGACCGAAAAAGCTCTCGAGGCTCGGGACCTCGCCGGGTGTCGCCGCGCTGAGGCGGGCGTCGGGGTTCGGGGCGCGCATGCCGCGGAACAGCTCGATGTGGGCCTCGACGATCTGGCGGCGCCGCTCGTCGTTGGGCTCCAGCGACCAGTCGTCGCTCTCTGAGGTGCCGCCCAGCGCGATGCCGTCGCGGCGCGGGATCATGTGTAGGAAGCCGCCGCTGCTGCGGCCGGGGACGCCGCCGAAGGTGCCGTAGTCGACCTCGGGCTGCGGCACCAGCATGGTGAGCTGCCCCTTCACCGGGGTCAGCTCGTCGTCGTTGAACAGGTCGCGCGCCCCCAGGCCCGTGCAGTTGACGATCAGCGACTCGTCCAGGGCCATCAGATCGCGCGAGGTGGCGAACTCGCGGATCACGATCCGGCCGCCGAAGTCGATCACGTCGTGAACCAGGCGGTCGAGGTACACGGCCGGCTCGATGCGCAGCCAGGGTGCGCGGCGGGCGTAGCGGGAGGGAAACGGGTGCTCGCCGGACCCGAGCACCACGTCGCCAACGTCGGTGGCCGGCGGCCGCAGCGGCGCCGGCGAGGGCGGCGCCGCGCCGGTCTCTTCGGAAGGACGCCGGTCGGGCAGCTCGTTCGTGGGCCGATAGGTGTGAATCCACGAGACCCCGTAGCCGCGGCCGACGAGCAGCTGCAGTTGCTCGTAGCTGATCTCGGCGGCGCGACGGAACTGCGCGTCCCAGGCGGCCGTGCGCAGGTCGCCGTCGACCAGCCCCGAGGTCGGCGTGAAGCCGGCCAGCGCTTTGTTCGACGTCGTGTCCGGGGGAATGCTCTTGGCGTATATCGTGACGTCGAAGCCGCGCCGTTGGAGCTGGCGCGCGGCGGTGAGCCCGACGGTGCCGCAGCCGATCACCGCGGCGCGGCGGTCGGCGTGCTCGAGCGCCATGTCGGCGACCAGCGCCCCGGTACCCCAGCCGAGCGAGTGGCCGGCGCCGCCGTGGCCGTAGTTGTGCAACACGGTCTTGGCGTCGAGCTTCTCGGCCCGCAGGTCGAACCCCGAGGGCCGGTGCGGCCGCAAACCGACGGTGGTGCGGATGACCCTCTCCCAGGAGGCCTCGACCAACGGCAGGTTCACGTAGGGCCGCGGTGGCCCGCTGCGCGCGGAGCGGACGGCACAGCCGCCGGCGGCGATCCCGAGGGCCGCGAAACCACCTGTCTTCAGCAGAGCTCGCCGGTGCATCGGAATCTCCCTTCGCTACGAGACTGGTGCTTCGTTGCGCGATGGCGGGTCGGAGGATTCTCCCAACCCGAGGATCTCGGGGCAACGGCCCGGGTCGGCGCCACCGGCGCGGCGCAGCGCTCCGGCCCGGGTCGGCGCCTCGGTCCGGCTCGGCGCCCCGGCTCGGGTCAGCGCTCCAGCCCCTCGGCATCCAGCCTCAGGAGAGTGCGCAGCAGGACGTTGGCGCCGGCGATGATCGCCGCCGGCTCGGAGTGCTCGCGCGGCGAGTGGCTGATGCCGTCGATGCTGGGCACGAAGATCATCCCGGCGGGGGCCAGCACCGCGATGCTCTGGGCGTCGTGGCCGGCGCCGCTGGGCATCGCCAGGCTGGTCAGGCCGAGCTCGGCGGCCGACTCGGCGATCAGTTCTCGCAGCCGCTGATCGGTCGGCGCCGCGTAGCTGACGTAGAACGGCTCGAACGAGATCGTCACGCCGCTGTTGGCAGCGATGGTCTCGGCGCGCTCGCCGATCGCCGCCCGAACGGCATCGATCTTGTCCATCTCGAGGTCGCGAATCTCGAGGCTGAGCGCCACCTCGCCGGGGATCACGTTGGGGGCCCCCGGCGATACCGCGAGCCGGCCGACGGTGGCGACCTGCCGGCCGCTCATGCTGCTCGCCACCTGCTCGACCGCCAGGATGAAGCGGGCCGCCGCCACCAGCGCGTCGCGGCGCGCCTCCATCGGAGTGGTGCCGGCGTGGTTGGCGAAGCCCCGGACGGTCACGTTCCAGCGCTTGATGCCGACGATCCCCTCGACGACGCCGATGTCGATCCCCTGGCGCTGCAGCACGGCGCCCTGCTCGATGTGCAGCTCGAGAAAGGCGGCGATCGAGCCCGGCTGCCTGCGGGCCTCGGCGAGCCGGGTCGGGTCGCCTCCCAGCGCCCGCGTGCCGTCGCCGATCGTCAGGCCGCTGGCGGTGACGACGTCGAGCTCGTACGCTTCCACCTCGCCGATCAACACCCGGCTGCCGGTCTTGCCGCCCTCTTCGTTCTGGAAGATCACGATCTCGAGCGGATGGCGGGTCACGACGCCGGCGTCCGCCAGCGTTTGCGCCACCTCGAGCGCGCCGATCGATCCGACCTGGCCGTCGTAGTTGCCGCCGTCGGGCACCGAGTCGATGTGCGAGCCGAGCATGATCGGGGGCAGCGATGGGTCGGCGCCCACGCGCCGGCCGATCAGGTTGCCGGCGAGGTCGACGGACACCTCGAGTCCGGCGGCCTCCATCAGCTCGGCGACGAAGCGGCGCGCGGCGAGGTCCTCCTCGCTGTAGGCGAGCCGGCTGGTGCCCCCTTCCGGCGTCGCGCCGAAGGTCGCGAGGCGCTGCAGGTTGGCGATCAGCCGCTCGCCGTCGATGCGCAAGACCTGGGGAGCGAAGGCACCGTCGCCACCGCTTCCCGCCCCGCCGAGAACGACGCCGGCTGCCGCGGCTAGCATCGCGACGACGCCCAGGCGGCGGCCGACCGGCTCGGCGATCACCCCTTGTCCTTCAGCTTTTCGATCGTCCGGGCGCGCGCGGCGCTGGCGGCCTCGGAGAACCAGATGTCGATGAAGCGGCGGTCGAGCGACTCGCGCATTCCCTTGATCGCGCCGACGACCGGCCCGACCACCCCCGACTTGACGGCGGCGTAGGCCGCCGGCGATTTGCCCTGCTCG
>DASWHK010000052.1:0-7280 GCA_036398215.1 Acidobacteriota bacterium | reverse complement strand
GGTTCCTGGTCTTGCCATGGATGCGCTCCCGGCCGTTTCTGCGTTCTTCGCGCCGCGTGATGCCGGCTTACAGGCGCCTGGCTCGCGAACGAGTCAACTCGAGGGAGAAAAGTAGCGTCGCAACGGGATTCGTACGCTTTCTGGGACCGGGCGAAGCTACCACGCGACCACCTGGCAGTCAATTGAGCCGATTTCTTGAAACCCCCTATCCGTGCGGCTTTCCGCCCAAAATCCTCTTCACGAGACGGCGCTCCTCTTGCTCCCCTTCGACGCGGCCGTCGACGACCGCCGCCCGGAGCTGTGCGAGCAGGACGCCAAGCGCCGGTCCCTCTTCGACGCCGAGCCGAAGCAGGTCGTCGCCGGTGAGCCGCGGACGGATCCACTGCAGGGTTTCGAGATAGCGGGTGATCCAGCTTTCCGCCGCCGACCCCTCGCCGGCGCTCGCTGCGGCGACCAGCAGGGCGGCCGGCGAGATTCCCTCGAGCGCCGCGACGATGGCGCTCGACGGCGCCTCTTCTCCGGCATCCTCCAGCGTGGCGACAGCCCGCCGCCACGGCGCGCCGGCCTCGATCAGGGGCGCCCGCTCGTCGCGGCTCAGGCTCAGGCGCCGGGCCAGGCCCCAGCGCGCCTGCGGCGACAGCGCCGCCGCGCAACAGGCCAACACGGCCGGCCAGGCGGGATCGGTGGCCGGGCTGAGGCCGCGGCCGGCGAGGACCTCCAGGTGCCAGGAGCGCAGCGAGGTGAGCCTGCGAAGCTGGTCGGGGTCGGCGGCCAGGCCGTCGTACATGGCCAGCACACCCTCGTCCTGCAGCCGCAGCGGTCCCTCGATCGGGTTCTCCTCGAACGTCAGCGACAGCTCCTTGCGGACGCGCTCGCCCGAAACCGAATCGAGGTAGCCGCCGCCGGTGGCCACCCGCAGCCATTCGAGGCTTTGCGGCTCGATCGTGTAGCCGAAGCGGAGCGCGAAGCGGAGGGCGCGCAGAATGCGCGTCGGGTCGTCGCTGAACGAGAGCCGATGCATGACCTGGATCCGTCCCGCCTCCAGGTCGGCGGCGCCCCCCTCGGGGTCCACGAAGCGCCCGGCGTCGTCCGGCGCCAGCGAGATCGCCATGGCGTTGATCGTGAAGTCGCGCCGCCCCAGATCTTCCTCGAGGCTGCCGGGAACCACCTGCGGCAACTGGCCGGGGCGCGGATACACCTCGCGGCGGGCGGTGGCCACGTCGACGCGAGTCCCCCCGGGAACGTCGATGCGCGCCGTCTGGAAGGCATGGTGGCGCGTCAAGGTGCCGCCGCGGTCGCGGGCCAGCGCCTGGGCCACCGCCATGCCGTCGCCGACCACGACCACGTCGAGGTCGCTCTGGGCGCGCCCCAGCAGAAGATCGCGGACCGAGCCGCCGACCAGGAAAGCGTGCTCGCGTCGCGCCGCGGCCAACTCCCCGCAGCCCAGCAGCAGCGCTCGCTCGGCTTCAGGCAGGCGCTCGAGGAGGTCGTCGCTCACGGCTCAAGCTCGCGGATGATGACGGTCGTAGACACGCCGCAGGCGGCTGCGGTCCACCCGAGTGTAGACCTCCGTGGTGGCGATCCGGGCGTGCCCGAGCATCGCTTGCACGGCGCGGAGGTCGGCGTCGCCCTCCAGCAGGTGGGTGGCGAAGGAATGGCGCAGCACGTGCGGGCTGATCCGCGCGGGGTCGATGCCGGCGGCGATCCCGTAGCGCTTCAGGCACTTGGCGAACCACTGGCGGCTCATCGTCCGTCCCTGCTGGGTCAGGAACAGGTGCGGCTCGGCGGCACGACGGACGTATGTCGTGCGGGCCCCGCGTAGATAGATCTCGACCCAGCGGCGGGCCTGGCCGCCGAGCGGCACCAGCCGCTCCTTGCCCCCTTTGCCGCGGCAGCGGATGAAGCCCTCGCCGAGCTCCAGGTCGTTGAGCCGCAGGCCGATCAATTCCGAGACCCGCAGGCCGCTGCCGTAGGCGACCTCGAGCATGGCGCGGTCGCGGATGCCGGCCGCCTTCTCGGTGTCGGGCTGCTCGAGCAGGGCTTCGACCTCGGCGCGGCTCAGGGCCTTGGGGAGCCGCCGCGGCAGCTCCTTGGCGTTGACCAGCTCCGTGGGGTCGTGCTCGAGGCGGCCGGCCGCCACGCAAAACCGGAAGAACCCCCGCAACGCCGACAGGTTGCGCGACACCGAGCGCTCGTTGAGACCCTCGTCGCGGCGCGCGGCCAGGAACCGGCGGATGTGCTCGGGGGTGGCGCTCAGCGGCGCCAGGCCCGTCGCGACCGCCCAGTCGGCGAAGCGGCGCAGGTCGGCGAGGTAGGCGGAGACGGTGCTCCGCGCTAGGCCCCGCTCCGCCCGCAGGTGCTCGCCGTAGTCGAGCAGCCAGCCGCCGAGGTTGCCGCCCCCCGTCGCGCCTCCCCTGCCCCGGCCGGCGCGACGTCGCTCGGCGCTCATGGAGCCGCCTCATGCCCGCTCTTTGCAGGACGCCGATCGGGATCGCGGCGCGCGCGGCGCGAGTCGACGATGAACGTCACCGGTCCGTCGTTGATCAGCTCGACTTCCATGGAGGCGCCGAACTCGCCGCTGCTCACCGGGACCGGCGCCGCCCGGAGGGCGGCGAGCAGCTCCCGGTAGCGGGCTGCGGCCGCCTCGGGATCGGCGGCGGGGTCGAACGAGGGCCGCCGCCCGCGGCGGGTGTCGGCCGCCAGCGTGAACTGCGAGACCACGAGCAGGGCGCCGCCGGCGTCGGCCACCGAGAGGTTCATCCGGCCGCCGGCGTCGGGGAAGATCCGCAAGCGGAGAAGACGGTCGGCGATATAGTCGGCATCGCGCGGCTGGTCGCCGGCGACGACGCCGATCAGGGCGAGGATGCCGCGGCCGATGGCGCCCACCGGCCGGCCGTCCACCCTCACTTCCGCCGAGCGCACCCGCTGGAGGACGGCGATCATGGCGCCACCCGGGAGCGCCAGCTGCGCAGCTCACCGAGCTCGGGGGCGCGCAGGATCGCCGCGGCGGCCAGGTAGGTCAGCGCCCCCAGCGCGACGGTGGCGGCGAGGGCGGCGATCCGGGCGGGATTGCCGACCGCGAAGCTCGACAGCCAGCCCTCCCGGACCCCCCAGACCACCCACGCCATGACCGCGGCGGCGCCGCCGAGCCGGGCGAAGCTCGCCACCAGCCGCCACCCGCCGATGCGGCCCACCTTGCGTCGCAGGCCCCCGATCAGCAGCGCGGCGTTGACGAACGCCGCCAGGGAGCCGGCGATGGCGATCCCGGTGTGGCCGAGCAACGGCATCAACGCCAGGCAGCCGATCAAATTGGCAACCATGGCGACCGCGGCGATCAGCACCGGCGTCCGGGTGTCGCGGAGCGCGAAGAACCCGGGGGCCACCACCCGCACGCCGGCGAAGGCGATGAGACCGAGGCTGTAGCCGGCCAACGCCGACGCGGTCCGCGTCGCCGAAACCGGCCCGAACGCGCCGCGCTCGAAGAGCACCGAGACGATCTCCAGCCGCAGCACCAGCAGCCCGGCGGTCGCCGGCAGGGTGATGAACGCGGTGTGGCGGAGCGCGAAGCCCAGGGTGTCGATCATCTCGGAGCGGTCGCCGGCCGCCGCCTGCCTCGACATCAGCGGGAGCACCACGGTGGCGATGGCGATGGCGAAGACACCGAGCGGCAGCTCGGTGACGCGACCGGCCAGAAACAGGCTCGAGA
The DNA here is from genome assembly GCA_036398215.1 of Acidobacteriota bacterium. Lineage (GTDB taxonomy): Bacteria > Acidobacteriota > UBA890 > UBA890 > UBA890 > DASWHK01. The sequence continues at coordinate 3,574 of DASWHK010000052.1, read as the reverse complement.
TGCTCCCCAGGACCAGGTAGCTGGCAAGCAGCTGCCCGACGAGCGTGTTGATCTGCGTGACGCCGACGCCGACGATGCCCGGCAGCATGAGCCGCCCGATACGACGCAAGGCCGGATCGGCGAGCCCGGCGCGTGGCCAGAAGCGCATGCCGAGCCTCCCGGCGTGGGGCACCAGCGAGGCCCATTGCAGGAAGCCGCCGACCACCGCCGCGCCGGCCCAGATCAGGATCGGGGCCTCGGTCCGCAGCATGAAGGCCGCCGAGCCGATCATGGTCAGGTTGAGCAACACCGGGCTGAAGGCGGCGGCGGCGAAGCGGTCGCGGGCGTTGAGGATCGCCATCAGCGCCGAGGCTGCGGCGATGAAGATCAGGTACGGGAAGGTCATCCACACCAGTCGGCGGGTCAGCTGCCAGGCGTCCGGGTTGCCGGGGATCAGCACGTAGCGGACCAGGAACGGAGCCAGCAGCATCCCCGCCGCCGTCAGCAGCCCCGCCACCGCGGCGATCGCGGCGTGGAAGCTGTCCGCCAGCCGCCACAGCTCTTCCTCGGGACGCTGCACGGACTCGTGCTCGAAAACGGGGACGAACGCCGCCGAGACGTTCCCCTCGCCGACCAATCGGCGTAGAATGTTGGGAAGCCGGAACGCCGCGACGAAGGCATCGGCGTACAGCCCGGTCCCGAAGAAGTAGGTGAAGACGACGTCCCGGGCGTATCCGGCAACCCGCGATATCATCGTGATCGCGGCGACGACCCCCGCGGAGCGCAGGACGCGGGCCCGTTCGGCTACGTTTCGAGCGGTTTGACCGCGCACGGGCGTCGTCCTATCCTTCCTTGTCGCCAACGGAGTGTTTGAAGATGCCGATCATCAAGTCCGCCAAGAAGCGCATGCGCCAGGATATCCGGCGCCGCGCCGACAACCGCCAGCGTCGCTCGACGCTGCGCACCGCCATCCGCCGTTTGCGGGAGGCGATCGAAGCCGGAGACACCGCGGCCGTCAAGACCCGCTGGAGCGAGACGCAAGGGCTTCTCGACCGTACCGCCCGCCTCGGCATCATCCACCCCAACGCCGCCGCCCGGACCAAGTCCCGCCTCGCCCGCCGCATCCAGAAGCTCTCCTGACCTGCATCGCTCGCCGCATCCAGAAGCTCTCCTGATCTGCATCGCTCGCCCGCATTCGCCGCCGGGGCCGCTCCTGCGCCTCGGCGGCGCCGCGACGCCGCAGACGCCGCCGCCGCCACAAACATCATCGTATTTACGATACGGAACACTAAGCCGCACAGATGGTGCGGCAGAGGCCCTCCAGCGTCCCGCGGCTGCCGGCGCCCCTCTGCATCTTGACCGTGGCGTCGGAGCGCGAGCAGCGCACCAGGACGTCCTCGAGGCCGTCGAGATCGCAACGGCGGGCCCTCTCGAGCACCAGGCGGCGCTGGTTCCAGCGGCCGCCGAGCTGCTGGAGCAGCTCGCGCTCCGGGCAGCCACGCGCCGCCAGGTCGGCGGCGGTGATCAACTGGCGGACCACCCAGCTCACCATGGCGAGGATCCGCACCGGCTCCTCGCCGTCATCGAGCAGACGGTTGAGCACCCGCAACGCAGGGTCGTGGCGACCCTCGACGAGCGCGTCGGTGAGCTCGAAGACCGAGTGCTCGCGGCTGCGCCCCAGCAGGCTCTCGAGCTCGCGGGCATCGAGCCGGCCGCCGTCGCCGGCGGCCAGCAGGCTCGCTTTGTCGAGCTCCTGGCTGAGCCGCTCGAGGTCGAGGCCGACCATCTCAAGCAGGTAGGTCACGGCGGCGGGCTCGATCGCCAGGCCCCGCTCCCCGGCGGCGCCCTCGATCCAGCGCCGCACGTCGCTCTCGCGCTCCGGGGGCGCGCACCAGACGCGGGTGGCCCGGGCTTCCAGCAGCTTGCTGGCGGCCCGCCGAGCGTCGAGGCTGGCGGCCTCGAGAACGAGACAGGTCTCCTCGACGGGGTCGTCGAGATAGGCGCCGAGCGCCTCGGCGTCCTCGGCGGTGCCGGGATCGAAGCGGCTCACGTGCACGACGCGCACCGGGCGGCCGGCGGCGGCAAGAAACAAGGGCAGCGAGCGCGCCGCGTCGAGGATGGCCGCCAGCGGCGTCGTGGCGCCGTCGAGGCGCTCCATTGACAGCGCCGGCTCGCCCTCGCCGACCACCGCCGCGACGATCGCCTCGACCGCCCGGCGGCGCAGGAAGGCCTCGGCGCCGACGACCAGGTAGACCGGATCGACGCCGCGCTCCAGCGCCCGGGTCAACTGCGGGACCGTGAGGCCCACGTCCGCCTTGCCCCTCCGCCGTGCCATCTCAGTGCTCCGTCCTTTGAGGGCATCGTGGACGTCGGAAGGGCCGGGAACGCGCCGAGGGTGCCGTCGCAAGGTCCACGCGCCAGACCCATCGGGGTTTCACCACGGCCTCCTAGAAGCCTTCGAGGATGCTCGATACCACGGAGCGCGCAAACTGCTCGGCGATGTCGTCGATGGCGACATTGGTGACGTCGAGGAAGTCGCCCGGGCTCTGCTCGAGCTCGAACTGGTCGCGGAACAGGAACGAGTTGTTGGAGAACAGCACCCGGTTTTCGACCAGGTCGCGGAAGTTCACCTGCGCGCGGATCGTCACCATGTAGTTGTTGGCCTGCTCGTCGGCGCCGAGGCCGACGGGGGTGACGGTGAAATCGAGGATCGTCCCGAGCAAGACGGCGTCGGCGCCCTCCTGTTCGGCGACCACCGAGAAGCTGCCGCGCGACACCATCTCGCGGGTCACCGCGTCGGTCATCCGGATCTCGACCTCGAAGCGCGAGGTGTTGTTGGCGAACGTCGGGATCGCCACCGTGCGGATGTATTGGGGCAGGAACGAGCCGGTGCCGAGCAGCGAGTAGCCGCAGCCGGCGGCGGCGAGCCCGATGGCGACGACCGTCGCCATCGCCACGGCGGGCAGCAGCCGCCGCCGCGCCCCGCGCGACCTGCGTCGGCTCTCCTTGCCCTCACCCGCAAGAGCGACGCGCCAGACCCATCGGAGTTTCACCACGGCCTCCCACCTCCTAGCGCTCATCCGGTGATCAGGCTGACGATCTTGCCGGGAACGACGACCGTCCGGGTGATCGGCTGCCCCTCCAGATGACGCGCCACGTTGGGCTCCTTGATGGCCGCGGCCACCAGCGCCTCCTCGTCGTCGAGCCCCGCCGCCACCTCGATGGTGCCGCGGAGCTTGCCGTCGACCTGCACGGCGAGCCGGACGCGCTGGCGCTCGAGGACGGCGGGATCGTAGTCGGGCCAGCTCTCGTGGACGATGTAGCCCTCACGGCCGAGGGCTTCCCACAGCTCCTGCGCCAGGTGCGGCGCGAACGGGGACAGCAGCAGGACGAGGCGCTCGAAGACCTCGCGGTAGACCCAGGCGTGGGCGCCGGCGGCGTCCACGGGCAGCTCGGCGCTCGCCGCCGTACACTCGTTGAGCAGCTCCATCAACGCCGCGATCGCGGTGTTGAAATGCAGGCGCGACTCGATCTCGTCGCCCACCCGGCGGGTGGTGTCGTGCGCCTTGCGCCGCAGGCGCACCAGCGGCGCGGG
>DASWHK010000051.1:0-9443 GCA_036398215.1 Acidobacteriota bacterium | reverse complement strand
CCGGCGGCGGCGATCCGCTCGTTGAGGTAGAAGCCGAGCGCCCGCACGTGGTGCGACTGCTTGCCGAGATTCTTGATCTTGGCGAAGACCGCCTCGATGAGGCCGTTGTCGTGGCGGTCGGCGGCGACGCCGTCGGCGAGGGTGGCCATGCCCTCGTTGAACTTCTCGATGTCGACGATGGTGTTGCCGTTCAGCCGCACCAGGCCGGCAAGGGTGAACGGCTCGCGCACCGAGTAGTTGAGCTCGAGCGAATAGAGGTCCGGGTAATCGGTGTCCCAGCGGAAGTGGTTGGCCGCGGCACTCGCCAGGTTGCCCTGGTTCACGGTGGGATGGGTGAAGTAGTAGGCCCACCAGGGCGCGTAGAGCTGGCGGCGGAGCGTGACGGTGGCGCGGCCCGGGTAGTCCTCCATCCACGGCATGGCGGCGCCCAGCGGCGCCGCGAAATCGGCAAGCGTGGCGGTGCCCATCGCCGGCAGGATGCGGCGGAACAGGCCGTCGTCGACGCGTAGCTGCAGGGCGATCTCGCACTCTTTGTCGACGCTGCCGGCGAGCCTCTCGCGCAGCAGCGGAAAGCTGCCCGGCGCCGCCACCCTCCACAGGCTCGCGGCGTCGAGCAGGACGGCGAGCGCCTTGTCGGTGAGCTTCTCGCGGCGCTCCCAGATCAGCGTCAGGCCGAACTCGAACTCCGCCAGCTTCGGCGCCGGCCCGGCCGAGTAGCGGGGCATGTCGGCGCGGAAGTCGAAGGTCCACTCGAACTCCTCGCCGATCCAGTTGCCCCGGTAGCCGCGCAGGCCGTGGTAGGCGACCTTCTTGCGGCCGGCGAGGTTCTCGTCGACGGTCCCCGACAGGGTCTCGCGGTCGCGGCCGTAGACCTTCCATGGGCCGATGCCGAGCGTGAAGCCCCAGCTCTTGGTGGTCTTCAGCGTGTCGCGCTCCAGGTACGACTCCAGCGCCACGCCCGCCGCCGCGTCGCCCGCCTCCTCGGCCTCGCGCAACGCCGCCAACAGCCCCTCCAGGCGGCCGCGCAGCAGATCGGCGTGGTAGGTCGCCAGCTCGCCGTCGTCGATCGTCGCCTGCAGGACGCTGGCGTGGGTGGCGACCCGCTCGTACTCGTACTTGAAGCCGACGGTGATCTTCTGGCGGGCGATCTCGCGGACCTTCTCGTCGAGCGATTGTTTGAGCTCAGCAAAACGGCGCTTGGCCTCGCGGATGAGCTGTCGCTGGCGAGTGATGGCGTCGGGGATCGCCGGGTCGACGCCGACCGCGGCGAGGACCTTGGCGAGGATCTCGGCCTCGCGGCCGCTCAGCTTCTCGGCGAGGTTGGAGGCGAGCAGCCTTTCGACCTTGGCGAGCGGCTCGCCGATCAGCCCTTCGAGCAGCGCTTGCAGCGCCTCCTCGACGTCCTTGGGGCGGGCGAACTCGACCTTCATCGAGGACTCGAACGAGACGCCGGCGCGGCGCTGCCGGGCCTTGCGGACGGCGACGCGCAGCGTGCCGGGCGCGGCCCGCGAGAAGGCGAGGATGAAGTCGTCCATCAAGCTCACCGAGGCGGCCAGCGTCAGCCCCGAGGAGAACTTCAGCGGGATCACGTCGCTGCTGTTGAGCAGCGTCCCGAGGTCGCCGAACTGGGTGCTGAAGACGTCCGCCCAGCGCAGCGTGACGTCGGCCTTCAGCGTGCCAACGAACTGCATGGTCAGGCAATCGCCGACCCGCAGACTCTCGATGTCCGCCTCGCGCAGGGCGAAGCGCGGCCGCGCCAGGTCGGTGAGCACCGTCGAGACGGCGATCGCGTCGCGGTCGTGGACCTTGTACTCGCAGACGCGCAGCTTCTTGTCGGCGTCGAAGCCGAAGCCGAGGCCTTCCAACGTGGCATCGACGCCGGCGGCGAGATCGGCCTCGAAGGCGTACTTCATCCAGGCCCGTGAGGTATCGAGCACGATCTGCGCCGGGAAGCGGGCGCCGCCGCCACCGGCGCGCTTGGCGATGACGCCGTCGGGGTCGCGGTCGTCCTCGCTGTTGAACGCCAGGATCTCGACGCTTGCCTGCGGCTTGATCGTCAGCTTGACCTTCGGCGCCTTGCCGCGGCTGAAGGCGAAGGAGCCGCGGGCGCTGGCGCTCATGACTTCCTTCGGCAGCTCCTGCAGCTTCTTGCCGGCGTGCTCACGGATCAGCTCGCTGAGGCCGGCGATCTCGAAGGCGGGGGCGGGGGGGCGGGGCGGCAGCTCGCCGCCGCTGGCCAGGTGCCAGTTCCACAGGTGGGGGAAGAGCGCCGCGGTCTCGTCGGGGCGCTGTTCGATCAGCTTGCGGCCGGCGAGGGCGAAGAGCCGGGCGATCGGCGTGCCGTCGTCGTGATGGCCGAGCGCTGCGGCGCCGGTAATCAGCACGTCAGGCGCCGCCGGAATGTCGTTGCGCGGCGTGTTGCGGTTGAGCACCTCGGCCACCGAACCGATGCCGCCGGCCCGCCGCGCCGCCACCTCCGCGGAGTAGATCGGCTCGTTGGGCGCGAAACGCTGCGAGACGAGCTGCAGCACGGAGGTGTGATCGAGCGGCCGGCTGAAGACGGTGCCGGCCGCGACCAGCGGCGAGATCACCAGCCCCGGCACCCGCGGCCCGGTGCAGGTGAAGGGCTCGAACTCGCCGTCGGGGGGCGCGTAGACGACCTCGTGGGGCGGCACGTGGTCGAAGAAGCCGCCGTGCTCGTCGTAGGTGATCACGAAGACGGTCTTCTTCCAGCGCTCCGGGTTGACCGTCAGCGCCTCGTAGCAGCGGCGCTGGAAGTCCTCGCCGAAGCTCACGGGCAGCGGCGGGTGGCTGTCGTTGGGCTGGTCGCCGTAGTGGGGCCCCGACTCGTAGTTGGGCTCGATGATGATCACCTGCGGGAATGTCGCGTCGGGCTCGCTGGCTACGTCGCTCATCAGCTGCCCGAAGCCGCGGAACTTGTCGCTGTCGAAGATCACGTCGAGCCGCCCGAAAACGGCGAAGAAGGTCAGGCCGTCGTGATAGACGCGCCAGCGGACGTTGCGCTCGCTGCACCAGTCGATCAGCAGCCGGTCGCTGGGCTGCAGCGTCGGGGTGATGTCCTCGACCCGGGTCCGCCCCGACAGCGAGAAGATCTTGTTGGGCGGCGTGCTGGTGGGCAGCGACCCGAACCAGCGGTCGCACACGGCGTACTTCTCGGCGAAGAAGGTGGTGATCGGCACGTCCTGGCGCGGCAGGTAGCCCATGGCGATGCAGCGGTCGGGGTCGGCGTCGATCCCGTGCGCCGCCGCGTACGCGTAGTACGAGCGGGCGAAACCGTTCATCAGGAAGCGGTCCTCGGCGGCGGACCAGGCCATCTGGTCCATCGTCTCCGGCCGGTGGTGCGGGACGTCTCCATCAATGGGCGCGTCGCGCATCTCGAAGGGGAAGTGCGCCCGGCCGTCGTGCTCGTTGCGGTAGAGGTCCCGCTGCAGCGGCGGCTTCAGCCCGTCGACGCCGAGGCCGCCGTCGAGGCTCAGGTGCCCGACCATGTGATCGAATGAGCGATTCTCCATCATCAGAAAGACGATGGTGTCGATCTTCGACAGATCGATCATCGGTGAACCGTGGCGGCGGGTCGGACGGCAGCTCGGCGCCCGTCATCCGGGCGCCGCTCGACGGTGGAACGCGTGGCTCGCGCCGCCATGAACTCAGCGATTCTCCACGGTCCCCAAACCGGTGATCGCCGCTGCCCCGCGGCAGCTCTCGCCAGCTAGAGCGGGCCGATCCAAGACTACCCTACAGCGGTCGGTTCGGGTTGCCGATCGTCCGCCACATGTGCGACGAGGGGCTGTTGTCGTAGCCGAGGCCCTCTCTCGGCTGCCTGAAGTTGCGGCCGATGATGTCGACGAAGGGATCGAGCGAGACCACCTTCCCTTCCTCGAAGGCGTAGGTGTCGTTGAGCGTGATCAAGCGGGCCTCCATGTACCAGCTGTGGCCGCGGGCGAACTCGTAGGCCTGCGTGATATAGGGCTCGGGGACGTAGTCCTCGCCGAAGATGCGGTTGTACATCTCGGGGTACTCGTAGCCGACCGACTCGTCCGGGTAGAAGCGCAGCGGCGCGTGGTAGCGGATGCCCCAGCTGATCCGCTCCTCGACGTAGGGCTCGATGAGCTGCGCGCCCCACCAGCCGTGATCGACCTTGATCAGGTTCAGCACCACGTCGTGCATCAGGCAGGCGAACACCGTCCGCTCGGGCTGGCCGGTCTCCAGCGCGTGGGTGGCGCTCTGCAGGACGTGGTTGGCGGGGGCGAAGCGCTTCTCGAAGAACTCCACCAGCGTCGGCTTGTCGGACATCGGCGCGAACTCTCGGGCCCGCGGCATGAACAGGCTGCCGGTGCCGCGCGGCGGCCGCGGGTTCTCTCCTTGCAGCTCGCGCACGGCGATCGCCTCGCCGTCGGGCATGTAGAGCATCGGCTCGGCGCCGTCGCGCGCCGCGATGGCGTCGTCGAGCTGGTGCTCCATGTAGTGCTCGAGCGCCTCGGCCTTGTCCTCGGGGGACATCAGCTCGAGGGCGCCGGCGCCCAGGGTCGCCAGGAAAATTCTGCGGTCGACTTCCATGAGGCCCTCCTCGCGGTGCGACGGCTGTGCGACGGCGGTGCGGGGCGCGGCGGCTCGGCTCGGCGGCTCTTGCGCCGGCGCCGTCCGCTCACCCCGCGCGGCTGTCGGATGTTCTCGTTTACGTGCTGCGCGTGTCGGCATCCTGCTCCCAAGAGGCCGGTCGTGTCAACGGGCAGCCGCCGGTATGCGCCGTTCGCGGGCCTCTTACTTGCCCGGCGCCCGGTACTTGGCGGTTTTCCTGGCCGCCTCGTCCATCTCCTCGGGCGTGATCAGGACGGTGGTCTTGACCGTCACCGCGCCGGTGGAGTAGACGACCAGCGAGGCCGCCGCCTCGAGGGCACGGCCGCGATTATGCCGCAAGCCGCCCCCCTCATGCGGGCTAGAATGACCGCGGGCATCCGGAGTCTCGCATCGGACAGCAGACGAAAGGCGTGAGCCATGAAGCGATCGAACAGGACGAGCCAAGCGCTAGCCCTCCGCCGGACGAGGTTTCAGAGGACGAGGCTGGTTGTGGGCCTCGCCACTCTCCTGGTCCTTTCCCTGGCCGTCGCCGTTCCGGGCAGTGGCGCGGTCGGTGTTGGCGCGCCGGAAGGCGTGGCGCCCGCGGCCACGGTGGGCAACGAGGGGTTTGCCGCCGGCGCCGAGCCCGACCCCAACGACACCCGGCTGCTGGCCGAGCCGGCGGTGAGCGCCACCCATATCGCCTTCGTGTACGCCGGCGACCTGTGGAGCGCCCGCCTCGACGGCAGCGGCGTTCGCCGGCTCACCGCCCACAGCGGCGAGGAGAGCCGGCCGCGCTTTTCGCCGGACGGCCGCTGGGTGGCCTTCTCGGGCCAGTACGACGGCAACACCGACGTCTTCATCGTTGCGGTCGACGGCGGCATCCCGCAGCGCCTGACCTGGCACCCGGGCGCCGACGTCGTGCAGGACTGGAGCCGCGATGGATCGGCGGTGCTGTTCACCTCGGGGCGCGCCGTGCACACTAACCGCTACACGCAGCTCTTCACGGTGCCGGTCGACGGCGGCATGCCCGAGCAGCTGCCGATCCCGCACGCCGCCAAGGCGACCTTCTCGCCGGACGGCGACGAGATCGCCTACCTGCCGCTCGGCGAGCGCTTTCGCCAGTGGAAGAACTACCGGGGCGGCACCTACTCGCGCCTGTGGCTGTACGACCGCGCCGACCACTCGGTCGTCGAGATCCCGCAGCCCGAGGGCCGCTCCAACGACACCGACCCTATGTGGTTCGGCGGCAAGGTCTACTTCCTGTCGGACCGCAACGGCGAGTTCAATCTCTATTCGTACGAGGTTGGTGAGCGCTCCGCGCAGCCCGGCGGTCGTGGCGAGGCGGCAGGGCCGACCGCCGCAGGCGGCGGCGGGGTCGTCGGATCGGGGCGGGTCGAGCAGCTGACCTTCCACGAGGACTTCCCGATTCTCGCCGCCTCGCACGGCGGCGGGCGGATCATCTACGAGCAGGCCGGGTACCTGCACCTCTATGAGCCGGGCGCGGCGGCGACCGGCAACAGCGCGGCCGCCGATGACTCGTCCGGACCCGCCCATCCGACCGGCGCCAAGCTCACTGTCGGCGTGCCGGCCGACCTGATCGAGGTGCGGCCGCGCTGGGTCTCCGGCGCCCGCTACGTCCGCAACGCCCACATCTCGCCCACCGGGCGGCGCGCCGTCCTCGAGTTCCGCGGCGAGATCTTCACGGTGCCGGCCGAGAAGGGGGACCCGCGCAACCTGACCGGGACCGCCGGCGTGCACGAGCGCAACCCGGCGTGGTCGCCCGACGGCGCCTCGATCGCCTACTTCTCCGACGAGGGCGGCGAGTACCGGCTCCACATCGCGCCCCAGGACGGCAGAGGAGAGGTGCGCAAGCTCGACGTCGAAGGGGCCGGCTTCTACGAGGACCTGATCTGGTCGCCCGACGGCGCCAAGATCGCCTACACCGACAACTCCTGGAGCCTGTACGTGCTCGACGTGGCCACCGGGGCTACGACCAGGATCATGCAGGAGCCGCAGTACGGGCCGCAAAAGACGATTGCGCGCTCTTGGTCGCCCGACTCCCGCTGGCTGGCCTACACGCAGGCCACCGGCGCCGACTTCCGGCGGATCTGGCTGTACTCGCTGGCCGACGGCACCTCGCATCCGGTGACCGACGGCCTGTCGGACGCCAGCGAGCCGGTCTTCGACGCCTCCGGCGATTACCTGTACTTCTTCGGCTCCACCGACGCCGGGCCGGTGCGCCAGTGGTTCGCCATGTCCGGCGCCGACATGGAGGCGGAGAACAGCATCTATCTTGTCGTGCTCGCCAAGGGTGTCGAGTCGCCTCTGAAGGCCGAGAGCGACGAGGAGCCGGTGGGTGGCTCGACGGCGGCGTCACGCGCCGAGGGTGGCCGGGGCGGCGGCGACGCGGCGGGCGGCGGCACCGGCGCAACGGATGCCGATGCCGCGGGCGCGACCGGCGGAGAGCGCCAAGACAGCGAGCCTGTCCCCGCGGTCCGCGTCGACTTCGAGAACCTCGACCAGCGCATCGTCGCCTTGCCGGTCGACTCCGCCGATCATGCCGATCTGCAGGCCGGCGCCGCCGGGCAGATCTACTACCGCGAGCGCGGCGGCGGGGGTGGCGGCGGTCCCTTCGGCGGCGGCGGCGGCGCGGTTCTCAAGCGCTTCGATCTCGAGGAGCGCGAGGAGGAGACGCTCGCCGAAGACGTCGGCAGCTACGCGCTCTCCGCCGACAACGAGAAGCTGCTGCTGCGCATCGGCAACAACTGGCTGATCTCGGGGACCGAGCGGATCAACGCCGACGAGGGGCGCCTGGCGATCGCCGACGTCGAGGTCAAGATCGATCCGCCGGTGGAGTGGCGGCAGATCTTCCAGGAGGCCTGGCGGATCAACCGCGACTACTTCTACGACCCCGGCATGCACGGCGCCGACTGGGAGCAGATGGGAGAGAAGTACTCGGAGCTCCTCGATGACCTCACGACGCGCGGCGACCTCAACCGGGTGCTGCAATGGATGTCGTCGGAGCTCGCCGTCGGCCACCACCGCAACGGCGGCGGCGACACGCTGATCGACGCCGACAGCGTTCCCGGCGGCCTGTTGGGCGCCGACTACGAGGTCGACCGGGGCCGGTATCGCTTCAAGAAGGTCTACGGCGGCCTCAACTGGAACCCCGAGCTGCGCGCCCCGCTCACCGAGCCTGGCGTCGACGTGGTCGCCGGCGAGTACCTGCTGGCGGTGCGCGGCGAAGCGCTGCGGGCGCCGGAGAACCTCTACAGCCGCTTCGAGAACAGCGCCGACAAGATCGTCGAGATCACCGTCGGCCTGAGCGCCGACGGCAGCGGGTCGCGCACCGTCCAGGTGGTCCCGGTGGCCAACGAGTCGGCGCTGCGCAACCGCGACTGGGTCGAGGGCAACTTGAAGAAGGTCACCGAGGCCACCGGCGGCCGCGTCGCCTACGTCTACGTTCCCAACACGGCGGGCCTCGGCCACGTGTACTTCAAGCGCTACTTCTTCCCCCAGGCCGACCGCGAGGCGATCATCATCGATGAGCGCTACAACGGCGGCGGCCAGGTGGCCGACTACTACATCGACATGCTGCGCCGCCCCTACATCAGCCACTGGGCGACCCGCTACGGCGCCGACTTCAAGACGCCCTTCCACTCGATCCAGGGCCCCAAGGCGATGATCATCGACGAGACCGCCGGCTCCGGCGGCGACCTGCTGCCCTGGATGTTTCGCAACCTGGAGCTGGGGCCGTTGATCGGCCGGGCGACCTGGGGAGGCCTGGTCGGGACCCTCGGCTTCCCGACCCTGATGGACGGCGGCTCGATCACCGCCCCCAACCTGGCGATCTGGACCGAGGACGGCTTCGTGGTCGAGAACGTCGGCGTGCCGCCCGACATCGAGGTCGAGCAGTACCCCGCCGACGTCATCGCCGGCCGCGACCCGCAGCTCGAGAAGGCGATCGAGGTGGTGATGGCCGAGCTGCAGGCCAACCCGCCGCAAGACCCGCGCAAGCCGCCGTACCCGATCCGCGTGCGGCGGGGCGGGGGAGGGCGCTGAAGGCCCCTGACGCCCACAGCCAAGAAGCCCCGGCGGGCGAGCGGCGCACTCTGCCAGGGCTAACGGCGCGGCCGCCGCCGCCAGTCGTCGATGATCCGCAGAGCGTTCGCCTCGCTGCGCCCGACGATCTCGCGGGCCAGGAGGCCGGCCTCGGTCGCCTGGTCGTCGCCCGCCGTTTCCTGGATCTTCGCGAAGGTCTGCTCCTCGACGCCGAGGAACCGGCACTCCCGCCGCAGCGCGTCCAGCGGGACGACGCCGGCCAGGTCGTCGCGGATGCGGGCGCGCTTGGCGACGTCGAGCTCGCTGAGCTCCACGCCGATGCTCGCCTGAACGACGCCCTCGAGCCCCTGCAGGAACTCGGAGATCGGCAGCAGGCTGAAGCCCCCGAACTTGACGTCGGCGTTGCCGAGGCCGATCCCCAGGAGGCTGGCGCTGACCACGGCGACGAAGGTGCTGTCGATGGTGTCCCGCAGCATGGTGAACGCCATGATCGAGATCAGCAGGTACACCGAGCAGTAGATCGCGAAGGGCATCGTGAAGAACAGCGGCGGGCGCAGGCGCCGCTGCAGGTTGGGTGCCTGCAGGGCGATCTTCAGGTAGAGGTTGGCGAAGGCGAGAAAGACAGTGAGCGCCGCCAGGGCAAGCCACGGCTCGGGCTCGGTCAAGCCATCGAACCAGGCTCGCGCGGCCCCCCAAGAGCGAACCGCCAGCCCCCGCATCGCGGCGCCGGCGAGAAAATGGTCGGCGAGCAGCGCGACGGCCGCGGTCGCCGCGACGATGAGGGCGGCGCGATGGCGACG
>DASWHK010000050.1:0-3629 GCA_036398215.1 Acidobacteriota bacterium | reverse complement strand
GTGGGGCGCCGAGGTGACCGGCGTGCCGGTCCGGCAGATCGAGGCGGCGGCCCGGATCTACGGCGAGGGCCCGTCGATCCTCTGGCTCGGCCAGGGGCTGCAGCGCCAGCGGCTCGGCGGCAACGTCTTCCGGGCCTGCGGGCTTTTGCCGGCGGCGAGCGGCAACCTCGGCAAGCCCGGCACGGGGCTCTACTACCTCAACGGCAGCGGGCCGCGCCGGATCGACGGGGATTACGTGGAAGCACCCCGCCTGCGTCGCGGCGCGGCCGCAGCGATCAGCCACATGGACCTGGTGGAGGCCCTGGCGGACCGCGTGCGCACCCGGGTGTTCTTCAGCTGGAACATGAACGTGGCCGCCTCCGGCCCGCGCCAGGACGAGTTGCGCCGGGCGCTCGCCTCCGAGTCCCTGTTCACGGTGGTCGCCGACCTCTTCATGACGGACACCGCGGCGCTCGCCGACATCGTGCTGCCCGCGGCCAGCTTCCTCGAGTTCGACGACCTGGTGGTGCCCTACTTCCACCTGACGCTCTCGGCCCAGGCGAAGGCCATGGCGCCGCCCGGGAACGCCCTGCCCAACCAGGAGATCTTCCGCCGCCTGGCGCGCGCCATGGGCTATGAGGAGCCGGAGCTCTACGAGAGCGACCGGTCGATCCTCGAGACGGTCCTGGCGGGGAGCGGCCTCGAGGTCACCTTCGACCAACTGAAGGAACGGGGCACGATCGATCCCTTCGCGGACGCTCACGTCCAATTCGAGGCGCTCGGCTTCGCCACGCCCTCCGGACGCATCGAGATCGCCTCCGAACGCGCCGCGGCCGACGGCCATCCGCGGGTCCCCCAGCCGAGCCACGATCCGCGGCCGACGGCGGGCCGCTGGCGCCTGCTGTCGCCGGCCAGCCGCTGGCAGATGAACGACAGCTACGGCAACGATCCGAGGATTCGCGAGAAGCTGGGACCGGCATCCGTCACCCTCCACCCGGAGGATGCGCGGGCGATCGGCGTGGCGGCGGGCGATCGGGTTCGGCTGTCCAATGAGACCGGCGCCGTGACCCTGAGAGCCGCGGTCTCCGACGAGGTGCCGCGGGGCGCCGCCCTGTCGCACAAGGGCCGCTGGCCCGGCCTGGAAGACGAGGGTTGCAACGTGAACCGGCTCAATTCAGGCGAGAAGAGCGACATGGGCGAGAGCTCCAGCGTCCACGGCACCCTGGTGGAGATCCGCGCCGTGTGATTTCCGTTGTCCGGCAAGCTCTCCCGGCAGGCTTGGCGAGGTGTCAGGCACCCCGGAGGGTGCAGAGCCCGTCGATCCCGAGCAGATAGCCCAAGGCGGAACCGGCGACCACCAGGGCCGCGGAAACGGTCCAGACATACCAGACCATCTCTTGCCAGTGCAGTCGCGCCATTCGTGTCGGTTCCATGGGCGGCTCTCCTCTCGGCCGTCGGCGTTTCGATCAGTGTCGAGGATGGCGTGGCGTCGGCCCGTCTTCAGTGATGGGCGTCACAGATCACAAAGTCTTGATCCCCGCGCCGCCAGTCGCGAGCGGCCCCGGCCGCGGGCCGCGATGGCCTCACACCCGCGGGCGCAGGCCGCGCCCGGCGGCGACGCGCCGGCCGCGAACCGACTCGCGGTGCAGCACGTAGAGGCCGCTGCCGACGATCAGCACGACGCCCAGGACGGTCGTACCGGCGGGAATCTCGCTCCAGAACAGATAACCCCAGAGGGCGGCGAGCGGCAGGCCGACGTATTCGAAGGGCGCGACGGTCGTCGCCTGCGCGAGGCGGTAGGCCTGGGACAGGAAATAGAAGCCGAAGGCCGCGATCAGTCCGCAGACGGCCATCAGCCCAAAGTCGCGCCAGCCCGGCAGCACCCAGGCGCGCAGCAGGAACTCGAGGCTCGGGTGGCTCTGCTGGGCCAAGGCGCCGTCGCCGATCCACAGGCCGACGAGGCCGTTCACGCCGACGTAGAGCAGCGTCGCCGAGAAGGCGAGCGAGGCGCCGCTCTCCGTCGCGCCCAAGCGGCGCGTCAAGATGGCCGAGAGGGCGTAGAACAAGGCGGCGAGCACGACGAGCAGCGCCGCCGGTTCGATGGACCCGCCGGCGGGCCGCGTCATGACGATGACGCCGAGGAAACCGGTGGCCACGGCGAGCCAGCGGCGCAGTTGCGCTTTTTCGCCGAGCAACACGTGCGACAGCGCGGTGATCAGCAGCGGCGCGACGAAGAACAGCGCGACCGCGAACGCCAGCGGCAAGGCGATCAGGGCGAGATAGTAGGCGGTGTAGGACGCCAGCATGGCGCCGCCGCGCAGCACGTGGCCCCAGGGGCGCCGGGTGCGCAAGCCGGCGAGCCCGCCGTCGACGTAGGCGATCACGAAGAGCGGGACCAGCGCGACCACGCTGCGCACGAAAACGATCTCGTGCACCGGGTAGCTGCCGCCGATCGACTTGATGATGACGTCCTGGATCGAGAAGACGGAAATGCCCGCGATGACGCTCAGCACACCCTTCACCGGCGCGTCGACGCGGCCGAGCGCAACGCTCGGGTGAGCCATTTCGCCTCCCTATCTGTGCGGCCCCTCCGCGGCGGCCGGGGAAGCCGGGCCCCCCACTGATCCAGTCGGAGGTCCTCCGATCGAGGCGGGTTCGCCTGACGCGAACCTAGCCCCGCCGCTCCTGCCATGGGTGCGCAATTTGCGCATGGCTGTGCTGCGGAGTCGATCTGGATCGCTCGCGGATTTCGCCGCCTCGGCGCGGGCGCGCGATCAATAGCCGCGCTCGAACTCGACGACGTAGAGCGGGGCTTTGCCCGCCTCCATGCGGCGGATGTTGGCGGCCACGGACTCGATCGCCGTCGCCGGCACGGAGAAGGCCGCGATGTGGGGCGTCACCACGACGCGCGGGTGACCCCAATAGGGGTGGTCGGCGGGCAAGGGTTCCTCGTTGAAGACATCGAGGGCGGCGCAGGATATGTGACCGTCGCCGAGGGCGGCGAGCAGATCGTCGTCCACCAAATGGCCGCCGCGCGCGCAGTTCACCACCGCCGCCCCGCGCGGCAGGCGGGCGAACAGCGAACGGTCGAGGATGCCCCGCGTCGCCTTGGTCATCGGCAGCAGGCAGACCAGGACGTCGGTCCGCGCCAGGAACTCCGACAGGCCGGCCTCGCCGTGATGGCAGGCGATGCCGGCAATCTCCTTGGGCGATCGGGACCAGCCGGCGACGTCGAACCGCAGCGAGGCCAGTTTCTCGGCGGCGTCGCGCCCCAGGACCCCGAGCCCCAGGATGCCAACGCGCCGTTCCCAGGGCGCCTTGAGGTCGCGTTGCGCCCACTGCCGCGCGGCCTGCTGGGCGCGGTAGTCGAGCGCCTGGGTGTGGAGATCGAGCACCTGCTGCACCACGTGCGCGGTCATGCTGGCGGTCATGCTGCGCTCGACCATGCGGATCACCGGCACCCGCGGCAGTTCCGGATCGCTCGCCAGATGGTCGACCCCGGCCCACATGGAGAAGATCGCCTTCAGGTTCGGCAGGCTCGCGAGCAGCCCCGGCGGCGGCTGGTAGACCAGGGCGTAGCGGATGTCTGCAACCGCTCCGACCTCCGGAAAGACGCGGATCTCGTGCTCGGGCAACTGTTCGGCCAACGC
>DASWHK010000049.1:0-2062 GCA_036398215.1 Acidobacteriota bacterium | reverse complement strand
CTGGGGAATGTCGGGGGAAGAGTACCGGCGCAAGGCCGACCTCTGGCCGCTCAACCCGGAGGGCGAGTTGATCAACTGGACGATCGTCGAGAGCAAGGAAGGGCTCGCCAACGTCCGGGAGATCGCCGCGGTGCCGGGGGTCGGGGTGCTATGGCCCGGCGCCGGCACGCTGCGCGGCGTCTTCTCGAGCACCAACGCCGCCGGCGAGCGCGTCGTCGATCAGGCGGCATGGGAGGCGGCGATCCAGCAGGTGCTCGCCGCCTGCAAGGAGCTCGACGTCCCCTGCGGCTTCCCGGCAGGCCCGGACGATATCGAGATGCGGATGCAGCAGGGCTTCCGCGTGTTCGTGATGGGCTGGGGAGATTCCGGCTTCCGGGCCATCGACATCGGCCGCCGCGCCGGCAACCGAATGGCGAGGATGCCGTAGCCCCCCGGCACCTGACTTGCAACTCGATCCCTTCAGCGTGGAAGATCGTAGCCATACTGCGGACCGTTCGCCGGGCGGCATCGGAACGGAGACCGGGCGGCGCACAGCGCCCCCGTGCCCGTGGCGTGCCCGGGAATCGACACGCGCTCCCCGCGCGACCCTGCCGCACGAACGAGAAGGGAAATCGGCATGAGCGACGTTGCAAAGATCATCGAGGTCGTCGGCAGCTCTGACAAGAGCTGGGCAGATGCTGCAGACCTGGCCGTGCAAACCGCGTCGGAGACTCTCCAGGAGATCACCGGCGCCGAGGTCACCCACATGACCGCCATCGTCAAGGGCGGCAAGATCAGCAGGTACAAGACCACGGTCAAGATCGCCTTCGGCGTCAACAACTGAGGCAAGGGGCCGGACCATGCGCTGGACACGGGGCGGCAGGAGCCCGAACCTCGAGGATCGCCGGGCCACCGGCGGCCGCGCGGGCGGGTCGGCGCTCCCGCTCCTGTTCATGCTGGTGCGCTCGAAGACCGGCCTCGCGCTCATCGCCATCTTTTTCGTGGTGTCGTGGCTGGCGGGCGTGAACCCGCTGTCGCTGCTGAGTGGAGGCGCTCCGGCGGATCCCGGGTCAGCGCCTCTTGACGACCCCCGCGAGGAAGAGCTCGTCGAGTTCGTCTCGTTCATCCTGGATGACAACCAGGAGGTATGGGGGCAGGTGCTGCCGCAGGAAGAAGGACGTCCGTACGAGGCGGCGACGCTGGTGCTTTTTCGCGACGACGTGCGCTCGGCCTGCGGCATGGCCAGCGCCTCCATGGGCCCCTTCTACTGCCCGGCCGACCACAATGTATATATCGACCTCGGCTTCTACGACGCCCTTCGGCGGCGGTTCGGCGCTCCCGGTGACTTCGCCCAGGCGTACGTGATCGCCCACGAGATCGGCCATCACGTGCAGAGCCTGCTCGGCATCGACCTCCAGGTGCGGCAGGCGCAGGGGCAACAGCCCGGCGACGCCAACGCCTTGAGCGTGAGGATGGAGCTGCAGGCCGACTGTTTCGCCGGAGTTTGGGGGCACAGCGCCGCAAGGCGCGACCTGCTGGACCCCGGCGACCTGGAAGAAGGGCTGGACGCCGCGGCGGCGATCGGCGACGACCGCATCCAGCAAAAGAGCGGCCAACCCGTCAACCCCGAGGCGTTCACGCACGGCACCTCCGCTCAGCGCGTCAGTTGGTTCCGGCGCGGCTTCGACAGCGGCGACCCGTCGGCCTGCGACACCTTCGGCGACTCGGGCTGATCTGACCCCTTCAGACCGCCCCGGCGCTGGCGACGACGAGCCGCTTGCCGAAGGCGCGCTCGAACAGCGGCGCCTGCTTGAGGGCCTCGTAGACCTCCACGGCCGGGTCCTGCTCGGCGATCAGCGTGATCGTCACCTTTTTCTTGCCGATCTCGACGTCGAGGTCCTTGACGCGGTCGGCGCGGGCGCGCTCCAGATACTCGGCGAGCCGCAGGCAGGCGGAAAGGCGTAGCAGGAGCTTCTCGTCGCCCGCCGCCATCAGCCGGCGGAACGGGCCGGCGGTCGGGATTCCCTTGCGGTGGTAGCGCACCAGCAGGGCGAGCAGCGCCAGATCGCGGTGCGGCATCCCG
>DASWHK010000048.1:0-30944 GCA_036398215.1 Acidobacteriota bacterium | reverse complement strand
CGCGATCCTCGACGCCAACATCACCACCCTGATCGCCGCCGTCCTGCTGTTCCAGTTCGGCTCCGGCCCGGTCAAGGGCTTCGCGGTGACGCTCACGATCGGCATCGTTGCCTCCATGTTCACCGCCCTGTTCGTCTCGCGGGTGATGTTTGCCGTCTGGACGACCAAGAGGCGCGAGACGTTGAGCATCTGATGCGGCTGATCGGCACGCCCGAGATCGACTTCATCGGCCTCCGCCGTGTCGGGGCGGCGATCTCGGGGCTGCTCATCCTGGTGAGCCTCGCGTCGATCGTTCTGCACGGCGGGCTTCGCTACGGCATCGACTTCGCCGGCGGCACCCAGGTGATCGTCCTGTTCGCCGAGCCGCCCGATCTCGACGCCCTGCGCGAGACCCTCGAGGCGCGGGTCCCGGACCCGCAGATCCAGGAGTTCGTCTCCGGCGAGGGGCGCGAGGAGGTGTTGATCCACACCCCGCAGATGGACGACGACGACTCGTCGCTGCTCGCCGACTTCCACGCGGCGCTGAACGTGTACGACCCCAGCGGCGCGACCGCCGGCCGCGAGCTCGATTTCAACACCGTCAGCCGCGAGGCGCTCGCCGGCCGCCTCCTGGAGGTCAATCCCCTGGAGTTCGACAAGGTCGTCGACCTCGAGGCCGCCGCCGCCGAGTACGAGCGGATCGCCGACCTGGTCCTGGGAGCGCGCGACGAGGTCGGGCTGCTGCGCTCCTGGAACGACGTCGAGGCCACCAACGTCGATCCGCGGGTCTTCGACTGGCTGCAGGAGACCTTCTACTTCGGCGGCCACGCCGTCATCCGCCAGGAGTTCGTCGGCCCGCAGGTCGGCGCCGACCTGAGCCGCCAGACGGCCTCCGCGATGGTGTTGGCGCTGGCCGGCCTGCTCGGCTACATCAGCTATCGGTTCGAGTTCCACTTCGGCGTGGGGGCCGTCGCCGCCCTGGTCCACGACGTCACCATCGCGATCGGCGCCTTCTCGCTCACCGGCCGCGAGTTCAACCTGCCGGTTGTCGCCGCCTTCCTGACCATCGTCGGCTACTCGCTCAACGACACGGTGGTGGTCTTCGACCGCATCCGCGAGAACGCCCAGCAGCAACGCCGCATGCCGCTGGCCGAGCGGCTCAACCTGAGCATCAACCAGACGCTGTCGCGGACGCTGCTGACCTCGGGCACGACGTTGATCGTGGTCCTGTCGGTGTTTCTCTATGGCGGCCCGGTGATCAATGACTTCGCCTTCGCGCTGCTGGTGGGCGTCGTGGTCGGCACCTACTCGTCGATCTTCGTCGCCACGCCGATCTACTACTGGCTCACCGAGCGGGCCGCCCAGAAGCCCAAGAAGTAGCGGCGACCCTGCCCGGGCCATCATCCCGTCCTGCGGTAGCGACGGTTTGGGAGGTAGCGGGCCGGCGCCTTCCAGTGTCCGCTGGCGGAGTGCGCTGGGGGCCCGCCCCGAGCTCATCCGGGGCGGTCATGCCACCCCGGAGAGCCCTTCGGCAGCCGTTCCCGATGCTATTCTCCTTGAATGAAGCTACCTGTTCTGGGCACCGGCAAGCCGCGGCCGATCGGTATCGAGGACATCCTCGACCGTCTCGAAGCCAGCCATGGGGCGGAGGACCGCGACCTGGTGCGCCGCGCCTACGTGTACTCGGCGCGCGTGCACCGGGGCCAGGAGCGCCTCTCGGGCGAGCCCTACCTGGTCCATCCCCTGGCGGTGGCGATGATCCTGGCCGAGCAGGGCCTCGACGCCACCACCATCGCCGTCGGCCTCCTGCACGACGTCCTCGAGGACACTCACGCAGGCGCCGCCGAGGTCAAGGTCGAGTTCGGCGACGAGGTGCTGTCGCTCGTCGAGGGGGTCACCAAGATCAGCAAGATCAGCTTCACCACCCGCGAGCAGGAGCAGGCGGAGAACTTCCGCAAGCTGCTGCTGGCGATGGTCGAGGACATCCGGGTCCTGCTGGTCAAGCTCGCCGACCGCCTCCACAACATGCGCACGCTCGAGTATCTGCCCGAGGAGGCGCGGCTGCGCAACGCCCGCGAGACCATGGACATCTATGCGCCGCTGGCGCAGCGCCTCGGCATGGGGAGGGTCCAGGTCGAGCTCGAGGATCTGGCCTTCCGGCACAACGAGCCGGAGGCCTACGCGGCGCTGGTCGCCGAGGTCGAGAGCCAGCCGCGGGTGCGCGAGGCGTTCATCGCCCGCATCCGCGGGCGCCTCGAGCAGGCGCTGGCGGAGCAGGGAATCGAGGGCCGCGTCGAGCACCGGGTCAAGAGCTACGCCAGCCTGCACCGCAAGCTGCGGGTCCGTGACCGTGGCCTCGACCAGATCTTCGACGTCGTCGCCTTCCGGATCATCACCGACACGCCGAAGAACTGCTACGCGGCGCTCGGCATCGTGCACGGGCTGTGGCGGCCGGTACCCGGCCGCTTCAAGGACTTCATCGCGATGCCCAAGCCCAACATGTACCAGTCCCTGCACACCACGGTGATCGACGAGGGGCAGCCGTTCGAGCTGCAGATCCGCAGCGAGCACATGCACCAGATCGCCGAGGAGGGAATCGCCGCCCACTGGCTCTACAAGGAGGGGCGCACCGACCTCTCGGTGGACGACCAGCAGTTCCAGTGGCTGCGCCAGATCGTCGACTGGCAGCGGGAGATTCCCGATGCCCGCGAGTTCCTCTCGTCTCTCAAGCTCGACCTGTATCCCGGCGAGGTCTACGTGTTCACCCCCAAGGGCGACGTCAAGGTGCTGCCGGCGGGGGCCACGCCGATCGACTTCGCCTACGCGGTACACACCGAGGTTGGCCACCACTGTGTAGGCGCCAAGGTCAACGGTGCCCTCGTGCCCCTGCGGACGCGGCTGCAGAACGGCGACATCATCGAGGTCGTCACCTCGACTGAGGCGCGCCCGACCCGCGATTGGCTGCGGCTGGTCAAGACCTCGCGGGCGCGCAGCAAGATCCGCGGCCACATCAACCGCCGCGAGACGGAGCGCAGCGTCGAGGTCGGGCGGCGGATCTGCGACAAGGAGCTGCGCAAGTACGGTCTCAACCTCAAGAAGGTCATCGGCTCCGGCGGTTTCGACGAGATCGCGCCGTTCTTCGGCCTCGCCAAGGGAGAGGACGTGCTCGCCGGCGTCGGTTACGGCAAGATCGCGGCCCGCCAGGTGGTGACCCGCCTGCTGCCCGCCGAGCGCCTGGAAGAGCCGGCGGACGAGCCCAAGCAGGGGCTGCTGGGGACCGCCGTGCGGCGGGTCCTGGGGTGGGGGGCGGAGCCTGTGGTCAGCGTCGAGGGCATGGACGACATCCTGGTGTCGCGGGCGCGCTGCTGCGATCCGATCCCCGGGGAGCCGATCGTCGGCTACGTCACCCGCGGCAAGGGGGTCTCGGTGCACGCCGCCAACTGCTCCAACGTCGAGCAGCTACTGCTGAACCCGGAGCGGCGCATTCCGGTGGCCTGGGGCCAGGCGAAGGGCAGCACCCAGCCGGTGCGCATCAAGCTGGAGATCGAGGACCGCCGCGGGCTGCTCGCCGAGATCACCTCGCGGATCTCCGATGCCGAGACCAACATCCGCCATATCGACTCCCGCATCGAGGCCGGCCGCGGCCGTATCAACCTGATCGTCGACCTGGCCGACGTCGATCACTTCAAGCGGGTCACCGGGCTGCTGGCGAAGATCCCCGGCGTGCTGGCGGTGAGCCGCGTCGGCCTCCGTTGAGATCGTTTGATGGACTCCTCGCCCAGCACGTCTCGTCGCCGATCCGTCCCAGAGCAGCTCGTCTCGTCGCCGATCCGGCGCGAGCGGGTGCCGCGGCACACGGGCGATGAGCACTGCGAGCCAGAACCGCTACAAGGAGAGCAGCATGAGCGACCATGAGGTGATCCAGACCGACCGTGGCCCGGCGGCCATCGGCCCCTACTCCCAGGCCATCAAGCTGCCGCTCGGCGACAAGACGCTGGTGTTCGTGGCCGGCCAGATCGCCCTCGACCCGCAGACCGGGGAGCTGACCGGCGGCTCCGCGTCCGAACAGGCGCACCGGGCCATGAAAAACGCCGCCGGCATCCTCGAGGCGGCCGGCAGCGGGCTCGGCAGGGTGGTCAAGACCACCATCTTCCTGGCCAGCATGGACGACTTCGCCGAGGTCAACGAGGCCTACGGCAGCTACTTCAGCGCCGCCCCGCCGGCGCGCTCGACGGTCGCGGTCGCGGGCCTCCCGAAGGGCGTCGACGTCGAGATCGAGGTCATCGCCTACGTTTGACCCCGACCTTCTCCGCGGCTGGCCCAGTCGTAACCCGTTGAGAAGGTCGGGCTAGCTGCTAGGACTCAGGAAACGACCTTCTGCACCTTGCCGGCCTTCAGGCAGCGGCTGCAGACCCGCAGGCGCCGGGCGCTGCCCTCCACGAGGGCGCGGACGCGGTGGAGGTTGGGCTTGAAGGTGCGGCGCGTGCGGTTGTTGGCGTGGCTGACGTTGTTGCCCGCGGCGGTCCCCTTGCCGCACAGATCGCATTGCTTGGCCATGGCTGGACTCTCGAGATGTCGTCAGGGGTGCGTCGCCCACCCGTCTGCGAGCGGCCGGCTTGATGCCGGGCGCGGCCGGGTCGCGGCGACCCGCTGAGTGTAGCAGGCTGGCCAGCGGCGCGCCGCTCGGTTCGCCAAAGAGGCGCTGATTGCCATCCCCGCCGCCTTTATGCGCCGTCTACCCAGGAACGCCAAGAAGCATCAAATAGGGTTCGGACGGAGGCCGACTTGTGTTATGTTCCGGTTCGCTGATCAACTGTGAGCTGCAATGTCTTGACATTCGCCTCGCGGATGCCGAACTATATGGGCGGCAGCCAGGGGCACTGCCTGAAGGGTGAGCGAATGTTTGGGCGGACCAAGGGGATCGTTGGGCTGGATATCGGCTCGCACGCCGTCAAGCTGGTAGCCATGAAGCCCCAGCGGGGCGACATGCCCTATCAGTTGACTCACTTCGGCGTTGCGGAGCTGCCGAGCGAATCGATCGTCGAGGGTGCCGTCGTGCGCCCGGGCGACGTCGCCCAGGTCATCCGCGACCTGCTGGGGAACAACAAGATTAAGGGGTCGCGGATCGCCACGGCGGTCTCCGGCCACGCGGTCATCGTCCGGCGGGTCACCATGCCGCGCATGGATGAGGACGAGCTGCGCGAGTCGATCGTCTGGGAGGCCGAAGAGTACATCCCCTTCGACGTCGACGACGTCAACCTCGACTTCGCCATCCTCGACGACAACACGGAATCCAACGACATGGACGTGGTGCTGGTCGCCGCCAAGCGCGACCGCATCGAAGAGTTCGTGTCGGTGATCGAGGAGGCGGGGCGCGACCCGGTGGTGGTCGACGTCGACGCCTTCGCCCTGCAGAACGCCTTCGAGCTCAGCTATCCCGAGCGCCAGCACGAGGACATCGCCCTGCTCAACCTGGGCGCCTCGGTCATCAACGTCGCGGTGCTCGAGGAAGGTCACCCGGTCTTCTGGCGCGACATCACGCTCGGCGTCCGCCAGTACGTGGCGGCCTTGCAGCGCGAGTTCATGCTCGACTACTTCGACGCCGAAGAGGTGCTGCGGCGGGCCGGTCGCGGCGCAGGCGTCGACGAGAAGCTCGAGACCGAGCTCGGCGGCTGGGACGAGGGGGACGAGTACAGCTACGAGGGGGAGCCGGCGGCGGCCCCCGAGGCCCCGGCCGAGGGGCGGGCCGCCCGCGACGAAGGCGGGGATGCCGTCGGCGGCATCCGCGACGCGGCCCGCGACCCGCGTGTGCAGGAGGTCATCGGCGAGGTCTCGGAACGGCTGATCACCGAGATCAAAAAGACGTTCGACTTCTACCACGCTCAATCGATGAGAGAGCGCTTCGACGCCATCTTCCTTGCCGGCGGCGGCGCCCATGTCGGCGACCTGACGCTGCGTCTCGAGCAACGGCTGGGAACGCCGGTCGAGCTGCTCGATCCGCTGCGCCGGGTGGCGATCCCCAGCAAATCTTTCGATCCCGAGTACGTTCGCAGCATCGCACCCCAGGCGGCCGTCGCCGTCGGGCTGGCGATGCGCGGCGAGGGATGAGGACTTGATCCGATGATTCGCATCAACCTACTCGGCCAGAAGAAGGCCAAGACCAAGCGGCGAGCGGTGCCCGAGTTGACGATCGGGGGCAGCGAGAACGCCGCCTTCATCGCCGCCATCGCCGGGACGCTGGTGCTGCTCGCCGTCGCCTGGTGGTGGCAGAGCAGCACGGTTTCACGGCTGCGCGACACCCACGCCGCGGTCGTCGCCGAGCAGCAACAGCTCGCCGAGACCGCGGCCCGGGTCGAACAACTCGAGCAGCGGCGGGCGGTCGTCAACCAGAAGCTGGGGGTCATCGTCGACCTCAAGAAGAGCCAGAGCGGCCCGGTATTGCTGCTCGATCAGATCAGCCGCGAGCTTCCCGACAGCCTCTGGCTCACCGACCTGGTCATGTCGCCCGGCGGCAGGGTGTCGATCATCGGCCAGGCGCTGTCCAACATCGCGATCTCCGACTTCGGCGCGAACCTGCGGCTCTCTTCGTACTTTGCCGACGCCACCATCGAGAACACGAACGACGCCGGCGATTCGGTTCGTTTCCAGATCTCGACGCGCTTCCTGCCGCTGACCGCCTCGCCGGAGGCCGGCAGCGAGGTCGCCGCCGCGCCGGCTCGTTGAGGAGGTCCTGATGGCGTTCGATTTCAACACGATGTCGAAGCAAGGCCAGTGGGGGGTGATCGGCTTCTTCTGCGTGGCCCTGACCGGGGTTTTCTACTACTACGTCTGGTCGCCCAACGCAGTCGTGGAGACCCGCCTGCGCACCGAGATCGGCGATATCCAGCTCGAGAACCAGCGCACTCGCCAGGTCGCCAACCAGCTCCCGCAACTGGAGGCCGAGCTCGAGGAGGCCGAGGCGCAGCTGGCGACCCTCTCGAACATCCTGCCCGAGGAGCAGCAGACCGATGCGTTGCTGCGCAGCCTCGAGCAGGCGGCCTCGGATAGCAACCTCGCGATCCGCCGCACGAGCTTTCCAGCGCCCATACTGCACGACTTCTACGCGGAGATGCCCATGGAGCTCGACCTGGTGGGCACCTACCACGACCTGGCGCTGTTCTTCGACCGCATCAGCAAGTTCGGACGGGTGGTGACGGTGGGCCAGATATCCATCCGAACGCTCGCCGAGGGGCCCAACACCATCCAGGCGACGTGCACCGCCAGCACGTTCTTTTTCCTGCCCGACGTCGCGACCCCCGAACAAGGGGCCGCGACCGGGGCGACTGCCAACGCTGCGGCTCCGGCGAGGCGATAAATGCGACTGATCATCCGAGTACCAAAAAAGCAGATCCGCGTCGCCGCCGCGGTATCGCTGGTCGTGGCGCTCGGCGCCGGGGCCGGCGTCGCGGCCCAGACGCCCGCTCAGGCGCGGCCCGGCCTGGCCCCGAGCTTCTCGTCCACGTTGGTGATCCCGCACGACGATACGCGTGCCCATGGCAACCGCGAGCAGCACCCCGAGACCGCGCTGGCGGCCCCGGAGGCGTTGCCCCGGGCGGCTGGCGGCGCCACGGTCGGCGTGCAGGATCCGCAGGGCGGCCAGGGCCAGCAAGGGCAGCAGGCCGAGCCGCCGCAGCAGCCACAGCAGCGGCTGAACGCGCCGCTGCTGACGCAGGAAGAGCGTGAGGCGCTGGCGCTGGTCGAGCAGATGATTCGTGAGCAGGAGGGCATCATCATGGGGACCGCGTTCGACTACCTGCCCGGGGGGCGTCGCGACCCGTTTCGCAGCCTTCTGGTGCAGGTGAGCGGCGTGTCGGTGCCCACCGTGCGGCCGTTCGGCCTGCCCGGCTTCCTGGTCAGCGAGGTCGAGGTCAAGGCGATCGCCATCGCCCAGGGCCGCTGGCACGCCATGCTCGTCGGCCCCAACCAGAGAGCCTATTTCGTGGAGGTCGGCGCCCGGCTGTTCGACGGCCACGTGGTCGACATCCGTCCCGGCGAAGTGATCTTCGAGCAGGAAGTTCCCGACGTAACCGGCGCGCGGCGCACCCGTGAGGTGACCAAGCGCCTTCGAACCACCGAATCAGGAGGCGGTCAGAGCTCGCAATGAACGACCACGGCAGAAAAGACACGCGCGAGGCCGGACCTGGGTGGCGCGGAATGACCGCGATCGCGGTTGCGCTCTGCCTGGTACCGGTCCTGGCGCCGGCACAGCAGCAGGATCCCGACCGGTTGCCGGCGGGGGCACTCCCCACCCAGGCCGGAATCATCGACGACCCGATCCAAGACGGCTACCCGATCGACCTCGAGCTCGTCGACGTCGACATCCGCGACGTCATCCGTTTCTTCGCCCAGATCGCCGGCGTCAACATGGTGCTCGATCCCGGCGTCACCGGGGTGGTGAACACGCAGCTGTACGGCGTCCCCTGGGACGCGGCGCTGCTGACGATCCTTCAGTCGCACGGCCTCGGCTACACGGTCGAGCGCAACATCATCCGGATCACCACGGAGACCAAGCTCGCCGCGGAGGCGGAGACGAGGGCGCGTTACCTCGATCAGCAGCAGGCGGCGATGCCGCTGGCCACCCAGAAGATCGACCTCTCTTACGCCAACGCCGCCGACCTGCTCACCCTCACCGAGCGCCAGCTGAGCCCCCGCGGTGAGGCGGTCGTCGACGCCCGCACCAACTCGCTCGTCGTCAAGGACACCGTCGAGTCAATCGACTCGTTGCGCGTTCTGCTCGAGACCCTCGATGATCCGGCGCCGCAGGTGAACCTGAAGGCGCGCGTCGTCGAGACCACCCGCGACTTCGCCCGCGAGCTCGGGGTGCAGTGGGGCTTCCAGGGGGTCGCCGACGCGGCCCACGGCAACACCACGGGGCTGGTGTTTCCCAACAACATGACGGTGCGCGGCCAGAACCGTCCCTCCACAGGTATCGAGGCGCGGGGCATCGGCGGCACGCCGTTCGCGGTCAACCTGCCGGTGGGCGAGTCGGTGGGCGGCATCGCCCTGACGATGGGCAGCGTCCTGGACTCGTTCCGCCTCGACGTCTCGCTCTCGGCCATGGAGAACTCCGGCCGCGGCAAGGTGATCTCGACGCCCAACGTGACGGCGCAGAACAACCGCGAAGCCCGCATCGAGAGCGGCCAGCGAATCCCCGTGCAGGTACTGGTCGACAACACCGCGTCGGTCCAGTTCATCAACGCCAACCTGCAGCTCGTGGTGACGCCACAGATCACCGACGAAGACACGATCATGCTCGACATCGTCGTCGACAAGAGCGAGCCGGACTTCAGCCGTGAGGTGACGGGCATTCCGACGATCTTCACGCGCCGGGCCCAGACCCGCGTCCTGGTGCGCGACGGTGGCACGACGGTCATCGGCGGGATCTTCCAGCTCACCGTCAACGAGGTCGAGAATCGCGTTCCGGCGCTGCACCGGATCCCGCTGCTCGGTTGGTTGTTCAAGAACGAGAACCAGACGCAGAGCAACAACGAGCTGTTGATCTTCATCACACCTCAGATCCTGGAGCAATGACCATGCTGACATCGCAACGCAGCCACCGGTCAGGGCAACGGTCGCTCGGGGCTCCAGAAGGCGCCCGGCGGCAGCCACAGGCGCCGTTTCGGCGGGGTCCCATCAAGCTGGCGTTGATCGCGCCCATCGTGGCGCTCGCCATGGGTTGTTCGGTGGTGGGCGACATCGACGAGACGGCCAACGCCGTGATCCTGGTCATCGGCTCGATCGTGCCGACCTCCGATCCGTTCGGCGACGTGCTTTCCACCTCGGGGATCATTCCCGAAGACGGCATCGACGTCACGTTCTCGGCGCATTTGAAGAGCCCGATTGCGGCGAGCCCGATTATCACGACGCCCGAGCTGCAGGACATCGTCCTGGAGCGCTATGAGGTGACCTTCCAGCGCACCGACGGAGGCACCCAGGTGCCGCCGGGCTTCACCCGCGCGATGACCGCCAGGGTGCGGCTCACCGCGCTGGGCAGCGGCACGCTCAACACGACCACGGTCGCGCTCGTGATCATGCCCTCGACGACCAAAGCTCAACCGCCGGTCTCGTTCCTGATCAGCCCCGGCACCGAGCCCGGCACCAACTACGCGAACATCCAGGTCCGCGCCACGATCACCTTCTTCGGCAAGACGCTGTCGGGAGACCCCGTGACCGCGACCGGACAATTCGGTATCAACCTCGCCAACTTCGGCGATGACAACTCATGAGGTACGGAGCAATGGCCAGATCGAGATTCCGCGACGGAGGGGGAGGCCAGCGCCGCGCGAATGCCGGGTTCACGACCTCGGCGTGGTCTCTGTTGCTGCTCACGGCGGTGGCGTTGGCGGGATGCAACCTGACCACGCCCGTGACTCCGAATACCGACGGGCAGCTGACCGGACAGACGCAAAACCAGCAGTTCGTCTTCACCGGCACGATCAGCGTCTCGGCGTTCGGCTTCACGCTGACCGCCGACGATACGTCGACGGTGACGATCACCGCAGACGTTCGTGACGCCTCCGGCAACCCGGTCCCCAACCTGACGACGATCGTCTTCAGCACCAACCTGGGGGCCTTCGTCACCGAGGCCGGCCTGACGACGGTGGCCACGGCGACGACCTTCAACGGGCTCGCGCAGGTCACCTTCAGCAGCTTCAACCGCAAGGCCGGCACCGCCACGATCACGGCGTCGCTCGGCCAGGTGGCCTCCAGCGTCAACGTGACGCTGGAGCCGGAGCCGGTCACCGGCAGCATCTCGGCCGCGTTCGGTTCCACTGGCACCGGCTCGACGACGTCGACCGGCGAGGCCAGCGCCGCCGTACCGCTCAACGTCGAAATCAGCGCCGAGGCATTGGACCTGACCGGGGCGGCGATCGTCGGTGCGACGGTGCGGTTCCGCATCATCACCGACACCACCGACGAGTTGACGACCAACGAGCCGGTGGAGTTCGTGGGCAGCAGCTCGACGACCACCAACTCGAGCGGAGTCGCGACGGCCCTGATCCGCGTGCAGGGCCCCGGCGACGTGATCATCGAGGCCGACCTGATCGATCCGGTCACCAACCAGACGGTGTCAACCTCGAACCAGATCATCCTGATCACGAGCCAAGGCCAGGAGGGCCCCTCGATCGCGCTGACCTTCAGCGACGGATCATCGGCGGTGTTCTCGTTCGGGGCCCCGGGTGGCCCAGCAACCGAACTAATCATCGCGGCGGTCGAGGATGCGACCGGAAAGCCCCTGTCCGGTGCCACCGTGCGGTTCACGATGAGATCCGACACGGGCGCCACGGCGGCGACATTCTCCGACGGCACAGGGGTTGGCGGATCGGTGACCAGCACCACTAGCAGCGTCGGGGAAGCGACCCAGACCGTCACCCTCCATGCATCACCGCAGACGGTTGTGATTCGCGCCGAGCTGCTCGACGCGAGCGGCGCGGTGGTCGCCGTGTCGAGTGACATCATCGCCACCTACGACTAGACGGAGCTTGCAGCCGTCGCAACAGGCCGCGGCGCCCTGCCCTCGGGCGGGGCGCCGCGGCCGCGTTCTGGAGGCGGTCGCCGGCGCCGGGCTCGACGCCCTGCTGGTCACCGGGCCGGCCAACGTCCGCTACCTGACGGGCTTCACGGGGAGCAATGGTTGGCTGCTGCTGGGGGCGGGGCGCGCCGTGTTCCTGACCGATCCCCGCTACCAGCGGCAGGCCGCCGAGGAGCTGGCCGGCGTCGAGGTGACGGTCTCTGCGGCCGGCTTGCCTGCCGCCGCCGCAGAGGTGCTGCCGGTGACCGGCTGGGGGCGCGTCGGCTTCGAGCCCGACCACCTGACCGTAGCCATTCATGCCAAGCTTGCCGCCATCCCCGACCTGTCCTGGAAGCCCCACGGAGGGGTCGTCGAGAGCCTGCGGCGGCGCAAGGACGGCGGCGAGCGCGAGGCCATCGTCGCGGCGTTGCGGATCGCCGAGGCGGCGCTCGTCGAGGTGACGGCGCGGATCGAGCCCGGGTACGGCGAGAACCGCATCGCCGCCGAGCTCGAGATGGCCTGCCGGCTGCGCGGCGCCCGCGGCATGGCCTTCGACACCATCGTCGCCGCCGGGCCGCGCAGCGCGCTGCCGCATGGCGTCGCCGGCGAGCGGCCTGTCCGAGCCGGCGAGCCGGTCATGATCGACATCGGCTGTCGGGTCGGCGGCTACTGCTCGGATATTACCCGGATGGTGTGGCTCGGCGGCGAGCCGGACCCCGAGTGGCTGGCGCTCCATCAGGCCGTCGACGGCGCCCGCGGCGCGGCGATGGCGCGGATCGCCGCCGGCGTCGCCGCCGCCGACATCGACGCCACGGCCCGTGGCGTCCTGCAGGATGCCGACTTCGGCGCCGGGATCAAGCACGGCACCGGCCACGGGGTCGGCCTCGAGATCCACGAGGCGCCGGCCCTGTCCAGCCGCAGCAGTGAGGTGCTCGAGGCCGGGATGGTGCTGACCGTAGAGCCCGGCCTCTACCTGGAAGAGCGTTACGGCGTTCGCATCGAGGACATGGTGGCCGTCACTGCGGACGGTTGCGAGCGCTTGACCGCCCTGGGCACCGAACCTATTCTTCGGGAGCCATGAGCAAGAGACCGTCCGACAGTCCGCTGGACCTTGAGCAGATCCGCGAGCTCATCGATCTGCTGATCGAAAAGGACGTCAGCGAGTTCGCCGTCGAGCGCGAGGGCGTCAAGGTCAAGATCCGTCGCGGCAAGGCCGAGATCAGCACGCCGGCGGCCCCCGTCCAGCATGTCGTGAGCTCGGCGGCTCCGGCGGCGGCCGCCATGCCGCCGCCCGCGCCGGCCGCGCCGGAGGCGCCGGAGGCGGATTCGCCGGCCGCGAGGGCCGGCGTCGAGGACGCGTTCATCGTCAAGTCGCCGATGGTCGGGACCTTCTACCGGTTCCCGGAGCCGGGGGCGGAAGCCTTTACCGACGTCGGCGAGACGGTCGAAGAGGGCCAGACGCTGTGCATCGTGGAGGCGATGAAGTTGATGAACGAGATCATCGCCGAGGTCGGCGGCGAGGTGGTGGCGATCTTCGTCGACAACGGCGAGCCGGTCGAGTACGGCCAGCAGCTGCTGGCCATACGGGCCGGCGCCTGAGGCGGCGGGGGCGATGTTCCAATCGATCCTGATCGCCAACCGCGGAGAGATTGCCCTGCGGATCATCTGGGCCTGCCGCGAGCTGGGCGTCAAGACCGTGGCGGTGTTCTCGGAGGCCGACCGCGATTCGCTGCACGTCAGCTTCGCCGACGAGGCCATCTGCATCGGCCCGCCGCCGGCCGCGCAGTCCTACCTCGACATCCCGGCGGTGATCTCGGCGGCCGAGGTGATGGGGGTCGACGCCATCCACCCCGGCTACGGGTTTCTCTCGGAGAACGCCGAGTTTGCGGAGATTTGCGAGACCTGCGGGCTGACCTTCATCGGCCCCCGCGTCGACGCCATCCGCCGCATGGGCGACAAGGCGGTCGCCAAGGCGACTATGAGGGATGCCGGCCTGCCTTTGCTGGAGGGCAGCGACGGCGCCGTCGAGGACCAGAAGGAGGCCACCGATATCGCCGAGGGGATCGGCTATCCGGTGCTCCTCAAGGCTGCTGCCGGCGGCGGCGGCAAGGGCATGCGGGTGGTCGCCGGCCGCGAGGAGATGGCCAAGGCCTTCCAGGTGGCGAGCGGCGAGGCCGAGGCCAACTTCGGCTCCAGTGACATCTACGTCGAGAAGTACGTGGCCCGCCCGCACCACATCGAGGTCCAGCTGCTCGGCGATCAGCACGGCAACCTGATCCACCTCGGCGAGCGCGAGTGCAGCGTCCAGCGCAAGTACCAAAAGCTGGTGGAGGAGACGCCGTCGCCGTCGCTCAACGCCGAGCAGCGCGAGCGGATCCTCGCCGACGCGGTGAAGGGCGCCAAGGCCATCGACTACAGCAGCGCCGGCACCATGGAGTTCCTGGTCGACAGGTCGGGCAACCACTACTTCATGGAGATGAACACCCGCATCCAGGTCGAGCATCCGATCACCGAGGAGGTGACGCTGGTCGATCTCATCAAGCAGCAGATCCGGGCGGCGACCGGCAAGAAGCTGCCGATCAGCCAGGATGACGTCAAGTTCCGCGGCCACTCGATCGAGTGCCGGGTCAACGCCGAGCATCCGGAGACGCTGGCGCCGAGCCCGGGCCAGATCTCGGCGTTCAACATCCCCAAGGGCCCCGGGGTGCGCATCGACACCGCCGTCCACGAGGCAGCCTTCATCTCCCCCTACTACGACTCGATGATCGCCAAGGTCATCGTCCATGCCTTCAACCGCAGCGAGGCGCTGACCCGCATGCGGCGGGCCCTCGGGATGTTCGTGATCCAGGGCATCTCGACCAACCTGCCGCTGTTGCAGCGCATTCTCGAGCACCCTGGCTTCGTGGCCGGCGATTACGACACCCACCTGCTCGACGAGCTGCTGCCGAGCGCCCGCCCGGCGCCGGCCGGAAGGGCCGAGCGCTGACTGGCCCACGCTCCTCATCGCCGCTCGCCTTGATCTCCCCCGCGAGTCGGCCTGCAAACGCCATGGTACTTGGGAAACGGAGTACTAGCCCGCCCGCAGCAGAACGGCGATGAGAAATGCGGGCTAGCCTTCCGCCGCGCCTGCCGTCGCCGCTGCTGCCGATCCTCGATCCGGCCGCGACCGCGGAGCCGCTCCTCGAGGTCCTCATGGCGCTGGCGGCCGGCGGCGCCGCCTGGGTCGAGTACCGCGACAAGGCCGCCGGCGACCGGCTGGCCTGCGAGCGGGCGGCGCGGCTGGTGCGCGAGGCGCGGCGGCTGGGGATCGCCCTGCTGGTCAACGACCGCGTCGACGTCGCGCTGGCGGCCGGGGCCGACGGCGTCCACCTGGGGCAGCAAGACCTGCCGGCGGCCGCCGCCCGCCGGCTGCTCGGCGACGAGGCGATCATCGGGATCTCGGTCGATACCGTGGCCGAGGCCCGCGCCGCCGCCGCCCTGCCGGTCGACTACGTCGCCATCGGCCCCGTATTCGCCACCGCCACCAAGCCCGACGCCGGGCCGGTGGTGGGCGTCGCCGGCGTCGCGGCGGCGGCGGCGGCGATCGACAAGCCGATCGTCGCCGTCGGCGGCATCGCCGCGCGCACGGCGCCCGAGGTGATCGCCGCGGGCGCCGAGTGCGTCGCCGTGGTCGCGGCGCTGTTCGGGTCCGGCGGCGTCGAGGCCTGCACCCGCAGGCTGATCGAGGCCGCGGCCCGGGGTTTTCGGGAGCGCCCCGATTGACTCGCCCGACCGATCCACCTTAAAGTCCTGCCGCCATGGCAACCAACGAGATCTTCACATCGAGATGGGCGTTGCTGGTGGCCGCCCTCGGCATGGCCGTCGGGACCGGCAACATCTGGCGCTTCCCCCGCATCGTCGCCAACAACGGCGGCGGCGCCTTCCTGATCCCCTGGCTGCTGTTCCTGTTCCTGTGGGCGATCCCGTTGCTGATGGTGGAGACGGCGATGGGGCGGCACGCGCGCCGCGGCGTCGTCGGCGCCTTCGGCAAGCTGATCGGCCCGGGCTCGGCGTGGATGGGGGCGTTCGTCGGCTGGTGCACGCTGGCGATCATGTTCTACTACTCGGTGGTCGCCGGCTGGTGTATCAAGTACCTGATCGCCGCGATCACCGGCGAGGTGGTCGGTGTCGAGGGGCTGGCCTACTGGGACGGCTTCCAGGCCACCGTCTGGGAGCCGGTCCTGTTCCACCTGGTGGCGATGGGCCTCTGCGGCTACGTCGTTTACCGCGGTGTCGTTGCCGGCATCGAAAAGGCCAGCAAGGTGCTGATCCCGGCCCTCTTCCTGCTGCTGGCGGTGGCCGCCGCGCGCGCCCTGACGTTGCCGGCGCAGCCCGGCGCCGAGGGCCCGATGGCGGGGCTCACCTTCCTGTTCAACCCCGACTGGGCCGACCTGCTCGACTACCGGATCTGGCTCGAAGCGCTGACCCAGTCGGCGTGGTCGACCGGCGCCGGCTGGGGGCTGCTGCTCACCTACGCGGTGTACTCCAGCAGCAAGGACGACATCGTCGGCAGCTCGATGACCATCGGGCTCGGCAACAACTCGGCCTCGCTGCTGGCGGCGCTGGCGGTGATCCCGACGGTGTTCGCGGTGCTGCCGCTCGCCGAAGCCGAGCGAGCCCTCACCGAGAGCGGGCCGGCGAGCACCGGCCTGAGCTTCATCTGGGTGCCGCGCCTGTTCGCCGAGATCCCCGGCGGGCGCTTCTTCATGATCCTGTTCTTCCTCGCCCTGGTGGTGGCGGCGCTTTCCTCGTTGATCGCCATGATCGAGCTCGGAGTGCGGATCTTCATGGATGCCGGCATGAGCCGCCACCGGGCGCTGATGTTTGTCGCCACCGGCGGCTTCGTCCTCGGCATCCCCTCGGCCGTCAACCTCACCTTCTTCTCCAACCAGGACGCGGTATGGGGGATCGGCCTGATGGTGTCGGGGTTCTTCTTCGCCCTGGCGGTGCGGCGTTTCGGGGTCGCCCGCTTCCGCGAAGAGCTGATCGAGCCGGCCGACAACGACATTCCCGTCGGCCGCTGGTTCGACTTCGCGATCAAGGTGCTGATCCCGCTCGAGTTCACGGTCTTGATCGTCTGGTGGCTGTACCAGGCGGCGACTTCCGGCGAGGCATGGTGGGACCCGTTCGGGGTGTTCACGCTGGGCACGTGCCTGTTCCAGTGGGGAGTGGTGCTGCTGATCTTCTGGCTGGCGAACGACCGGATCGCGGCGCAGACGATGGGCGACGCCGGGGCGGTCGATTGAACGGCCGCCGGCGCGGCGGCGCGCGGCCGGCTGGCGGCCGGGTTTCGCCCGCCCGCAACCGAGCAGCTCTGGCGTGTGAATAGGAGGCGTGATGACAACCAGCACGGTGCTGATGATGGTGTTGATCCTGGGGATCGTGTGGGGCGGCTTCGCCGCCCTGCTGGCCGTCTCGATGCGGGCCGATCGGCGGCGCACCGGCGGCGGGGGAAATGGCGACCATGAGTAACGCGACGCCGCGCGAGCAGTGGGGCTCGAGGATCGGCTTCCTGCTGGCGGCGGCCGGCTCGGCCATCGGCCTCGGCAACATCTGGCGCTTCCCCTACATCATGGGGGAGAACGGCGGCGCCGCGTTCATGCTGGTCTACATCGCCTGCATCGCCCTGATCGGCACGCCGGTCTTCCTCGCCGAGCTGGTGATCGGCCGGCGAACCCAGCTCAATCCAGTGGGCGCCTTCGAGGCGCTCAAGCCCGGCTCGGCCTGGAAGTACGTCGGCGGGCTCGGGGTCCTCGCCGGCGCGCTGCTGCTGTCGTTCTACAGCGTCGTCGCCGGCTGGGTGATGTCCTATGCGCTGCAGGCGCCGCTGGGCTCGATCAGTGCCCTGGCGAGCCCCGAGGAGTCGGGCGCCCACTTCGAGGCCCTGTCGACCAACGCCGGTCTGAGCACCGCCTTTCACGCGCTGTTCATGGCCTTGACCATGCTGATCGTCGCCCGCGGCATCAAGGGCGGCCTCGAGCGTGCCAGCAAGATCATGATGCCGGTGCTGTTCGTGCTGCTGGCGATTCTCGTGCTCCGCGGCGTCCTGCTGCCCGGCGCCGGGGCGGGCATCGACTTCATGCTGAGCCCCGACTTCTCGGCGCTCAACCCGACGGTGGTGCTGATCGCCGTGGGCCACGCCTTCTTCACGCTCAGCGTCGGCATGGGGGCGATGATCACCTATGGCTCGTACCTGTCGGCCGACAACGACCTACCCGCCTCCAGCATCCAGGTTGCGGTGATGGACACCCTGGTCGCCACCGCCGCCGGCTTCGCCATCTTCCCGGCGCTGTTCGCCTTCGGCATGGAGCCGAGCGAAGGGCCCGGGCTGATCTTCGTGACCCTGCCGGTCGTGTTCCACCAGATCCCCGGCGGCGCCTTGTTCGCCAGCATCTTCTTCTGGCTGTTCCTGATGGCGGCGCTGACCTCGAGCATCTCGTTGCTCGAGGTGGTGGCGGCCTACTTCATCGACCAGCGCGGCTGGTCGCGCGGTAAGGCGGTGATGATCCTCGGCGGCGGCATCTTCCTGCTCGGCATCCCCTCGGCGCTGGCCGCCGGGCCGTGGTCCGGCGCCTCGATCGCCGGCATGCTGGGCTACGTTGCCGGCGAGGGCGCGCTCGGCAGCGTCCGGCTCTTCCAGCTCAACTGGTTCGACCTGATCAGCCACATCGTCTCGGACTACATGCTGCCGATCGGCGGCTTCTTCGTCTGCCTGTTCGTCGGCTGGTACTGGGACCGGCGGGTGGTGGAGTCCGAGGTGCGGACCGGCGCGCCCGGCTTCCGGCTGGTCGACCTGTGGATCAACCTGTTGCGCTACGTCGGCACGCTGGTGATCGCCCAGGTCCTGACGCTGGGGATCTTCGCCGAGTTTCCCGCCGAGTACTTCCCGCGCATCACCGGGATCGTCGACGCGCTGCACAACTGGTTCATCGGCCTCGACATCCTGGTGGCGCTGGCGGTGATCGTCTTCAGCCTCTTTTCGCGGGGCCGACGGGGCGACGGAACGAGCCCGGCATAGGCGACCGGGGTCCCGCCGGTCGACATGCAGACGCATCACCCGCTGGGTTACAGCGGGTTACGATTCATCTCCGGCCGGGCCGGCGAGCTTCCGTTTTCGACCCGGTGAACCTTTCTTGCAACGCGGGTCGAGCGACGTGGACTGGACGGTGAAACCGGCGCGACGCCTCGAGGGCACGATCGTCGTGCCCGGCGACAAGTCGATCTCCCATCGGGCGCTCATGCTCGCGGCGATCGCCGAGGGCGAGAGCCGCCTGGAAGGCCTCGCCGATGGCGCCGACGTCGCCTCGACGCTGGCGGCGGTGCGGGCGCTGGGCGTCGAGGTGGTCACGGGGGCGGACGGCGACAGCCCCGGTGGTGAGGACGCCGATCGCTCGTCCGGGGCGACCTCTCCCGCCGCGCGGTCGCCGGCCCGGCGTCTAAGACACCGCTGGAGCGGGCCGCTCACGGCCCGGGTCGGGGGGGCCGGCCTCGACGGGCTGCGGGAGGCGTCCCGCCCGATCGACTGCGGCAACAGCGGCACGACGGTGCGGCTGCTGGCCGGGATCCTCGCCGGCCAGCCGTTCGCGACGGTGCTGACCGGCGACGGCTCGCTGCGGCGGCGGCCGATGCGCCGCGTCGCCGGGCCGCTGCAGGCGATGGGGGCGACGGTGGAGACCACGCGCGGCGGCACCGCGCCGCTGAGGATCCGCGGCCGGCGGCCGCTGCGCGGGATCGTCCACCGCCCCGAGGTGGCCTCGGCGCAGATCAAGTCGTGCGTGCTGTTGGCCGGGCTGTTCGCGGCGGAGCCGACGACCGTCGAGGAGCCGGCGCGCACCCGCGATCACAGCGAGCGGCGGCTGGCCGCCATGGGGGCCCGAATCGACGCCGGGCCCGCCGGCGACGCCTGGTCGGTGCGGATCGAGCCGCCGGCGCGGCTGGCGAGCCTTTCCGGCAGGGTGCCGGCCGACGTCTCCTCCGCCGCCTACTGGGTCGCCGCCGCCGCGCTGCTGCCCGGCAGCCGTCTCGAGCTCCCGGGCCTGGGCCTCAACCCGACCCGCACCGCGTTTCTCGACGTCCTGCGCGGCTGGGGCGCCGGCATCGAGATCGAGCCGGCGGTCGACTGGCACGGCGAGCCGGTGGGCGTCATCCGGGTCAGGGGCGGCGATGAGCCGCTGACCGGCGGCGGCATCGAGCCGTCCATGGTCGCCGGGCTGATCGACGAGCTCCCGCTGCTCGCCGCGATCGGCCCGCTGACCGCCGACGGCGTCGAGATCCGTGGCGCGGCCGAGCTGCGAGTCAAGGAGAGCGACCGGATCGCGGCCATCGCGGCGGCGCTCCGCGCCCTCGGCGCCGAGGTCGACGAGTTTCCCGACGGGCTCGCGGTGGGCGGCGGCCAGCGGCTCTTGGCGGGTACCATCGAAGCCCGCGGCGACCACCGCATCGCCCTGGCGATGGCGGCGGTGGGCCTCGCCGCCGCCGGCCCGGTGATCATCGCCGGCGCCGAGGCCATGGCGGTCTCCTATCCCGGCTTCGCCGCCGCGCTCGAGGAGGTGGCGGTCCGATGAGAGAAGGAGAGCCACAATCATCGACGGTCCCGGCGTCGCTCGATCTGCCCGGCGGCCGCCGCCAGATCCACCTGACCGGCTTCATGGGCGCCGGCAAGAGCACGGTCGGGCGGCTGCTCGCCCGCCGGCTGCTGTGGAACTTCCTCGACCTCGACGGCGTCATCGAGCGCCAGGAGGGGCGCTCGGTGGCGCGGATCTTCGCCGAGAGCGGCGAAGAGGAGTTCCGCGAGCTCGAGCGCGCGGTGCTCCGCCAGGTCGTCCTCAAGCCGGCGACCGTGGTAGCGCTCGGCGGCGGCACGCTGATCGACGGGCGCAACCGCGCGTTGTGCGCCGAGAAAGCCGTCGTCGCCTGGTTGCGCGCCCCGCTCGAGGTCCTGCAAGCCCGATGCGTCGATGACGGAGAAAGTGCGATCTCGGTCGCCAGCCCAGAGTCTGAAAAGAGGCCGCTCTGGGGCGGCGCCAAAGCCCTGCAGGCGCGTTACGCCGAGCGGCTCCCCGGCTACGAGACCGCCACGATCGTCGTCGACGCCGCCGCCGAGCCGGAGCGGGTGGTCGACGCCGTCCTCGAGGCGCTGCCGGCCTCCAGCGGCTGCTGCTGAGGACCGCTCGCGCTTGATCCGTGGCGAACGGTGATCCCGTGCTGGTATGGTCCCGGAGAGCGTTGCGGCGGCACCCCTGGTTGAGGCGTTGGATCAACAGCATCCATAAAACGTAGGCTGGCTGGTTCGGAGCAGAGAATACCGACGAAGATGCCGACGCTACCAAAGAACGGGCGTCGACGACAGGGATTCGAAGTGTGCAGGTTGAGCGACCGCAATGCCATCAAGGAGCTCACCTTGGGCGGCCGGCTCGTCGCCTTCCTGCTCGTCCTGCCGATGCTCACGGCGGCGTCGCCGCCGCCGCAGCAAGCGGCTACGCCGCAGCAAGCAGCTGCTCCGCAGCAGCCGGCCTTCGGCGCCCGCGTTGCGCGAGTGCGCGTCGACGCGATCGTCACCGACTCCGACGGGCAATTCGTCGCCGACCTGGGAGCGGAGGACTTTCAGCTCCGTGAGGACGGCGAGCCGCAGCGGATTCTCGGGATCCAGCTCATCGATCTTGCGGCGGGAACGGTCGCGACCTTGCCGAGTGGCGTCGACGCTCGCGCCGCGACACCCGCGGGGGGTGGCTCGGCGGGAGGCTTACCGCCCGGGGAGCCCGCGCCGGCGACAACCGATCTCGGCGCGCTGATCTTCGTGATCGACGGCCCCAGCTTGGACCTGCGGGCCAAGCGGCGATTCGCCGCCGCCTGGTCGACGCTGCTCAACGAGACCGCTAGCCTCGAGATTCCCCGTGCGGCGTTCCTGGTCAGCGCCGTCGGCACGCTGGAGCAGCTCACGCCGCTGACCCTCGACGTCGAGGCGCTGGAAGAGGTGGCCGCCGACGTGCTCGAGGTCCCCACCTTCGGGCCGTTGATCCGCAATCGGCTGCGCCAGTTGTGGGCCGACATGCGGCAGGGGCAGGAGGGGGACGTCGAGGTACAGGGCATCGTGCGAGCCTACGAGCACGACGAGTTGACCCGCAGCCTCAACACCTTCGACCTGCTCACCCGGCTTTGCGACGCGTTCGCGGTGCGGCCCGGCCGAACGGCGCTCGTCTGGGTTTCGACCGGGGTCAAGCTCATGGAAGGCGGGCCGTTCAGCGTGCTGGCGGGGCTGGCGGGGCTGGATCGGGATCGGTTCCTGCCGCTCATCCCCGATGGCCGCATCCAGGCGAGGCAGCAGACGCTTCACGAGGCTGCCAACAGCGCCAACGTCAGCATTTACGCCCTCGATCCGACCTTGAAGTCCGAGCTGGACCAGTTCGGTGTCGACGCGCAGACGGCGACGCTCGCCGAGTCGACGGAGCTGCGGAGCTTCGCGATGCAGGCGTCCCTCGACGGCCTGCGCGATTCGTTGCGTAATGCCGCCCAGGAGACCAGCGGCCGCTCGTTCATCTACGGCAGCAACGTAGGCCAATCGCTGGCGGCGATCCGCGAAGACATCTCGCGCTACTACCTGTTGACGTACGCCTCGCCGCGCGCCGAAGGCGACGGTGAGTACCATGAGATCGACCTTCGGGTGGCACGCGAGGGCGTCACCGTGCGAGCCCGCGAGGGCTATGTCGATTGGTCGCTCGAAGAACGGCGGATACGGACGCTGGCGGCGGCGATGGCCTTTCCGGGCGCCGTCGACGGTCTGCCGCTGCAGGCCAAGGCATTGCGCCGCTTCGCCCCCGACGGCCGGCCGGTGGTCCAGATCCTGGCGAGGGTGGAACGTCCGGCCGCAGAGGCGAATCCGGCGTTGCCGGTGGGAGATCAAGGGACGCTCGAATTTTTCGCGCTCGTGCTCCGCGGCGACGACGTCGTGGACGAGGTGCGCAAGACGGTGCGGTCGGCGGGCGAGATCGCCGCTGCGGATGGTTCGAAGGCCGAGCTGTTTCTTTATCTCCACGAGCTCGACCTCGAGCCCGGCAGCTACGACGTCCGGCTGGCGGCTCGAGGCGCGGGGGAGGGAGAGCTGGGCGCAACCCGGCTCGAGCTCGAGGTCGCCGAGCCGACCGGCGGCTGGCGGGCGAGCGATCTCGTGCTGCTGGGTGGCGACGGTGGTGGGCCGGCGAGGCCGCTGGCGGTGGGCACGATCGCGGCCGGCGAGGTGCTGACCGTTTACTCGGAGGTGATCGGGGGGCAGGCACCGGTCATCTCGGGCTCGGTATACGCGGCGGGAGGCACGACGTTGCTCGCCGAAGTGGCGTCGGCTCCGTTGCTGCAGGACGGCTCGTCGGTTCGCCGCGGCACGCTCCGCTTGCGGGGCCTCGGCCCGGGAACCTACGTCGTACAGGTCGACATCGCCGATGCACCGGCGGGCGAGTCGGCCTCGTTTCGGGTGCCGCTCGAGGTCGCGGATCGCAGCGCCGCGGGCATCGCGGCGGAATACCTCTTCGGATCCGCCGGCCGGCGTCGCGGCCGAGCCCCGAGCGCCGAGGAAGCCCGGCTCGGCCGACTCGCAGCCATCTATCAGCCCGCCATGGTGAGCTTCACGGCCCGCGAAACGATCGTCGAGACCCGCTATTCGTCCGCCGGCGGCGCCGCAGAGACACTTTCCTCGATCGGTGATCGTCGCATCAGCGAGTTCGAGTACGTCTACGGGGAACACGGCCTCGACGGTAACCTCTCGACCGGTTTTCGCCGGCGGATGGCGGCGGCGGACCCGGATCCGCGAGCGTCGCTCGCCGCCTTCGAGTCGACTTCCCTTTTGGGCGCCGCCCATGGCTGGCCGCTCTTGGTCGCGAGGCGGAACGGCCGGCCTGCATACCGCTACGTGGTCGCCGGAGAGGACTCGGCGCTCGGACGCCCGGCGGTGCTCATCGCGTTCCGCCCGACGGCCGAAGCGCCTGGCGGCTCGCCAGGCTGGTTCGGGACCGCCTGGATCGACAGAGAGACGTCGCAGATCCTGCGGGTCTACGCGCTCGGCGCGGCCGACCACGAGGAGAAGGTCCGCTTCATGGACGCCGTGAGACGCCGGGACGCGAGCGCCGAGGAGTTCACCTTCACCGAGATCACCACCGACTTCTGGGAGGAGATGAACGGCCTGCGATTCCCAGGCCAGGTGGCGATCAAGCGCAACCGTTACCGGGTCACCGGCGACATCGTCGAGCCCTTCGAGACCTTCCCGGAGCTGGAGGTCGCGCAGACCTACACCGACTACCGCTTTCTCGCCATCCCCTCGGCAGACGAGATCCGCCGACTGATCTCCGGGCCCGGCCCGGTCGCGCGCGAATGAGCGAGGGGCCGCCCGATCCTGCTCTTCGACTGAGGACGCGCGGGGCGCGGCTGCAAGGCGCGAGACGCGAGGGCGACGCAGTCGTACCTGTTCGTACGGCGAGGAGCCCGAGCGAGCGCAACGCCGCAGCCGCCGTCCCGGCGCGTTCTCAGTAGGCCTTGGCGAAGAGGGCGACGTGCTTGGCCGGCTTGCCGCACACCACGCAGGGGCCGTCGGCGGTACGGTCGGTGAGCAGGCAGCGAACCGTGGCCGAGGTGTCCTCCTGGATTCGATCGGCCTCGCCGGCCTCGTCGCCGCACCAGGGCGCTTCGACGAAGCCGCGCGGCCCGGCCATGATCTCCTGGAAGGTCGCGTAGTCGGCGGCCTGGCGCGTGTTGTCGGCCATGAAGGCGCGGGCCCGCGCCAGCAGTCCCTGCTGGATGGACTCCAGCAGCTCGTGTGCCTCCTGGGCGACGTTGTCGAGCGAGACGAACGCCTTCTCGCGGTTGTCGCGGCGCACCAGGACCGTCTGCCCCTTGGTGACGTCGCGGGGGCCGATCTCGGCGCGCAGCGGCACGCCGCGCAGCTCCCACTCGTTGTACTTCCAGCCCGGGGTGTGCTCCTCGCGATCGTCGAGGTGGGCGCGCAGGCCGGCCTTCACCAGCATGTCGCGTAGCGACTTGGCGGCCGGCACGACGCTCTCGAGGTAGTGCTTGCCGGGGATCGGGACGATCACGATCTGATAGGGGGCCACCCGCGGCGGTAGCTGCAACCCCTTGTCGTCGCCGTGGGTCATGATCAGCGCCCCGATCAGGCGGGTGGTGACCCCCCACGACGTCGTCCAGGCGTAGCGGAGCTGCTGGCGCTGGTCCTCGAAGCGGATATTGAAGGCCTTGGCGAAGTTCTGGCCGAGGTTGTGCGAGGTGCCGGCCTGCAGCGCCCGGCCGTCGCCCATCAGCGCCTCGAGCGTGTAGGTGCGCAGCGCCCCGGCGAACTTCTGGCCCTGGCTCTTGAGGCCGGTGACCACCGGAACGGCGAGATCGTCCTCGATGAGCGAACGGTAGATCTCGAGGATCCTGAGGACCTCCTCCTCGGCGTCCTCTTCGGTGGCGTGCACGGTGTGCCCCTCCTGCCAGAGGAACTCGGTGGTGCGCAGGAAGAAGCGGGTGACCTTCTCCCAGCGAACGACGTTGGCCCACTGGTTGATCAGCAGCGGCAGGTCACGCCAGGACTTCACCCACTTGCTGTAGAGGCTGTTGATGATCGCCTCGGAGGTGGGACGAATCGCGAGCCGCTCCTCGAGCTCGTTGGCGCCGCCATGGGTCACCCAGGCGACCTCGGGGGCGAAGCCCTCGACGTGCTCGGCCTCCTTCTGCAGGTAGCTCTCGGGGATGAACAGCGGGAAGTAGGCGTTCTGGTGGCCGGTCGCCTTGAGGCGGGCGTCGAGCAGGTCGCGGGTGTGCTCCCAGATGCCGTAGCCGTAGGGGCGGATGACCATGCAGCCCTTGATCGGCGTGTAATCGGCGAGCTCGGCGCGGCGTACCACGTCGAGGTACCAGCGCGAGAAGTCCTCGGACCGGGGCGTGATCTCGCCGACCTCGGCGCCCGCCTGCTCGTCGTCGTGTTGTTCCTGATCGTCGCTCATGAGGCCGTCGCGTAGGCGGCGGGCGCCGGGCCGCCGATGGTTGGGGGCGAGGCGATCACGCCGATTCGGGGTGCCGGCCACGCCTGCGAGAGCTCGGTGCGCAAAGGCCGCCCGCAGCTCTGGTCGCCAGGCCTGGGTCGGAAGCCTTGAAACAAAGAAGGCGCTCGTCGGTTCCGGGGAACCCTGCCGAGCGCCACCTGCCAGGCTCGGACGCTAGCACGGGCGCTTTGCGGGGGTCAATTCGACATCGTGACGGAAAACGGCGGCCCGTGGCCGTCTTCAAAGTACATGAGGCTCATCGAACGACGGTGCGCCGCGACC
This sequence comes from Acidobacteriota bacterium, assembly GCA_036398215.1. Lineage (GTDB taxonomy): Bacteria > Acidobacteriota > UBA890 > UBA890 > UBA890 > DASWHK01. The sequence goes on along the minus strand of DASWHK010000048.1, from coordinate 5,069 downwards.
GCCGGCAGCAGGCAAGCCTGCGATGGGCGACGCCCGGCGTCTTTCCGCCGGGTACCGCTGCCGCGCCGGTGACGGCGGGCGCGGTGTGCCGGACGAGACGGTCTCCGCGATGGAGGCCGAAATCAGGAGGTAGCCATGAATGCGATCATCGTTGGCATCGTCACCCTCGGTCTGGCCGGTCTTGCGCCCCGGGCGCCGGAAGGTCCCGTGACGCAGGGGGCCGTGCTGGAGATCCTGCAGCCGCGCCAGCAACAACACCAGCAGCAACAGCAGCAGGGCGAGCAGCGCGAGCTGATCGACATCAACACGGCGACCTCCGAGCAACTCCAGCGGGTGCCGGGGATCGGCGAGACGCTGGCGCGGCGGATCATCGAGTTCCGCACCGAGCACGGGCCGTTCGAGAAGGTCGACGACCTGCTGAACGTGCAGGGGATCGGCACGACGTCGCTCGACAAGATGCGCCCGTTCCTGACGGTGAAGCCGAAGGGGTAGGGCGTGGACGGCCGCGGAAGGGGAGGCGGGGCAACCGCCGGCGTCTCCCTGCTCGAGCTCCTTGTCGTGCTGGCGCTGCTGGGCATCCTCGTGCAGGCCGGCGCCGCGAGCTTGGTGCGCTGGCGGGGACGGCAGGAGCTCGAGGCCGCGGTCCGCGGCGCCGGCCTGGCGCTGCAGCGGGCCTGCGCGCTGGCGGTTGCCTCCGGGCGTATCCACGGCCTGTGGTTCGAGCAGGCCGCCGGGGACCCCGGAGGCCTCGGCTGGCGGCTGGTCGCCGACGGCGACGGCGACGGGATCCTCAGCGCCGACGTCGCCGCGGGGATCGACGTGCCGCTCGAGCCCACGCAGCGCTTGAGCAGCCTGCACCCGGGGATCGTCGCCGGCCTGCCCGCCGGCGTGCCGACGCTGCACGGGGGCGCGGTGGGCAGCGGCGGGGTGGCGTTCGGCGCCAGCCCGGCGGTGAGCTGCTCGCCGAGCGGCGGGGCGCGCTCGGGGACGCTGTACCTCGCCTCGCGCGAGGGCGGCGCGGCCGCCTTGCGCGTCTACGGGCCGACCGGCCGAATCAGTCGCTGGTGGTGGGATTCGGCGCTCGGCGCCTGGGTGGAGCTGGGTTGAATCGACCCGGGGCTATGGTAGCTTCTGGCGGAGTTCCTGCAGCGGCTCAGGACCTGCTCATAACGACACGGTCAGGGCCTCTTTGCCGCGCTTCGTGCCGGTTTCCTCGAGTCTCCTGCCAGCCCCATGCCCGAGCCGCTCAAGCGTACGCCCCTCAACCAATGGCACCGGGATCGAGGCGCCAAGATGGTCGACTTCGGCGGCTGGGACATGCCGATCCAGTTCGCCGGGATCCTCGCCGAGCACCAGGCGGTGCGCGAGCGCGCCGGGCTGTTCGACGTCAGCCACATGGGCGAGGTTCGGATCCGCGGCGATGAGGCGCTCGCCTTCATTCAGCACCTGATCACCAACGACGCCGGCGCCCTGGAGATCGGCCAGGCGCAGTACACGGTGATGACCGATCCGGACGGCGGCATCATCGACGACCTGCTGGTCTACCGGCTCGCCGACGCCGATTACCTGCTGGTGATCAACGCTGCGACTACGCCCAAGGACGTCGCCTGGATCGACGCGCGTGCCGCCGAGCACGGCGGCGACTTCGAGGTCGAGAACCAGAGCGACCAGTGGGCGCAGCTCGCCCTGCAGGGGCCGGCCGCAGAGGCGGTGCTCGGGCGGGTCGTGGAGGCGGACCTCGCCGCCATTCGTTACTATCGCTGCGCCTGGTCGGAGTACGCGGGGGCGCGCGTCCTGGTCTCCCGCACCGGATATACCGGCGAGGACGGCTTCGAGGTCTACCTGCCGGGCGAGCTGGCGCCCGGGCTCGCGGACGCGCTGCTGGACGCGGGCGAGGACGCCGGCGTCGTGCCGGTCGGCCTGGGGGCCCGCGATACACTGCGGCTGGAGGCCGGCATGCTGCTGTACGGCAACGACATGGACGAGTCACGCAGCCCCGTGGAGGCGAGCTTGAAGTGGTTGATCAAGCCCGACAAGGGCGACTTCATCGGCCGCGACGCCATCGTCGCGCAGCTCGAGAGCGGCACCGCCGAGCGGCTGGCGGGGTTCGAGCTGACCGAGCGCGGCGTGCCGCGCCACGGATACACGCTTTGCGGCGGGCAGGGGGAGGCGATCGGCGAGGTGACGAGCGGCAGCTTCAGCCCGACCTTGCAGGTGGGGATCGGCCTCGGATACGTGCCGGTCGCCAGCGCCGAGGCCGGCAGCCCGCTGCGGGTGGACGTCCGCGGCCGCAAGCTGCAGGCGCGCACCGTCAAGACACCGTTCTACCGGCGGCCCAAGCCCCGCTGAATCTCCAACGAGGAGCGAAGATGGCCGAATACCCGCAATTCTACAAGTACACGGCCGAGCACGAATGGATCTCGGTCGAGGGCGGCGTAGGCACGATCGGCATCACCCACCACGCCCAGGACGAGCTCGGTGATGTCGTGTACGTTGAGCTGCCCGCCGCCGGCGACAGCCTCGAGGCCGGCAAGCCCTTCGGGACCATCGAGTCGGTGAAGGCCGTTTCCGAGCTCTACGCCCCGGTCTCCGGCGAGGTCACCGAGGTCCACGACGAGCTCGTCGAGAAGCCGGAGCTGGTCAACGAGGACCCCCACGGCGAAGCCTGGATGATCCGCGTCCGTCTCGCCGACGCCGGCCAGCTCGAGGGGCTGATGTCGGCGGCCGATTACCAGAAGTTCCTCGAGGCGGCCGACAGTGGTCACTAGCAGGGCGAGATGAGCGCCACCAACGATCCCCACGGCCCCGGCCGCTACCAGCCGCTCGGCCCCGACGATCGCCGCCGGATGCTCGAGGTGATCGGCGTCGAGAGCATCGACGAGCTGTTCGCGTCGATCCCCGCGAAGCTGCGCTACGCGGGCGAGCTGGCAGTGGAGCCGGCGCTCTCCGAGCCGGAGCTGATCCGCCACCTCGGCGAGCTGGCGACGCGCAACGGCCCGGCGGCGGGCATGCTCAGCTTCCTGGGCGCCGGCTGCTACCCGCACTTCGTCCCCACCCACGTCGATGCCCTGATCCAGCGCCAGGAGTTCATGACCTCGTATACGCCGTATCAGGCGGAGATCAGCCAGGGGACCCTGCAGGCGATCTTCGAGTTCCAGAGCCTGGTCGCCATGCTCACCGGCATGGACGTCTGCAACGCCTCGATGTACGACGGCGCCAGCTCGGTGGCGGAGGCGGTCTTGATGGCGCGCCGCCTCAACCGGAGCGGCGGCCGCGTGCTCTGGTCGGAGGGGCTGCACCCCGCCTACCGGGAGGTCGCCCGGACCTATGCGACCCACCTCGACCTGACGTTCGAGACCCTGCCGGTGGGCGCCGACGGACGCACGAGCGTGCCCGCGCCCGGCGATGACGTCGTCGCGGTGGTCCTGCAGCAGCCCAACTTCTTCGGCGTCGTCGAGGACCTCGAGCGGGCCGGGGCCACCGTCGCCGGCGGCGCCGCCAAGTTCATCGTCGCCACCACCGAGCCGCTCGCCTGGGCGCTGACCGTGCCGGCCGGCGAGGCGGGGGCCGACATCGTCGCCGGCGAGCTGGCGAGCTTCGGCAACGCCCAGAGCTACGGCGGGCCGCTGGTGGGCTTCATGGCCAGCAAGCAGGAGTACGTTCGCAACCTGCCGGGGCGGCTCGCCGGCCAGACGGTCGACGAGAAGGGGCGGCGTGGCTTCGCCCTGACGCTGGCGACCCGCGAGCAGCACATCCGGCGGGCGAAGGCGACCTCCAACATCTGCACCAACACGGCGCTCTGCGCGCTCGCCACCTGCATCCACCTGTGCAGCCTCGGGCGGCACGGCATCCGCCAGCTGGCGCTCCACAACCTCGCCAAGGCCACCTACGCGCGCCGGCAGCTCACCGCCATCGACGGCGTCGAGGCGGTCTTCGACGGGCCGCATTTCAACGAGTTCGTCGTCCGCCTGCCGGTGCCGGCCGGCGACATCGTCGACGCCTGCGCCGGCCGCGGCGTCGTTCCCGGGGTCGTCCTCGGCCGCTTCGACCCGGCCCGCGACAACGAGCTGCTGGTCTGCGCCACCGAGGTGCACACGCGCGCCGACATCGACAAGCTGGCGGCGACCGTCGCCGAGGTGTGCAAATGACGGACAGGGGCGCGACGGCATGAGCGGCGAAAACGACAACGGCAACGGCATGGCGCCCCGCGACGACCAGGGGCAGCTCAAGCAGGAGGGCCTGATCTTCGAGCGGGGCGGGGCCGGGCGGGTCGGCTTCAGCCTGCCCGAGCTCGACGTCCCCGAGGTCGACGTCGCCGCCGCCTGGGGCGAGGACAACGTGCGTGGCGAGATCGCCGGCTTCCCGGAGGTCTCCGAGGTCGACGTCATCCGCCACTTCACCCGCATCTCGCAGCACAACTTCGGCGTCGAGTCCGGCCTCTTTCCGCTCGGCTCCTGCACGATGAAGTACAACCCCAAGGTGCACGAGCGAGTGGTGCGCCACCCGGGCTTCGCCGGCGCCCATCCCTACATGCCGGCGAGCGTCATGCAGGGCGGCCTCGACCTGATGCGGCGGCTGGAGGCGGCGCTGGCGGCGGTGACCGGGATGCACCGGGTCACCCTGCAGCCGGCCGCCGGTGCCCAGGGCGAGCTGACCGGCGTGATGATGATCGCCGCGTATCACGCCAGCCGCGGCGACGGCAAGCGGCGCAAGGTGCTGATCCCCGACTCCGCCCACGGGACCAACCCGGCCACCGCCAGCTTCTGCGGCCTCGAGCCGGTCGAGATCCCCTCCAACAGCGAGGGAACGACCGACATCGAGGCGCTGCGCGCCGAGGCCGACGAGACGACGGCAGCGCTGATGCTGACCAACCCCAACACGCTGGGGCTGTTCGAGGACCAGATGCAGCAGATCGCCGAGATCATGCACGGCTGCGGCGCCCAGATCTATTGCGACGGCGCCAACCTCAACGCCATCCTCGGCAAGACCCGTCCCGGCGACATCGGCATCGATGTCTTCCACATCAACCTGCACAAGACCTTCACCACGCCGCACGGCGGCGGCGGCCC
>DASWHK010000047.1:0-7286 GCA_036398215.1 Acidobacteriota bacterium | reverse complement strand
TCGTCGGGGATTCTGCCGCCGACCCGCGCGATGCGGTTGCCCTCGACGATGATGTTGGTGGGCCCGGCCGGCGGCCCGCCCGATCCATCGATCAGCATGACGCCGCGGATGGCCAGCGTCTCGAACGGCCCGGCGCCCTGGCCGGGCTGCCGCTCGGGGGTGGGCGCCTGACCGCCGCCCTGGGGCGTCGCGGGGGCGAGGGGCTCGGCGGCGGGGGTGATGCCGGCGACGCCGAGGACGACGGCAATGGCGACAGAGGTAAGAACGGTGGGGATCGGGCGGGTTGTGCGCATGGGTGCCTCCCAGGGGAGTGTCCGGACTTTGGGGCAACTCTAACCGCGCGTATGGCGACCGGCAATGGTGCATCCACTCCGGACGTGCTGGACAACACGCGAAGGCTCGTCGCCGCGCGGTCGAATCAAGCCACGGTCTGGTGGCAGCGCCGGGATCATCCGATCCTGACGTTTGTGGGCGTGCCGGGCGTACGTCAGATTTGTGAGATGACGTCACCGGGCGAGGGGGTTGGGGCGCGCGGCTCGCTTGAACGTTGATGCGCTACACTAGCCGCTCACGGCGTGCTTCAGGACGCTGCCCCAATAGGCTCGCAGGTCCTGCCATCGCGGCCGGGTTCCAGGACCAGGATGACCACCTACCTCGTAGCCGGAGCCTGTGGCTTCATCGGCTCCAACTTCGTTCACTTCCTGCGCGCGGAGCGCCCGGGGGACGGGATCGTCGCGGTCGACAACCTCGGCTTCGCCAGCAATCCGGCGAACCTCGACGCGGTCATCGACGACATCGACCTGGAGGTCGCCGACATCTGCGACTTCGAGGCGATGACGGCGATCTACGAGCGCTACCGGCCGGAGGTGGTGGTCAACTTCGCCGCCGAGAGCCACAACGACCGCGCCGTCGTGACCCCGTCGGACTTCGCCCGCTCCAACGCCCTCGGCTGCCAGAGCCTGCTCGAGGCCTCGCGCAAGGTGCCGGTGCGCCGCCACGTCCACGTCTCGACGATCGAGGTCTACGGCGAGCTGCCGGCGGCGCAGCGCTGCTTCGATGAGTCCAGCCCGCTGAACGCCAAGACGCCGTACAGCGCCGCCAAGGCGGCCGGCGACCTGTTCGTGCGCGCCTACATGCAGACCTATCCGGAGATGGACATCGTCCTGACCCACTGCGCCAACAACTACGGGCCCTACCAGTTTCCCGAGAAGCTCATCCCGCTGGTGATCACCAACGTAGTCCGCGGCCGCAAGGCGCCGGTCTACGGCGACGGCTTGCAGAAGCGCGACTGGTTGCACGTGCGCGACCATTGCCGCGCCATCCTGGCGATGGTGCACGCCCCGAAGGTCGAGATCACCGCCGCCGCCGCCACCGACGCCGGCAGGCTGCCCATCTACGACATCAGCGCCCGCAACGAGCTGACCAACCTCGAGCTGGTGTCGCGGATCATCCGGCTGCTCGGCAAAGAGCCCGACGAGTGGATCGAGCACGTCGCCGACCGCCCCAACCACGACCGCCGCTACCTGATCGACCCGGCCAAGATCGAGGCCGAGCTCGGCTGGAAGGCCGAGATCGACTTCGACACCGGTCTGGAGCAGACGGTGCGCTGGTACGTCGACAACCCGGAGTGGTGGCAAGCGATCCTCGAGCGCTCCGGCAGCCTGCAGTTCGACTGGTCGGCCACGTAGCTTCGCCGTCGCCGGTCTATGGATTCGCGCCGTTCGCCCCGCGACCGCCGCCACCACGCGGGCGGTTGACATGAGGTAGCGGTTGACATATGGTTGCAGCAAGAGAGGGCGCATGGGCCAACCCGCAACGCAGCTCGACGACATTATCGACCTTGATCCGCGCGAGGCGGCGTCATTGGTGGCGGCCGCCCATGAAGAGCGGCGTGGCTGGCTCGACGAGTTCGCCGAGTATCTCGACCGCTGCCGCGCCGGGCAGTCGCTGGCGCGCACGCTGGCGGTGTGGGGGCTGAGCCAGTCGGAGGCCGCGCGGCTGTTTGGCGTCAGCCGGCAGGCGGTGAGCAAGTGGATCGATACCGGCGTGCCGGTCGAGCGCAGCGAGGCGGTCGCCGATCTCGCCGCGGCGACCGACCTGCTGGTGCACTACTTGAAGCGCGACCGGATTCCGGCGGTGGTGCGCCGGCCAGTCGCGCGGATGAACGACCGCTCGTTGCTGGATCTCCTCGCCGACGGCCAGAGCCGGGCGGTTCTCGCAACGTGTCGCGAGATGTTCGCCTTCGAGCGCTCGCAGTCCTAAGGGCTCGCGCAGAAATGACTTCCGCATTCGGTCGCCCATGCATCCATCCTCGCGGCGTTGCGCTCCCTGCGACATAGGCTTGGCTATGCCTCGGTCGCGCGCCTGGCGAGGATGGCGCCTGGGCGCCCTCGGTGCAGGAAGTCATTTCTGCGCGAGCCCTAAGTGAGATTCATCGAGGAACACCTGGCCGACCGCTGGACCTGGTGGCGCATCGCCGAGCGCAGCTGGCGAAACCCGCTCGATCCGACGTATGCCGCCGAACGAGGCGGACGCTGGAATCCTCCCGCCAGCTTCCCGACGCTCTACTTCAGCGAGGACGAGGTCACGGCGCGCCTCAATTTGCGCGCCTTCATCGCGGGTTGGCCGTACGAGCCTGAGGACCTGCGTGACGACAACGGCCCGGTGCTCGTGGGCGCGAGCCTGCCGCGGCGGCAACGAGTCTGCGATGCGCATTCACGCGCCGGCGTGGCCGCCGCCGGATTGCCGAAGAGCTACCCCGTCGACGGCACCGGCCGGCCGGTGACCCGCGAACGCTGCCAGCGGATCGGCGTCGCGGCCCGTGCGGCCGGCTTGCGCGGCGTGCGGGCGCGCTCGGCGCAGTCGCGCGACGGGGCGGGCCGAGAGTTGGCGTGGTTTCCGGCGACGGCGCGCAGCCGCGCGAAGCGTGTGACAGCGCTGTCGTTCGACGCCTGGTACTGGGCCTGAGTCCTCCCGATTCGGCCGGCGCGGGGCTTCTGGCAGGGGCGAGGCGCCTGGGCCCGCTCGAACCGGCGCCGCACATGAAATATCATGGGGAGGCCGGCTTGCCGCCGGGCGCGGGGAAGTCCACGTTCGCCTGGCGCGACCTTCCGGTCATTCCTACCGCACCCCAATTCGCCATCAACGCACGCTGTCACCTCGGGAGCAACACCATGACATCCGTCACCACCGCCCTCCATCCCTTCGACACCGCGGTCGAGGCCGATCGCGTCCCCCATAAAGTCGCCGACCTGTCGCTCGCCGAGCTCGGCCGCAAGGAGATCCGCCTCGCCGAGCACGAGATGCCGGGCCTGATGGAGGTGCGCCGCCGCCATAGCGAGGACAAGCCGCTGGCCGGGGCCAAGGTGATGGGCAGCCTGCACATGACCGTGCAGACCGCGGTGCTCATCGAGACGCTCACCGACCTCGGCGCCGACGTTCGCTGGGTCTCCTGCAACATCTTCTCGACCCAGGACCACGCCGCCGCGGCGGCCGTCGTCGGCCGCCCCGAGACCGGCGGCACCGTCGATCGGCCGCGCGGCATCCCGGTGTTCGCCTGGAAGGGCGAGACCCTGCAGGAGTACTGGTGGTGCACCAGCGAGGCGCTCCTGTGGCCGGACGGCAGCGGCCCGGACCTGATCGTCGACGACGGCGGCGACGCGACGCTGGTCATCCACAAGGGCTACGAGTTCGAGGCCGCCGGCGCCATCCCCGCCTTCGACCCCGACACGGAGCCCGAGGAGTGGGGCGTGATCCTCGAGCTGCTGCGTGCCGAGATGGCCAAGGACCCGCAGCGCTGGCACAAGACGGCGGCCGGCATCAAGGGCGTCTCCGAGGAGACCACCACCGGCGTCAGCCGCCTCGCCCAGATGGCCCGCGCCGGCACCCTGCTGTTCCCGGCGATCAACGTCAACGACTCGGTGACCAAATCCAAGTTCGACAACATCTACGGCTGCCGCCACTCGGTGGTCGACGGCCTCAACCGCGCCACCGACGTGATGATCGGCGGCAAGGTGGCGGTGGTCTGCGGCTTTGGCGAGGTCGGCAAGGGCTGCGCCCAGGCGCTGCGCGGCCAGGGCGCCCGCGTGGTGATCACCGAGATCGATCCGATCTGCGCGCTGCAGGCGGCGATGGAGGGCTACGAGGTGCGCCGTCTCGAGTCGGTGATCGAGACCGCCGACATCCTCGTGACCTCGACGGGCAACAAGAGGGTCATCTCCGCCCAGCAGATGGCGCGCATGAAGGACAAGGCGATCGTCGCCAACATCGGCCACTTCGACAACGAGATCGACATGGCCGGGCTGGCGCGGACGCCGGGCATCGAGAGGATCAACATCAAGCCGCAGTACGACGAGTGGGTGTTCGAGGACGGCCACTCGATCCTGGTGCTCGCCGAGGGGCGGCTGATGAACCTCGGCTGCGCCACCGGCCACCCGAGCTTCGTGATGTCGGCCTCGTTCACCAACCAGGTGCTCGCGCAGATCGAGCTGCACACCAACGCCGAGGCGTACAAGAAGCAGGTCTACGTGTTGCCGAAGAAGCTCGATGAGGAGGTCGCCCGCCTCCATCTCGACAAGCTCGGCGTCGAGCTGACCGAGCTGACCGAGGAGCAGGCCGAGTACCTCGGCGTGCCGGTCGAGGGGCCCTACAAGCCCGAGCACTACCGCTACTAGTTGGTGAAAAGATCGAAGATGCCGTCGCGGCGCTCGATCCGCCCCAGCCCGTCACCGAGCGGCAACAGCAGTCGCGTCACGGACATCTTCTTATGAGCGGACTCTCCTGCCACTTATCAGGGACCCTTTCTGCGGGCTGTCGGCAACCTCTCCTAGCCGATCCCCAGAGCCCCCTTGGCACTCTCCACGTCCCCGGGCGAGACCCAAAAGAGGGCGCCGTAGCGGCCGTCGCCGCTGATGACGGCGTCCATGGCCACGACGTTGACCCCCGCCGCCCCCAGCTTCCCGAGGAGCTCGGCGGCGGCCCCCGGGCGGTCGCCGCCGTCCAGCAGGAACGCCGTCTTCTCCTCGCTCAGCTGCAGGCCCGCCCCTCGAGCGGCCTTGGCGAAGGCCGCACTGTCGTCGGGAACGAAGTCGAGCTGCGCTCCCTCGCCGGTGGGGAAGGCATGGAAGGCCAGCAGGTTCACCCCGGCGTCCTCGAGGGCCCCCAGTACCCGGGCCCCCTCGCCCGGCCGATCGGGTACCGTGACGTAGTAGTAGCTGACCGCGCGCGCGCTGTCTGCCATCAGTTCACCTCCCGTTGGTTGCCCCACCCCTTCGCTTGCCGACGCTACATCCCGCGGCGAGGTTGCTCCAGTCTAGGCGATGAATAAGGCTTTCACCAAGGAAACGGACCTCGACGACCTCGACGAGGCCGTCGCCCGCCCGATCGACGTGCTGCCGCCGGGCGCCCCCAACTACATCACCCCCGAGGGGGCGCGCCGGGTCCGCGAGGAGCTCCGCCGCCTGATCGACGAGGAGCTGCCGGCTCTCGAGGCGCTCGCCGGCAGGAACCAGGAGGCGGACGGTGCGCGCGGCAAGGAGGCGGCCAGCAAGGCTCGGCGCCGGCTGCAGGAGGTCAAGGCTCTTATCGGCTTCCTCGAGGACCACGTCGGCCGCTTCGAGGTCGTCGATACGTCCGGCCAGTCGGGCGACCGCGTCCGCTTCGGGGCGCGCGTCACGGTGATCGACGGGGACGGCGACGAGCGCACCTACCTGATCTGCGGCGTCGACGAGGCCGAGCCCGCCAACGGCTGCGTGAGCTGGATCTCGCCGATCGCCAAGGCGCTGCTCGGCCGCGAGGTCGGTGACGAGGTGACGCTCCGCCTGCCGCGCGGCGAGCAATCCCTGGAGATCCTCGAGATCGAGTACGAATGAACCCGCGCCGGTCAACGCCTCACGCGGTAGGGGATATCGAGCGTCGGGCTGCCGGCGTCGCGAAACCAGCACTTGCCCTCCTTGACCATGTCGATGGCGAGGATGTAGTCGCCCGGCTCGCCGGGCGCAGTGACCCGGATAGCCACGTCGGCCTCGTCGCCCGGGGCCAGGCCGCGGGGCAGCGGGCTGCGGTCCCCGTCTTCGACAACGACGCGGCGGTTCGTGTCGAGCCAGTGATAGCTGACCATGTCGGGGTGCGAGGGGTCGTTGCTGGACCAGACACGAAAGCTGCGGTTGCGCAGCGACACGCGCGCTGTGAACGTGGCTCCCGGTGGACCCTCCCTCGGTCCATCGTAGGCCAGATGCTGGACGTCGTGGGGCCCGCGTAGCTCGCTGCCCGCGCGGCTCGCCGGCAGCTCGATTCTCGGCTCACGGCGCCGCGATCCCGCTCCTGCGACGGCATGAATCACGAGATGCTTGGCGTGCACGTCGAAGCCGGTCTCGTACAGCCGCTCGTCGACGGAGCGATAGAGCTGATAGGCGAGCTCGCCGAACTGGCGGCGCGTCGGCGTATCGAGCGTGGGGCCGGGCGGATATGTATCGAGGCCGGACACCGTGCCTCGGATGCGCAGCCCGTAACCGGCGAACATCTTCTCGAAAGCCTCGATGCTGTAGCGGTTCTCCACGGGCTCGCCCGCCGCGCCAGACGCGGGGTCGGTTTCCGGTTCGCGCGCAGCGCCGGGTGGGACACCGGCGCTCGGCTCGTTCCCGGCGTTCGGCTCGGGAGCTTCAGCGATCGAGTAGGCGAGGTGCGCGCGGATCTTCTCGAGGTCCTGCGCCAGCCAGTCGAAGTCGAGCTTTCGCGTCCAGCTTCCCTTCCAGTCGCCCTGCGGCTCGATGAGCAGGAAACGTTGCGTATGTCTTCCCATGCGCTCGACGAACCGGTGCGGATCCACGAGATGATGGAAGGCATCGAACATCGTCACCAGATCGGGGTCTTCGTCCGGCGTGAAGCGCTCCATGTCGTGCGCTTCGAAGGTCGCGTTCTCCAGCCGGAGCTGTTCGGCGTTTCGGCGCGCCCCGGTGACCCCCGCCTCACTGTGGTCGATGCCGAGAAAGCGCGTCGCCGGAAAGCGTCGCGCCAGCTCGCAGCTGATCTCGCCGAGGCCGCAGCCGACGTCGATGACGTACCCGCACCCTTTGACAAAGGGCTCAGCGAGGTCGGCGAAGCGGCGGATGGTGATGTTGCCGGTGTACGCCGGCGAGAAGGCGTTGTGGTCGTGTGCCGCGAAGAGGGCGTCGTGAAAGGCGCGATCGGTCTCGCCCGACCAGCCCGAGCGCCGCGCCCGCAGCCAGGGAATCAGACGTTGCAGCGTGCCCATGCGGCGAAACATAGCAGGTGCCGGCGACCGGTGG
>DASWHK010000046.1:0-10687 GCA_036398215.1 Acidobacteriota bacterium | reverse complement strand
TTTCCCGATTGCTACCGGGCCTGCTTCCGCCTCCTGAACGAGGACGAGGTCGTGCTGATCAGCGGCCGCCCCGATACCGAGGACGACAGCGCCCGCATGATCGCCAGCGACATCCAGCCGCTGACCTCGTTCTTCGAGCAGCAGGCCAACGCCAAGACCCGCGAGGTGCAGATCTCGGTGGTCCTCACCGGCCTGTCCGAAGAGGTCCCGGAGCGGCTGCGCGACCTGTTGGAGCGCCATCGCGGCGAGGTCCCCGTCTCCCTGCGCCTGCAGCGCCCCAGCCCGCACGGCTTCCGCGCCCACCTGGCGCCGAACCGCTTCCTCTGGGTGACGCCCAGCCCCGAGCTGGTCAGCGACCTGGAGGAGCTGCTCGGCCACGGCTGCGTCCGCCTGCGGCGATGAGGCCGAAGGCCGGGACCTGCGACGGCTCCCACGCCTTGCGAAGGGGAACGCGTGAAGAGCTTGCCGATGCAGGGGGCGCTTCACGGCCCTTGCGGCGATGACCCGGCTCGAGACTCAGGCGCCCGAGCATCCCCAAACCGAAACGCCCGAGTATCCCCGCGGCCTGAACATCGCCGCCCGCCTGGCCGACGGCGCGCTCGACGCCGGCTGGGGCGAGCGCATCGCGTTCTCCCACGGCAACGAGTCGATCACCTACGCCCAGGTCCGCGACCGCGCGGCGCGCTGGGCCGCGGCGCTCGACGGCCTCGGCGTCTGCCGCGAGCAGCGGGTGCTGATCGCCCTGCCCGACGCCCCGTCGTTCGTGACCGCCTTTCTCGGCACCATCTGGGCCGGCGCCGTGGCGGTCCCCGTGAACCCCTATCTGCCGGCGGAGCACCACGCGTTCTATCTCGGCGACAGCCGCGCGGTGGTCGCGGCGATCGCGCCCGCGCTCGCCGACGGCATCGCCGCGTCGCAGGGCGATGCGCCGCACCTCCGCGACCTCGTGGTCTTCTCGGACGCCGGCGAGGAGGACGGCGCGGAGTCGCCGGAGCTGCCGGAGTCGGGCGACGGGCTTCGATGGCACCGGGGCGAAGAGCTCCTCGAGGCCGCCTCGCCGCGCCCCGCAACCGAGACCCACTGCGACGAGCCCGCCTTCTGGCTCTACACCTCGGGCAGCACCGGGGCGCCGAAGGCGGCGATCCACCTGCACCACGACATCTGGGTGGCGGCCGAGTGCTGGGGGCGCCGCACCCTGGGGCTCAGCGAGCGGCATGTGCACCTGTCGGCCTCGAAGCTCTTTTTCGCCTACGGCCTCGGCAACAGCCTCCACTGCCCGATGTGGAGCGGCGGCCGCGCCGTGCTGGTCGCCGACAAGCCGACGCCGGCCAACATGCTGGGGGCCATCGCCGAGCACGGCGTCACCCACTTCTACGCGGTGCCGTCCTTCTACTCCGCCTTGCTGGCCGACCCCGAGTTCGACAAGCGACTCGGCGACGGCGGCCTCGAGAGCCTCGAGGTCTGCGTCTCGGCCGGTGAGGCCCTGCCGGCGCCCCTGTGTGAGGCCTGGATCGAGCGGACGGGCGTGCCGCTGCTCGACGGCATCGGGTCCACGGAGCTATTGCACATCTTCATCGCCAACCGGATCGACGACATCCGGCCGGGTTGCTCGGGGCGGCCGATCCCCGGCTACGCGGCGCGGGTCGTCGGCGAGGCCGGCGAAGACCTCGGCGACGATCAGGTCGGCGACCTGTGGGTGCGCGGCGACTCGGCCTGCGCCGGCTACTGGAACCGCCACGAGGCCAGCAAGCTGGCGCAGCGGGGCGAGTGGTTCGTGACCGGCGACAAGTACCGCCGCGACGCCGAAGGCTGCTACTGGTATTGCGGCCGGGGCGACGACCTCTTCAAGGTCCACGGCAAGTGGGTCATCCCGACGCAGGTCGAGGCCGTGCTGCTCGAGCACGAAGGCGTGAGTGAAGTGGCCGTCGTCGCCGGCACCGACGGCAAGGGTCTGTCCTGCGGCGTCGCCTTCGTCGTGCCGTCGTCCACCGCCCCAGACGACGGACTCGCCGCCGCCCTCCGCGAGCACGCCGCCGCCCGCCTCTCCGCCCACGCCGTCCCCGCCATCATCGAGCTCCGCGACGAGCTGCCCCGTACGCCCACGGGCAAAATCCAGCGCTACCGGCTGCGCGAAACCACCTGAAGCTGCAGCGGCCAGAGGGTGACGAGCGCCAGGCCGGCGCCGACCCAGATCATGTCGACCAGGCGGCGGACCAGGCCCACCGCCAGGGCCGCGGCCGGGGCGAAGTCCAGGAGGTTGGCCGAGGCCGCGATGCCGGCCTCGAAGACGCCGAGGCGGGCGGGGACCACCACCCCCATCGTGTTGCCCAGCTTGGCGCCGACCTCCAGCAGCAGAGCGACGATCGCCCGGTCGCTGATCCCGAGGATCGAGAGGATCGACCAGGTGGCCGCGGTGAGGGCGCAGTGGCCGAGCAGGTGGATGACGATCATCAGTGCGAAGGGCAGGCCGTGCAGGCGCACCAGGCCGACCCTGACCAGGCGCATCGAGTCGCGGGCGGCGGCAAGCTTCGAGTGCGACGAGTAATCGATCTCCGGCAGCTCGTCGAGGTGGCGCCGCTGGCCGCTCCAGATCGCCGCCATGATCCAGGCGGCGGCGCCGGTGCCGACCAGCGCCCCGCCGATGGCCGCCGTCCAGGCCGGTAGTTGCAACGTCGTCTGGCAGGCCAGCAGCGCCGCGCCCGTGAACAGGACGCCGGCGATGCCGGAAGCGGCAGCGTCGACGGCGACGCTGGCGGCGCCGTTGCGCGCCCCGATCCCGTCGCGCAGCAAGAGGACCTTGGAAGTCTGCGAGCCGATGGCGCCGGTGAACGACAGGTAGCCGAGGGCCTCGGCGCCGAGGCGGGCCCGCAGCAGCTCGAGGTAGGCGACCGGCTGGTCGGTCGCCCGGATCGGAAACCTCCAGGCCAGCGCCCGCAGGCAATGCTGGGCGCCGACCAGGGCGATCGGCACCAGCAGCGCGATCCCCAGGCGGCGAAGGTACTCGCCCACCGTGACCGCTCCGGCGCTCTGCACCATGTAGAGCAGGACGACGGCGCCAGCCGCGAAAAGCACCAATCGTCGCAGCGCTACCCCTCGCATTTCCTGAGTATAGGGAAAAAGGCGGTACGATGCCGTCAACCGTCAACCGGCAGCAGCGAGCTCTGGCCGGCAAGATCCGGGGCGGCCGGCAAGATCCGGGGCGGCGGCAAGACCCGGGGCGGCCGGCAAGATCCCGGGCGGCGGCAAGACCCGGGGGTCCGGTATCGAGCTCGAGCAAGGACACACCCATGACTTCGGTCGATCACTTTCTCTCCGAGCCGCTGCTCGCCGGCGAGGCAGCTGAGCGCTTCCACAGCGACCGCGACCGCCTGGCCGCCCGCCACCAGAGCTGGCGGCAGAACTTCCCGGCCTTCGGCGTGCTGCTCGACAGCGACGGAGAGCGGGCCCGGGCGCTGGCCGGCAACCTGGCCACCGAGGCCCGCGAGATCATCGGCATCTGGATCGCGGCTCGCGTCGAGGTGCCTCAGCAAGGGGTGCCGCCGCCGGTGGGCGATCAGATCGCCTGGATCGAGGGCTTCTGCGCCGCCTGGAGCCGGAAGGTGCTCGCCTCAAACGCCTTCCAAGCGCTCGAGGGCACGCCGCGGGAGCGCTTTCGCGCCACCTTCGAGGAGCTGATGGAACGCTACTGCCAGGACGCCGTGGCCTACGTGCAAGGGCAACTCGAGGGGCGCCACCGATCAGCGGGCGTCGCCGCCCGGCTGGCGCAGCCCGTGCGGGCGCTGGGGCAAGCGCTGCACAGCTTCTTTTTCCCGCGCTTGCAGCGCTGACGCCCGTCGAGGACGTCCTCCGTCACGGACATGACGTGTGCAGGGCGGCGCCCGTCAGCGCGGGGCGCGCTCCTCGACCGTCACGCTGCGGTACAGCAGGTCGCCCCGGGGGTCGAACTCGAGGCCGCGGGCCCGGGAGGGCAGAGTGATGGCGAACTCCGTCGTGCCGGGCTCGATCCACACCCTCTGCTCGAGCGGCGGGGCGCCGTCCAGCGGGATCCGCAGCAGCACCGGATGGCGGATCGCGGCGCCGTGCTGCTCGATGACGCCGCGCAGCTGGAAGAGCGACAGCGACTCGTCCTCGTGGACGCCGGAATCGTAGCGGACCGTGAAGCTGGGGATCGCGGCGCTGTCCAGCCAGGAGGCGAAGAACCAGGAGAGGTCGTCGCCGTAAATGCGCTCGGCCTCGGCGACGAACGCGCCGCGGGTGAGGGCTGCCGGCAGCTCGTGCAGGCGACGCAGCAGCTGGGCGAAGCCGTCGGATCCGATGACCTGGCGCAGCATGTGGAGCACCAGGGCCGCCTTGTGGTAGTTGAAGGCGTAGATCGCCTCCGTGGTGGCCATCCCGAAGCCGAGCGCGAGCGGCTCGTCGGAGGAGACGGCGAGCGACACGCGGCGCGACCGCTCCAGCTCCTGGCGCATCATCGCGTGGCCGTACTGGTGCTCGAGGAACAGCAGCGCGCTGTAGGTGGGCAGGCCCTCGCGCAGCCAGCCGTCGCTGCGCCGCGGGATCTCGGTGTGGTAGTTCCACCAGTAGTGGGCGATCTCGTGGGCGAGGATCCGGTAGGGGAACGGCTGCTCGGGCCGGATCTCGCCCGCCTGCAGGAAGGTCACGCCGGCGACGGTGAGGCCGCTGATGCCCTCCGGCAGTTGCAGCGCGACGAGGCTGAAGTTGCGGCGGGGGAGGTTGCCGATATTGTCGGCAAAGTAGGTGACGGCCACCGCGAAGTACTCGGCATACGGACGGCTCACCGAACGGGCGCCCGGCGGGAAGAAGCTGCGAAATAATCGCGAAGAATGGGTGCGCGACTGCTGCTCGAGGTTGCCGATCACCAGCGCGGTTGCCGGCGCGGGCACCGAATCGGTCCAGGTATAGGTGATGTTGCGGCCGTCGTTTCGCGTGGTCCCGGCGCCCGGCGCGATCAGCACCCAGGGGCGCGGCAACGTCGCGGTCAGCCGGGTGCGCATCGGGACGTAGCGGGTGTACTCGAAAGCGTTCGGGGGATGGCGGAAGTGTGGATACCACGGTAACGCGGTGAACATCTGGCCGGCCTCGCGGAGCGACGCGGGGAAGCGGAGCTGGTAGCGGAAGCGCCAGGTGACGGTGTCGCCGGCGGCGAGAGCCGGCGTGGCGATACGCACCCGATCGCGGCGCCGCTGGTAATCGAGCGGCACCCCGTCTTCGCCGGCGACCGCCTCGAGGGTCAGGTTGGGGCCCATGAAGAGCTCGACCGCCTCGAGGTCCTCGTTGGCCTGGAACGTGAGGTCCGCTTCGACCTCCACCACCGGCAGCTCGGAGCGCACCTCGAGGCGGAGGTCGATCCGGTCGGGCGATACCGGCAATGGGGCTCGCGCCGCGGCGCCCTGCCCGGCGGCGGCGGGCTGCGCCAGGGTGGCGGCCGCCAGGATCAAGGCCATGCTGGTCGATGCCGTCGTCATGGGGTTCGCCGCATCTCTCGAAAACAGGCTCAGATCCTCCCCCGGGGCGCAGCTTGAACGCAAGGTTGCATGCTACGCTTCGGAGTCGTCGGCCGGCCCGAACGAGGGTGGGACACCGTTTGCGCCCTCCGCGCGGCCCACGTGGGCGCCGGCTGCGATCAGAGCCGCGAGACCATGGACCGCAAAGCTGAAGACTTCGAGAAGCCGATCGCGGAGCTGCAAAAGCAGATCCACGAGCTCGGCCTGTATCCGGCCTCGCCCGAGCGCGACGCGCGCCTCGCCGACCTCGAGCGGCAGCTCGACAAGACCCGGAGGGAGATCTACGCCAACCTTTCCCGCTGGCAGGTCACCTTGGTGGCCCGCCACCCGCAACGGCCCTACACCCTCGACTACGTCGGCCGCCTGTTCAACGGCTTCCTGGAGCTGCACGGTGACCGGCAGTTCGGCGACGACGCGGCGATCGTCGCCGGCTTCGCGGAGTTCAACGGCCGCCCGATCTGCGTCATCGGGCAGCAGAAGGGGCGCACCACCAAGTCGAAGCTGCACCGCAACTTCGGCATGCCGCACCCGGAGGGGTACCGCAAGGCCCTGCGGGTGATGAAGATGGCCGAGAAGTTCTCGCGGCCCGTCTTCACGTTCATCGACACGCCGGGCGCCTATCCCGGGGCCGGCGCCGAGGCCCGCGGGGTCGCCGAAGCGATCGCCAGGAACCTCCGGGAGATGGCGGTGCTGCGGGTGCCGATCATCGTCACCGTGATCGGGGAGGGCGGCAGCGGCGGCGCGCTCGGGATCGGCGTCGGCGATCACGTCAGCATCCTGCGCTACTCGACCTACTCGGTCATCTCTCCGGAATCCTGCTCGTCGATTCTCTGGCGCGATCCGGATCACCCTTCGGAAGCCGCCGATGCCCTCAAGCTGACGGCTCCCGACCTCCTCGAGCTCGGCCTCGTCGACGAGGTGCTCCCGGAGCCCGAGGGCGGCGCCCACAACGACCCGGAGGCGATGGCGTCGACGCTGGGCGCGGCGCTGGAACGGCAGCTCGACGGGCTGATCGGGATGGACGTCGAGGCGTTGATCGAGCGGCGCTACGCCAAGTTCCGCGGCATGGGAGCGCTCGCCGGATTGGAGGGTTAGCCTGCAGCTGCAAGCGACGGTGTCGTCCCGGACCTGGCGCCTGCGCGACCACGACCCCGCGGTCGCCGCCACCCTTGCCGCCGAGCTGGGACTGTTGCCGACCACCGCCCGGGTGCTCGCGGCGCGCGGCATCGACAGCCCTGCCGCCGCCCGCGCGTTTCTGGAGCCGAGCCTCGACGAGCTGCACTCGCCGTTCTCGTTCGTGGCGATGGAGCCGGCGGTCGAGCGGCTGCTGGCGGCCATCCACAAGGGCGAGCGCATCGTGGTGCACGGCGACTACGACGTCGACGGGATCACCGGCACCGTGGTTCTGCTCGTGGCGCTGCGCGCCGTCGGCGCCGAGATCGACTACCTGGTGCCGCACCGGCTCGAGGACGGCTACGGGCTCAAGCCGAGCGGCATCGAGCGGGCGCACGCGATGGGGGCGAAGGTCGTCATCGCGGTCGATTGCGGCATCACCGCCCACGATGCCGCCCGCCGCGCCGGCGACCTGGGCATCGACCTGATCGTCGCCGACCACCACGAGCCGGGCGCCGAGGTGCCGGCGGCGCTGGCGATGCTCAACCCACGGCTGCCGGACGCCGGCTACCCCGAGACCGACCTCGCCGCCGTCGGGGTCGCCTTCAAGCTCGCCCGCGGCGTGCTCGAGCGGCACCCCAAGGGCTTCCGGGGCACGGCGCTGCTCAAGCTCGTGGCGCTCGGTACGGTGGCCGACCTGGTGCCACTCTCCGGCGAGAACCGCGTCCTGACCTGGCACGGGCTGGCGACGCTCGGCGAGGCGGTCAACCCCGGGCTTCGGGCCCTCATGGAGCTTGCCGGGGTGCGCTCGCCGGTGAGCGCCACCGACGTCGGCTTCCGCCTGGCGCCGCGAATCAACGCCGCCGGCCGGCTCGGCCACCCCAGGGACGCGGTGGAGATGTTCATGACCGCCGACCCCGGCGTGGCCCGGCGCCTCGCCAAGCTGTTGCACGACACCAACACCCGGCGCCGGCAGGTGGAGGCCGAGGTTCTCGAGCAGGCGCTTGCCCAGCGGCCTGCGGACGGCGCCTCGGTGGTGGTCGTTCACGGCGTTGGCTGGCACCGCGGGGTGATCGGTATCGTCGCCTCGCGGCTGGTCGAGACCTGGGGACGCCCGGCCGTGGTGATCGCCGTCGACGAGGACAGGGCGTTCGGATCGGCGCGCTCGATTCCCGGGTTCAGCATCGTCGGCGCCCTCGCCGCGGTCGGCGAGCTGCTCGTGGAGTACGGCGGCCACCCGCAAGCTGCCGGCCTGCAGCTTTCCGCCGCCAACGTCGCGCCGCTATGCGAGGCGCTTGCCGCCAGCCGCGGCGACGAGCTCGAACGGGCGCGGCGAATGGCGACCGAGACCGTTTGCGACGCCGAGCTGTTGGTCGATCGCAACGCCGTCGGCCTCGCCAACGAGCTCGAGCGGCTGGCGCCGTTCGGCGTCGGCAACCCGCGGCCGCGGCTGTTGTGCCGCGACCTGCGGGTGGAGGCCGAACCGGCGATCATCAAAGAACAGCACGTCAAGCTGCGGCTGGGGGCGGGGGATTGCCGCATCGAGGCGGTCGCCTGGCGGCGCCCCGAGCTGGCCGCCCGGATCGAGAAGGGGGCGCACATCGACGCCGTCGCCAAGCTGAAGATCAACTACTGGAACGGCGCGGCGCGCCCGCAGCTCGAGCTCGAGCAGGTCGACGTCGACGGCTCCGTGACGCTGCCGGCTTGATGATTTGCAGCCCCGGGGTCCGGCACGGGGAGCGCGCGATCAGCGGGCGAGGGGGAGTTGCGGCGCTGCCGGCTTGACGATCTGCTAATTGTCCCCTAAGATAATCTCAGTGTTGCGCTCGTTTCCTTGTTCACGGGCGGACGGCGCGGTCGGCTCACGACCGCGGGGCGCCCGATCGGGAGCCCCACCGTCATCCAGGTTTCACGGCCCCGGCACGCAGCCCGACAGCACCGGAGAGCGGCGGACGCAGATCGTTCCGCCGGCGCGCCCGGCCGCGATTGTCTCATGGAGGTTGCCAGCGATGGCGAACGTCACACCGTTGGGAGATCGGATTCTGGCCCGTAGGCTCGAGCCGGCGGAAGAGGTTAGCGGCG
Organism: Acidobacteriota bacterium; assembly: GCA_036398215.1. Taxonomy (GTDB): domain Bacteria; phylum Acidobacteriota; class UBA890; order UBA890; family UBA890; genus DASWHK01. Next base: position 1,967 of record DASWHK010000046.1, on the reverse strand, counting down.
GGATCATCATCCCCGATACCGCCAAGGAGAAGCCCCTCGAGGCGAAGGTCGTCGCGGTCGGCGCCGGACGGCGCAACGAAGACGGCGAGCGGCTGCCCATCGAGGTCGAGATCGGAGACCGCATCCTGGTCACCAAGTACGGCGGCACCGAGGTGAAGCTCGACGGCGTCGAGCACGTGATCTTGCGCGAGGACGACGTCCTTGCGGTTCTGGAGGGTTGAAAATGTCGAAGCGAGTCCTGTACAGCGAAGATGCCCGCCACGCGATTCTGGCCGGCGTCACGAAGTTGTCGAAGGCCGTGAAGGTGACGCTCGGTCCGCGCGGCCGCAACGTCGTTCTCGGCAAGAAGTGGGGCAGCCCAGTGATCACCAAGGACGGTGTCACGGTGGCCAAGGAGGTGGAGCTGCCGGACAAGGTCGAGAACATGGGCGCCAGCATGGTTCGCGAGGTCGCCAGCAAGACCTCGGACGTGGCCGGCGACGGCACCACGACGGCGACCATCCTCGCCGAGGCGATCTACCGCGAGGGGGTCAAGAACGTGGTCGCCGGCGCCAACCCGATGGCGCTGAAGCGCGGCATCGAGGCGGCGGTCGTCGCCGTTGTCGCGGAGCTCGTCAACCTCTCGAAGAAGATCAAGGGCAAGGAGGAGATCAAGCAAGTGGCGACGATCTCCGCCAACGGCGACACCGAGATCGGCGAGATGATCGCCGCGGCGATGGAGACCGTCGGCCGTGACGGCGTCATCACCGTCGAGGAAGCGCGCTCCACCGAGTCCTCGCTGGAGGTCGTCGAGGGCATGCAGTTCGACCGCGGCTACCTGTCGCCGTACTTCGTCACCGATCCCGAGCGCATGGAGTGCGAGCTCGAGGATCCGTACATCCTGATCCACGAGAAGAAGATCTCGGCCCTCAACGACCTGCTGCCGTTGCTCGAGCAGGTGGCTCGCTCGGGCCGGCCGCTGCTGATCATCGGCGAGGATGTCGAGGGCGAGGCGCTGGCCACCATGGTGGTCAACAAGATTCGCGGCACCCTGAAGGGCGCGGCGGTGAAGGCGCCGGGCTACGGCGACCGCCGCAAGGCGATGCTCGAGGACATCGCGGTGGTCACCGGCGGCACCTGCATCACCGAGGACCTGGGCATCAAGCTCGAGAACGTCAAGCTCACCGATCTCGGCAGCGCCAAGAAGGTGACCATCGGCAAGGACGAGACGACGATCGTCGAGGGCGCCGGCAAGGCCTCCGACATCAAGGGCAGGGTCGAGCAGCTCCGCGCCCAGATCGAGAACACCAGCTCGGACTACGACCGCGAGAAGCTCGAGGAGCGGCTCGCCAAGCTGGCCGGCGGGGTCGCGGTCATCAACGTCGGTGCCGCCACCGAGTCCGAGATGAAGGAGAAGAAGGCGCGCGTCGAGGACGCCATGCACGCCACCCGCGCGGCGGTCGAGGAGGGCGTCGTGCCCGGCGGCGGCGTGGCCCTGCTGCGCTGCATCAAGGTCCTCGATGGCGTCAAGGCCGTGGGCGACGAGAAGGTCGGCGTCAACATCGTGCGGCGCGCCCTCGAGGGGCCGCTGCGCATCCTGGCCAGCAACGCCGGCCTCGAGGGGTCGGTGGTCTGCCAGAAGGTGCTCGACGGCAAGGGCTCGTTCGGCCTCAACGTCGAGACCGGCGAGTACGGCGACCTGGTCAAGGCCGGCGTCATCGACCCGACCAAGGTCACCCGTGCGGCCTTGCAGAACGCCGCTTCGGTCGCCAGCCTGCTGTTGACCACCGAGGCGCTGGTCTATGAGCTGCCGGAAAAGAAGGAAGCCGGCGGCGGGGGCATGCCGGGCGGCGGCGACATGGGCATGGGCGGAATGGGCGGCTTCTGACGCCCCTTCATCCCGGCGGGCGATCACCCCGCGAAGACCGACGTGACAGGGAGGGGGCCGGCCGCCGAGGCCGGCCCCCGCTATCGTTTACAAGGACTCC
>DASWHK010000045.1:0-2084 GCA_036398215.1 Acidobacteriota bacterium | reverse complement strand
CCGGCGCGCTGCTCGCCGGCGGCCATCGCCCGCCCGCGACCGACGACTACGAGCCCTGGACACCCGACTGACGCGCCGATCGTGACAAGGCGGCGGTCGGGCGCTAGCCTGTGATGCGCAAGCCGAGACGGGGAGGCGTGGTCGCGGCCACCGGCGCGGGGCAATGAGCCTAGGATACGCGAGCGAACGGGCGTCCCGCCGACGCGTCTTTGCGGCGCTGGCGGCGGTCTGGCTCGCGTTCGGCTGGGCCCATGTCTGGCTGCACAATGCCGCCTTCCAGCCTCAAGGCCACTTCAGCTCGACGAGCAACTCGGACTGCCCGCTGCACGCAGTGCCGGCGCAGCTGGTGCCCGAGCCGCCGTCCTGTGCTGCGCCGGACGGCTTCGAGTTCGCCGCCATCCCCGTCCCGGAGGTCGTGTTCGCTCCCGTCGCGACGCGGCTTCCCGGAGTCCGCGCTCCGCCTCTGTCCTGACCCTGCTGCACTGACCGCCGTCCAGGCGCCTCGCCTCCCGGTCGTTCGGGCCGCGAGGCACCTCGCGCCTGGGCGTCAAACAATCGGCAGACGAAAGGACAGAGGTCATGGGCAATGGCTGTGAACCCCGACTCGGCGCGGGGCTGGTGGCGGCCGTGATGCTGGCGTGGGCGCCGGCGGCAACCGCCGCGGACGCCGGCGACTTGCAGGCGGAGATCGGGCAGTTGCGCCGCCAGATGGAAGAGAGTCAGGCCGCCTACCAGCGGCGGATCGAGGCGCTGGAGGCGCGCATAGGCGAGCTTGAGGACAAGTCGGGCGAAGCCGCGCCCGCTCCGGCGGTGGCGGCGCCGTCGGCAATGATGTCCGGTACGGGGTTCCAGATCGGCTTTTCCGGCGAGGCCATCGCCGGCGGCTCGTCGGTCGGCGACGACTCGCTGAGCGGCCTGCAGGCGGGCGGCCACGACCCGGTCCGCAACGGCTTCAACGTCCCCAACACCGAGCTGTTCGTCGGCGGCGCCGTCGATCCGTACTTCGACGCCCAGGCCAACGTGGTCTTCCTGATCGACGCCGAGGGCGAGACCGTGGTCGAGCTCGAGGAGGCATTCGCCACCACCCGCAGCCTGCCCTTTGGCCTGCAAGTCAAGGCCGGGCAGTACTTCACCGAGTTCGGCCGCCAAAACCCGATGCACCCGCACCAATGGGCGTTCGTCGACCAGCCGGTGATCCTGAGCCGGCTGTTCGGCGGCGACGGGCTGCGCAGCCAGGGCGCGCGCGTCGCCTGGCTGACCCCGCTGCCCTGGTACTCCGAGCTCTACGTCGGCGCGCAGAACGCGCGCGGCGAGACCGTGACGAGCTTCCTCGGCGAGGAGGGCGAGGAGGTCGGCGGGTTCGCCTTGCTCGAGCGCCAGTCGCGCAACTTCAGCGACCTGCTGTACTCGACCCGTTGGCTCAACGGCTTCGAGATCACCGACAGCGTGAGCGCCAATGTCGGCGTGTCCGCGCTCTATGGGCCCAACGCCACCGGCCATACCACCGACACCTCGATCTACGGCGCCGACGTCTACGCCAAGTGGCAGCCGGCCTACACCGAGCGCGGGTTCCCGTTCGTATCGCTGCAGGCGGAAGCGTTGCGACGCCTCTACGACGCCGGCGATCCGGGCACCGAGGACGCGCGTGACCTCAGGGACTGGGGCTTCTATGCCCAGGGCTTGTACGGGTTCGCGCCGGGATGGGTGGCGGGGCTCAGGGTCGAGCACGCGGTCGGCGACGGCGACTCGAACGCCGATCCCTTGCGCGACCATCGCTGGCGGCTGTCGCCCAACCTGACCTGGTACCCGACCGAGTTCAGCAAGCTCAGGCTCCAGTACAACCGGGACTGGGCCGAGCACCTGCCCGACGAGAACACGGCCGACACCGTGTGGCTGCAGTTCGAGTACTCACTCGGCAGCCACTTTGCCCACACGTTCTAGATCCAGGTGGCAACATGTACCGCGTCCTTATCGCGATCCTGAGCGTTGGCCTGCTGGCGGTTGGCCGGCCGGCCGATGCCGCGCTCTCCGTGCTCACCACCACCACCGACCTCGCCGCCATCGCCCAGGCGGTCGGCGGCGAG